>NZ_KB904326.1 GCF_000379925.1 Porphyromonas levii DSM 23370 | reverse complement strand
CATAGCACCCAGCACCAAACGGGCAGGAAGATTAGTGGCTCCCTTACGTCTCGGATCAAGTCTAGAGATATAGACCTGCTCCATCTTTGCCCACGGCAACTTTTCCGCCAGCTGATACCACCTATTGCTCTTATCGAGAGACTCCGACAAATTACCATCCCCAATAAAAAGGGGCAACCTCCCAATGCTTGAAAACACCTTCCTCATATTCTCAATAACTGCTATTGCGTTTCTTTTTAACACTACAATATACCAATAATCATCAATATAGCAAAGAAAACAATACTTCAATTGCTTGAATAGTAGGTGGTTAAGGCATATTCAGCAAGCTCCAATTAAGATTACATGTTTCTGTAACCTCAAAGGTAATCTGTGGTGTGTTGACAAAAAAACTTTTGATATCGTCTTCTGTAAATCTTGCCATGTTCATAGCTCTATAGTATTTTAAATCTGGCTTTCAGTATAATGCTCGATGGGCGTATTCTATAGTGACTTTCAAATAGCCGCTCACTACTTAGGTCTCGGTAGTAAAAGTACTTAGTATTACAGATGTTATTCCACTCAAGACTCAGATGCAATCCTTTTAGTTTATAAGATAAAGAGGCATCTACCAACACCGTATTCTGTGGACTACTCCCTTGATTATTGTATTGATGATATCCGCTTGCGTTTAGGTGGAGATGGCTTATGATTTCCACAGCGCACCCAATTTTATTTGTCCAAAGCATTAGACTCTTACCCTCCCGTGCTAAGTTTCTCGAAAGGTTAAAGTCAGAATCATACTCTAGTGATAACCAGTGAGTAGGCATAATATTCAGTTTCAAAGTAGCACGGCTCTGTAAAAACTTTAGGTAAGCAAACTTATTTTGTACAAGGCGCGGTGACCTGCTGATAAATTGTCCTCCACTTAGTGATATATTAAGCTTTTCCCAGTCGAATCCCTTGCTAAGATTGAAATCATAATTAAGATTTTGCTCTATATTCGGCATCGCTACACTATTCGTTTTGAGGAGCATACCATCATATTCACTTGAATGAAGATAATGGCTCTGACGATTGGAGTAGGAAAGTGTAGCACTTGCAAAAAACAATCTTTGTACCCACCTATACCCCACGCTTAATAAAGCCGAAAACAATCTACTCTTATCAATTTGCGGAGCATAAGCTTCTATTGAGCGGTAATTCGTTAAAATACATCCACTGTATAAGGAAGAGATATCACTATAGTTCGTAGAGTACCTTGCCGATAGAGTGGTATTCCAGCGATTGGAGACCTTCCAATTAAGAGAGAAGGAGGGCTTGAAGAGCAATTCCCTTAGAGGAGTATTCTCATTGCTGACCGCATCATGGAGCGTTAGCAGTTCTAGTCCAATCGGCAAAGTTAGTGTAGCTTTGACCTTTCGACCATTATATACCGACTCGAGAGAAATACCCAGCTGAGTATCCGTTCGTTGTAGTTGATTGGATAATTGGCTAAATCCTGATAGGTCTAGATCGGAGGCAAGCTTTTCAACATTGTGATGCACAAATAGATAGGGGTTGAAGGAGAACTCTTTCCACTTTAGAGTCTGTAATAGATGAAAACTATTATAGGTAGAAATAGAGGTGAGACTGCTTTTCTGGTGAGGTGTGTGGGATGAAGAACCAAAGATTTCTAAACCGTCAGGAGATATTTTCAGTTGCTCATTTCTCTGGATAAATTCTGTATTGGAAATTATTCTGATTCCTTTACCTCTTGCTCCTCTATATATCAGATCTAGGCGATTTTTTGCGAAGTGTCCATCTTCATTGCGTAGCTGATGTACATGACCCTTAGTTTGGCTTACCAAACCATTCCCATTGTCAATTACTCCGCTATAAATCAGTTCGTTATTAAGATAGAAACGATCATTGTTTACCTTGTATCCTACCTCCCCGCCAAACTTTTCACGTGTGTCATGTGAGAATAGTTCCTCTTTTATCACCAACGATTCCCTATCTGGTAGAAATATCGTATTAATGCTCTGACCTCTTCTCTCCTCATTGTCCCTGAGGTAGTGAAGATTGAGTGATAATTGATGGTCTTTTGGTGTGATGAATACGTTGTTTAGTGTCGCTGAGAGATCACTATTAAATAGGTGCTTAGTTCGTTCTATACTGGGAGGTGCTGGACGAAGCATCATGGTCATCCTTGCGCCTTGATCTTCGACATTGCTACCGTAGGAAAGGATTTGCTGATCCAAGCCAATCCCCACATTATTCCATTTTAGTGTTCCTAGATGCTGGTGTCTTTTTGCAAAGTAGGTCATTACTAGTTCCTCTTGTCCTGCGAAACCCTTACTCCAGCCAGCTGAAGCAAGGGCAGAAAGACCAAGTACACCCTTTCTTCCCTCTTTTAGTTTCAGGTTAATAGTTGCCTGGTCTATGAATTCTAGATCCTTTAGCGCCTTTATCTCTTGGTGATTTTCGAACACCTGCACTGCAGCAATGTCATCGGCGGAGAGGCTTTTCGTGGCAATACCATATCTATTCTTCATCAGATCAATCCCCTCTATCAATACTCCCCTTACCGCTTTCCCTTTGTACTTGACCTGACCTCCATTCAGGACCTCTATTCCTGGCATTCGCTTAAGGACATCCTCTATTGTATGGTCATTTGGATGTATAAATGAACCAACATAGTAATTAAGCGTATCCCCATGCAAAGAGATCTTATCAGCCTTAACACTAACCTCCTCAAGCTCAAAAGGCTTTACATCTACCAAGAAGTCCACTATTTCAGAATCTCTCGGCACTTGCTTTATCTGTGGCGGTATATTAAACCCTCCTATAGAAAGGGTCAAGCTATCTCCACTTGGTTTATAAGTTAGTGAATACTTCCCTTCTTCATCGGTTAAAGTATAGGCAATAACTACTGGACGATCTGGAGACTGCAACAAACTGACCGATACATCTGGTAGAAGATTGCCACTCATATCTCGTACTACGCCCCTAATAATCCCTTTCTGCTGTGCAGAAGATAAATTGGGAAGTGTTAGAATAACAAGAAGCAAAAAACAACGAAAACTATTCCAATTCCAGTCCGACATAAGTTATTTTGGGGGATTGAGCATTAGATTTGGTTCCATCACTATTGATGGTCAATTGTTCTACCTGCACTCCAGTGCCTACAGATGCTGCTTTGAGAACATCATATGTATCCTCGATATAACGTTTTACAAAAACATTGGCCTCCTTTCGAGTTACTTTGTCATAGCCGCCTAGGTCATACTTTACTATTGGCATTGGCTCTTTCAGCCGGTTTACTTGCTTTGCCGTAAAGATAAAGTCCCCTTTTTCATCGCTGACCTTAAGAATTAACCCTGGGAGGTTGCGAAACTTCCAAGGACCATTGTTTAAAGGCAATTGCATCGTAAACCAAGCTTCGTAGTTGCGCCCTCTGAACCGGCAAGTAGCCTTTTGGCATGGATAACCGATCAATTCCTTACTCTCTGCAGTTATCTGCCAGTTAAAGTTCGGGCGATCTTCATACAATTGAGCACCAAAAAAAGAATTACAAGGATAATGTATGACCACGTCTCTATTTTCCCCCTTGCATTGAAAAACTTCAATAGCACCCAAACCACGAGAAGGCATACTAGGTATTGCATCTAGAGCGCTTTCGTAATATTGTTGATTTTTAAGTACTTCTGGATTGAAAAACTTACTAATTTTCTTTCCTATAAGTAGCATATTCTCAGAGGTGAAATGACTATTCTGGTCGCTCAGGTACTTCGACTTAAGCTCATACATCACCATATAATGAGCTTGATCCAAGAGCTCATAACTATCTGTCCTAAAGCGTGGTGTGTGGTGATCCTGTGCCTTCATACTAGATATACACAGTAGGCCGATTACCACAGTCGCTATTATCTTTCTATTGAAGTTCATTTCTTTTCTATTTATTAGTGAAGATAGGTGTGTCAAACTCTACAAACCAATAGATATAAATATACCTTACTCTACTGCCGTAAAATTCAACACATCTATCTCTAAGTGCTTATTAATTACCGAGGATCGCAGTCAGGGCAACTTACTATAACCTCTATTTTTGTGTCGCCTTTTTTTGAGTCTTTTCCTCCCCTGTAATGGGCATTGGCATGAGCATTGTCATGAGTGCTTGAGCCACCATTATTTTCATAGTAGCAAGAGCAAGAACATGTCCATGAGTCATGCCCTCCGTTAGTACGAGATAGTTCTCTTTCCTCTAGTCTGTTTGCATACAAAGATGCTAAATTAATTTTATTCATAGATTAATTTCTCTTTGATTTCGTCTTATGTAATACACTTTGACAAAATCGGATTAAAAATTTTCTGTAGGAGTTTCCTTCAGAATTATATAGTATACACGTATAGTACTCCCCATTTATAGACAACGGGCTAGTGTTTTTTTTCTTTCACTGTTACAAACGTACACATTTTTCTTTCTTTTTACATAGTGTAACTCTCCCAAAACGGGCGCGTAAGGAGAGAATAAAATAGCCTGTAGGTACGATTTGGTACCTACAGTCTATTTTGTGTCTCGGTGTCTTTTTGAGTTAGACTTCTATGTGACCTGGGAGGAGGTTGATTATTTCGTCTTCTGTGAGCTCGCCTATCTTGGGGAGCTTTGGAAGGACTGCTAGTAGCCAATCGTAGAAGTTGACTCCTGCCTCATCGCAGGTGGCCATAAAGGAGTAGATGCGAGCGTAATTCTCGGCCGATGCGTTGTTATTGACGAATAAGTA
>NZ_KB904325.1 GCF_000379925.1 Porphyromonas levii DSM 23370 | reverse complement strand
GGCAACCTCCCAATGCTTGAAAACACCTTCCTCATATTCTCAATAACTGCTATTGCGTTTCTTTTTAACACTACAATATACCAATAATCATCAACATAGCAAAGAAAACAATACTTCAATTGGTTGAATAGTAGGTGGTTAAGGCATATTCAGCAAGCTCTATATTATTCGTTTTCTCAGCTTATTATTGTATTCTGCATTCTTTCTTCGCACTATGATGGTATCTTAACTCATTGGAATTGGCTATCTTTGCAGTATCAAAATGAGCATAAGAATGTGAAGAAGCGGGCTAAGGGAGTCCAAAAGCTTACCGCTGGTGGCTTGCTGTATGGCTGTCACGAGAGGAAAGTCCGGGCCACAAAGAGCACCATACTTCCTAACGGGAAGCTATCGTGAGGTAGATTAGCGTAACAGAGAACAACCGCCATCTTAGGGTGGTAAGGGTGAAAAGGTGGGGTAAGAGCCTACCGGGCTGGTAGTGATACGCAGCCGTCAGTACGCATTATGGGTGGAAAGGTCATGTACACCGACGCTGTAGGGCGGCTCGTCCGATGTCGGGGGGTAGACCGATAGAGCTAGGGGGTGACTCCTAGAGTAGATAAATGGTAGGCATCCACCCCTCGGGGTGGAGACAGAACCCGGCTTACTGAGGTCTCCTTCTCGCCCACTTCACACATATATCTATAAAGTATGGAGGATAATAAGAGAGAGGAATACCATAGACGAATAGAGGAGATACAGAGTAGACGCAACAAGGAGGGTGAAAAGAAAAACCCATTCTTTAAGCGGGTGTTTGATTGGTTCGGAAATGCTTACCAATTCGTGACAAGCGATATGTGGAGGCTGTATGACCAAGAGATGACGGGTGTCTCAGGCTTTTTCGTACGTGTGCTTCGTGTCTTGTATGTCTCTATCAAGGAGTTTATCGAGGGTAGGGTGGCACAAAAGTCTTCGGCGCTCACTTATACGACTCTTTTGGCTCTAGTCCCTACACTGACCTTGATTCTCAGTGTGGGCGCAGGGTTCGGTATGCAAGCATCTGTGCAAAGGGCTCTCTACGATGCCTTCACCGCCCATCAAATGGAGCTTACTACAGCATTCGACTTAGTAGAGGCTTATCTCAATGAAATACATAGTGGCGTACTGATTATTGTCGGTCTTATCGTGCTGATATATACTGTTTTCAGTATGCTCCTTACGGTAGAAAGTGTATTTAATCAGATATGGCAGATAAAGGTTGGGCGTCCTATAAGTAAAAGCTTGATAGGATACTTGGCTGCAATAGTGATTGTGCCAGTAGCACTGATTGCGATCTCTTTCTCCAACATCTTTATTAGTTCACTTAGCTCTATAGAGCTACTTGGCACCATAAGTATTGCCCCTGTGATTACCACGCTGCTCAAGATACTTCCAGTGGTGATAATTATCCTGATTCTTACCGCTTTCTATATAACGATGCCCAATACTCAAGTGCGTATTGTGCCAGCTTTGATAGCTGGAGTGGTGGCGGGCTTTGCGTTTCAGTTCTTCCAGATGTTTTATATCTCAGGTCAGTTGTGGGTATCTAAGTACAATAGTATCTATGGTAGTATTGCCGCTATCCCTCTATTGATGCTATTCGTGCAATTCTCTTGGACTATTATTCTCTTCGGTGCTCAGCTGAGCTATGCTATCCAGAATGTGAAGCGTTATGTGTTTCGCAACGAGAGCGAGAAGGTTAGTCGTAGGTATCGAGACCTCGTGGCAGTAATTTTGATGAAGAAAGTGTGTATGGCCTTTCGGTATCAGGGGCTTCCTTATACTGCCGATCAGCTTTCTGAGGAGACCGATTTGCCGATCATTATTGTCCAAGATACGTTGGACAAACTGGTGGCTTGCCGCCTACTGAGTGCCAATGAACCATCCTCTAGGCGCCATGCATTGACTTATACTCCTGCATCGGAGATTTCGAGCATTACGGTTAAGAGGGTGCTGACAGCTCTAGATAGGTTGGGCTCGGAGAACTTCCGTATGGATATTTACGATGAATATGCCGAGGAGTGGGATGTGATAAGAATTGCACGGCAGTTGCCTTTTGAAGAGCTGGAGATACCAGTGGTTGAGATTGATAGCCATAGAGAAAAATAGGTTTCTATTTGATGAAGTCCCTAAATTTTGCTAACTTCGCAAACCATTTGGATACACAATACTTGATAATAAGTTAATAGTAATAAATATGGCAGTATTAGAAAGAATTAGAGGCCTAGCCTGGGTGGTAGTGGCCGTGATTGGTCTTGGTCTACTCGCCTTCATTCTTGGAGACGTTGGTAACTGGTTTTCATCAGTTTCTCGTGACGGAGAGATGACCGCATTTATGGTAAATGGAAATCAGATTAAGATCCAGGACTACGAGACTTTGGTGAATCAGGAGCAGGAGCGCTATAAGCAGATGGGACAAAATCTTGGAGAGACTGAGTCGTTCCAAATACGTAACATGGTATACCAAGGAATGGTAGCCAAGCAAGTGCTCAAGGAGGAGGCTGAGAAAATTGGTCTAGCAGTAGGTGCTGAGGAGACTATGGAGCTTATTCAGGGTGAGAATCCATCTCCAATGGTTATGCAGTACTTCGTAGATCCTAAGACAGGCGCCTTTGATAGAACTGCTCTAGTTAACTTCCTCAAGCAGATTAATGCTAAGGGAGGTACTGCAGAGGAGCAGGCTATGCTTAGCCAGTCTAAAGCAATGTGGATTAAGATAGAGGAGGATGTGCGTGCTGAGAGGTTGGCTCAAAAGTATGGCAACTTGGTTGCTGGTGCTGTAGTGGCAAACAAACTTGAGCAGGCATATCAAGCAAAGGCTGATGGAACTCTCTCTGATGTTGCTTATGTGCAGAGGTCAGTAGCTCAGGCAACGGATGTCAATGTAGAGGTATCTGAAGCAGATGTTAAGGCATATTACGATGCTCGCAAGAAGCTATTTACTAGCTACAGTGGAGGAGCTGATGTTGATGTTATCTATACTACAATCACTCCTTCTACTCAGGATTTCGCTAATGCGAAAGCCGATATTGCCGAGGCTGATAAGGCTCTGAGAGCTGGTCAGAACCCGAACCTTGTGCTGGATGATTATTCTGATGTTAAGTATCAGGATACTTACTTTACAATCGAGGACTTCAATAACCCTATCTTTCCAGCTGATTTCGCAGGGTATCTAGCTACTGCTAGTGTAGGTGAGGTGTCTAATGTGTATGATACTGGTAGCGCGCTTAGTGTAGCTAAGTTAATCGATAAGAAGGTAGCACCTAGTACGCTTAAGGTAAGTCACATTATGCTTGCTCCAGTTGGGGCTAAGACTGAGACCCCAAGTGTGGATAGTCTTCTCGCTATTGTTAAGGCAGAGCCAACTCGCTTTGCAGAGCTGGCAAAGAACTACTCACTCGATACCAATAGTAGTGTTAAAGGTGGAGAGATTGGTGAGCTCAATGAGGCTACAGCGACCCAGTTCCTTGGTATTGACTTTAGCAATGCTATCTTTGGTGCAACTGTAGGCGTGCCATTTAGCTTCAAGTCTCAGTATGGTGAGCATATTGTGATGGTGACAGAGGCAGGAGAGAGTGTAGAGAAGTATAAGGTGGCATTTGCACAGCGAACAGTAAGGGCTAGTAGTGAGACTCAGAGCGCTATCTACAATCAGATGAGCAGCTTCCTTGCAGCCAACAAGGGCAATGCAATAGATTCCCTTGCTCTTAACCAAGGCTACCAAGTGCTTCCTAATACCATGGTGAGTGCTGATCAGCCTCAGCTATCAATGGGTATCGAGAATAGCCGTTCTCTAATTCGTTGGGCAATGAGTGCTAAGCCAGGTGAGATTAGCGATATCACTGAATGTGGTGACAAGTACGTATTTGTACGACTCAATGACTCTTACTCTAATGGTGTTATTCCATTTAACTATGTGAAGGAGCAATTGACCGAGGTTGTGAAGAATGAAAAGAAAGTAGATGCTATGTATGAGCAGCTGTTGGCAGCTAAGCCAAGTAGTCTAGAGGCTTATGCTACTAATGTGGCTAGCGTTGTGGATACGCTTACGGCTGTGAAGTTCAATACGCCTACACTCGCCTCTATCGGTTTCGATCCTAGACTTAATGCTGCAGCTGCTTTTGCTAAGCCTGGTGTAGTTACGCCTGTGAAGGGTCTTTCTAGTGTGTATCTGATTAATGTGCTTAATAGGCAAGAGGATTCAGCTGCAATTGCTGATGTTAAGTTGCAACTTAATGCACAGCGCAAGGGGTATGTTCGCTCTCAGGTGCTTGGACAAGTTATTCAGAAGGCAGATATTCAGGATAAGCGCGCTAAGTTCCAGTAATTTAATTCGTGTACTGAATACTTATAAAAAGGCTTGCTCCTTGGCTCTATGCCAAGGAGCAAGCCTTTTTATAAGTATATGATAAAGCACTAATTGAGACTATTGTATGAAGTAATCAACGGTGTTGTTTCAGTATTCGGGTTTGGTGGGGTGGTGAAGTACGTTCCCTGTCGCCTTTAGCTATAGCATCTTGTATTTTGTCTCCGCACATAGTCTCCAACTATTCGCAATCAGATTAGCATGAATATTGCTTTGCACTACATTCTTTACTGAGACTGTTGCACATTCGAGTTTAGACGTTTTTGACTGACTTTTTTCAGATTTTCGTCTTGTCTAGCTTGAAAAATCGCCTTGTTTTTTGATTATTCTCCTCTGTAAAAGCTCTAAATATGAGCTTTTACAGAGGATTTCTAGTACTTATCTCATAACAAGTGCTCCTCTTATAGAGGCTTCTTCATTTTNCAATAATGTATTGAGGTATAACTGGGGAGCTCTTTTGATGTTGTAGCAAATGGCTTCAAGTATATTTTGTGCATGCGTCTTAGCTAACCCCCGATATCGGCACCTCCCTCCGTGAAACCAGCACCTGATACTTCCAAAAGTACGCTCAATTTTATTTCG
>NZ_KB904324.1 GCF_000379925.1 Porphyromonas levii DSM 23370 | reverse complement strand
TCTAAAACTATTTTGTTAGTTTTGTATTGTGTAGCAGTACATTTGACTCCAAGAAGCCCATATACATGTCGTAGAAAACTGGTATCCATTGTGTAATTAAGCGTTTAGTGGATAATTCGCTCAATTATAATGGATTTCCAGTTTTCTTTCAAATTTTCAAAGAGAAGAATAACCCCGTCGCCCATATCTTGCGGATTTCATCCCGCAAGATGATTGGTGTATACAAGCTGACGCAGGAGTCTCAAGGGATCACGGTAACCGCAATCACGCAGAATATCGGATGAGGCGAAAAAGAATAATACGACATCGCAAATCGGCTGGATAGAGGCAATGAAGTACGAACCGTTCAGAGGCTTTCACCTGAAGGCATCTTATCAACGGGCAATACGCCTCCCCAATTCACAAGAACTATTCGGTGACGGTATCATTACCTTTCCTGCTGCCGGGCTACGACCAGAGAAAAGCCACAACTTCAATCTGGGTTTCTTGATAGATAAAAACGACGTACTAGGACTGTCGCGATTGCAATTTGAAGTGAACGGCTTTTATATGCAGGTGAGCGATATGATAAAACTGATGAAACAGCATATGGCAGCCGGATATGTGAATGCGGAAAAGGTGCATATCAAAGGTATAGAGACTGAATTGAAATTGGATATATCGCCGACGGTCTATGCCTACGGGAACCTGACTTATCAGGATGTACGCGATGTTTTGGACTATTTGCCCGGCACCCAAGCCCCCAATCCGACAAAAGGATTGCGACTGCCGAACATCCCCTATCTGTTCGCCAACTTTGGAGCGGAATATCACAGCGACCGATTGTTCAAGAACTGGTATGTCAAGGCATTCTGGGACGGGAAGTTCACGGAAGAGTTCTTCTACTTTTGGGAACTTACCGAATTGCAGAAACGGCGTATCCCTCGAAGTTTCGTCAATGATATAGGTCTGTTACTGACCTACAAGAACAAATATTCCATAGCCTTGGAATGCCACAATCTGATGAATAAAGAAGTTTGGGACCAGTTCCGCCAACCATTGGCAGGACGGACATTCCACCTCAAATTCAGATACGTCTTCTCGAAAGGTATTTTATAATTCTAAACATAAATAAAAATGAGAACAACAACATTGAAGAACATAGCCTTTTCTGCTATGCTGGTCGGCTCCATAGGGCTGACGTCCTGCGACAAGAACGATGACCCGAAACCAACGCCCAATGAGGTGCAACAGCATTTTGCCTTTGTGCATTATGTGGACAAAAGTGCTTACGTCGGCACGTTCGGTGATTTGACACCTCAAGCCACCGACAACAAGAAAGCATTCGAATTCGGCTTTGGGTGTTATCTCTTCGCAAAAGGAAACACGGTACTTGTGCCCGAAGGGAAATTCGGAGATAAGGTACACAAGTTTACAAGAGGGGCGCACGGCGAGCTGCAGAAAGCAGGTACGATGACCTTTGAACAGATGGCGCAACCCGGAGAAATCAATTTCATCGACGAACAGCACGCATACGTGGCTTTGCACGGAAGGGGAAAGATTGCGTTAATCAATACTGCCACATTGCAAAAAGAGGATGAAATCGACCTCTCGCCTTATGCCGTTCAGGACAATAATCCCGACCCCGGTTGCAACGTCATTCGAGACGGAAAGATGTATGTAGCCCTCAACCAGCTCAATTCGCCCCACACCTCCGTACCGGGGACGGGTGCAGAGGTGGCTGTTATTGACCTTAAAACGAAAAAGACCGAAGTCATCAAGGACAGTCGTACAAGTGTTGTCGGATTGTTCCGTCACTCCGATGCCTTTATGGACGAGCGGGGCGACATCTACTTTTACAGTGCGGGCAACAACTTCAACGTTGCCAATAAGGAAGGTTTCCTGCGTATCCGCAAAGGAAGCGACCAATGGGACGCCGACTACCTGTTCAACCTGTCGAAGACAACCATAAAAGGGATTGGCAAAACGGGGCAGTATATGATTAAGTCTTACTATGCGGGCAATGGCATTGTATATAGTTGCTTGAAAGTAACGGATACGGAATTCGGAATACTCAAGAAAGACTTCCAACCCGTGAAAATCGACATTTGGAACAAAACCATCGAAAAACTTGATTTGCCGATGACCGACAGCAATGGCTCTTTTGCCATAACCCGCTACAAAGATTTCATCGTCTTTGGTATGACGTGCAATAACGGAACGGGCTACTATACCTACAATACCAAGACGGGCGAATGCTCCCAAATACCCGTCGTTACTGCCGTGGGAGTACCGTCAAGTTTAGTCGCGTTTGAGTAACCTTATGAAACAGTCCCAAAAGTCGTACGATTTTTCCTCGAAAATCGTGCAACTTTTTGTTAAAAATCCTACGATTTTCTGCCGATTATTCACTATCTTTGCAACGGAAGGCTTGTCGAGCCAACAGCTCCAGCTGGTCAAGTCTGGAAAAAAGGAGCATAAAAAATCATCACTATGGCAAACAAACCATTGCAATTCGTTTTGACAACAATCAAGATGTCTGTCGGCAAAAATGCCGGTAAAACCGTGCAAATAGCTAAGCCCACAGGAAGACATCGTGTGGACTTCCGCAGTTTCTGTGAGCGTGTGGCAAAGTCCACCACATTTAATCGTCAGGAAGTGGAAGCCGTATTGAACTACGCCACCGAGATAGCCCGGGACATCGTAGCAAATGGCGACATCGTAGAGTTTGGCGATTTAGGTACGCTCAAACCCTCATTCAAGAGCAAATCCGTCCCACAAGGCGAAGTATTCGACGTGCAGAAGCATATCGAAAAACCGGTTGTACGTCTCAGCCCATCGAAGAAATACTTTACACTTACCGATGTAAGCTACGAACAAACGACGGCCAAACCCAAGAAAGGCACAAAGCCGAACGACAGTGGTAATGAGGAATATCCGTAATTTCATTTAAGTAGCGGAGCGACTGGCGGCAAAGCTGGTCGCTCCACAATATAATTTATCTCGAATATAAACATAGTATGAAAATAATATGAAAGCCAAAGAAATGTATGTACTCTACGCCGACATCATGGGATTCAAAGAAAGGGTTATGAGAACAGAGCATCAGGATTTAGAGAAAGAATTAGAGGAGCTAAAGGAGAAACTCGATAGCTGGCTAAGCCCTTTTTTAGAGAATGTGGAAACATTCAAAGTCTCTATGTTCTCAGATTCTGTCCTTATTGTTGATGAAAACACAAAAGAAGGATTCAATCGCATATCCAAAGCGGGAATTGGTCTGATGCATGTTGCATTAAAAGCCTCTTTTGCGTTAAAGGGAGTTATTTCAAAAGGACTGTTTAGTTACAAAGAAGAGAAACAGTTGTTTTTTGGCCGAGCTTTAGTTGATGCTTATCTGCTACAAGAACAAGTCCACTACTATGGAATTGTTGCCCATCATTCGATAGAAAAGGACATAAAAAAATATGCTAATGGTTGGGGAGAGAATGGTAATAGAAAAGGCATTAATCCATATGTTCTAAGTCCCATCCCTTTGAAGAATGGAAATACAACTCATTATCATTTGGCTTATAATCTAATTAGTGAAAAACGAGAAACTGGGAAAAATGTAGAAAAAACGCATAAGAAAATTATCTCTTGGTTAGAGAAGATTAGAGGAACTGTTTCTGGGGCTCCACGTATCTATGTGGACAAAACACTACAAGTTCTAAAAGAAGATTTGTCTATGTTCGAAAAATACGAGGAGGAGAACAAAGGAGAAATCAAGTTTCCGCTATCCAACGAATAGTGCACCTATGACCATAGAATTTTGTGCAATCAATAAGCCTGAAGATTGGATGGAGATGGTTGCCGATCAATTCGGCACATCGGTAATGAACGATGGTTTTACCGTTCCGCCCTCAGTGGGCAGCGGCTTTTTCAAGCAATACTACCCGTTGCCGTGGCTCACATTGACCTACATCAGTTTCATGGCATACGAACCGATGACAATGGTGCGTCGCTCGGTGGAAAACTCGAAATGGATTCCCGTGATGTTCTACATCAACGAGCATAAACACGAGCAGATTATCGGGACAAGCACGAAAACGGTCGGGGTGGACACGCTCGACGGTATCTTTATGCCCTCAAGCAATATCCCCACGGAGTGGACTTTCGCTCCCAAACGACAGTATGAAAACATCACATTGACCTTCAACAAGGATTGGATAGAGCAAATGGATACGGCTCACGAAACCTACATCGGTCGGCTGCTCCGGTCGGACAAGTCTTTTTATCTCTTCGAGACCATCACACCTGCTATGCAACGAGTATTGGATGGCATCAAGGCCACAGCCAAAAGCGATGTGCTTTTCTATCCCCTCCATTTGCACGGAAAGGCAATAGAACTGCTGACAATATTCCTTGAAAAACTCGAAAAGCGTTCGGAAGTAAAATCTCTTTCCAACTTGAATTTGAACGATGTGGAGGCTGTCTTCCGTGTCCGTCGTCAGATTTTACAAAGTTTGCACAATGTACCGAGCATTCCCGAACTGGCACGTGAAGCGGCAATGAGCAGCTCCAAACTGCAAAAATGCTTCAAGCAGGTTATCGGCAAAGCGATTGCCGAGTATGCCCTATCCGAAAAGATGGAATGGGCAAAACGACTGCTTTCCACTCGTCTTTACTCTGTATCCGAAGTAGGCTATAAAATTGGATATGCCAATCTCAGCCACTTCACAGAGGCTTTCCGAAAATATCACAGAATAAAACCCAAGCAATATCTCGACTCCTTATAGAATTGAGAAAGTACACAGCTTTATCTGTGTTGCCAATTCTCTTGAAATTCACGAGTCAGTTGCACGATTTCACCTCCAATTATTGCTAGTTCAAGTGTCAGTTTCTCCAACTTTGCGAGCTAGCAAAGACTTTCTTTTCCGTGAAATTGCTCTTCATTGCGACTACAGTCTGGTTGTAATTCACCCCGACACGGCGAAATTGCCCGTACAAAGTCGTCAGTTTCTGGTAGTAATCAAGCAAGGAACGGTCGACTTTTATCACACGGAAAGTCTCATTAAAATAACGTGAGTTCGACCTAAGCGATGGCGATTTCGTTAGGTTTTCTGATAATTTCCAAATTTAGCTGAGGTTTCTTGGGCATTAGGTTATAAGCAATTAAACCACTGACGAGATTGACGACAAA
>NZ_KB904323.1 GCF_000379925.1 Porphyromonas levii DSM 23370 | reverse complement strand
TCTCCGCCAGTTGTCTCTTGCTCTCGGTCTGCTGCCTATTTTGGAGCATTGTACCAAGATTATATACATTCAGCTCCATATTCTCCGTCAATCCCTTGTACAGTCCGAAGTGATTCTTTGTGGTCCTGTCCGAGGAAGTTAGTCATGAAGTTCTCAGAGGTCAAGTTGGTAATTTATTTGTTCACACTTTTGAGCTTTTACTCTATGTTTAACGTGTGCTTTGACTTATACGACTATTTTTTTGTTTATATATATTTTTATCCGTACAGGCAATCTATGATTAATTTATATTATATATGCGCATATATATATAAAAATAGTGCAAAAAAGTATTCTGCAATTCAATATAACAATATATTGTTTTTTTTATGTACTTTCTACTTTGATATAACTTTAAATATACCTATATTTGTTTCCTAGAAGAGATGTAGATAGAACCTCAGTCAACAGAGGAATGGTTGGTCACCTAACTTGTTGTTTTGAAATGACAAGAAATGAATATTCAGAACTGTTTGAATGTGGTATCCCTCACCACTGACCAAAAGAGATTTTGTACTAGTCATTTAGAAATATTTGTACTAGAGTAGCACGCGGAATAATATCTATATTTACACGCACTGCGAATTTCCAACCAATAGATTTTATAATCAAAAGAAGAACAAAGCATTATGGACGAATTAAAGTTAAACAAAATTGTGGATGAGGTAATAGACAACAAAACTTCTCATTCATTAAAAGGGGGTGTAGCAAGAGGTGGTTGCCAATGTGGTTGTTGCTACGAAGGTCGGGGAGGATCCTCATATCATGATAATGGAGCTGCAAATTTAGAACACGGTTATCATAGCCCGTGCCCTTCTCCCGATCAAGAACTTCCTGAGGTAATTATTACAAACTAATTGTATCGTATCCAAACTCAATAGAACATACTCTTTTGGGTCTTTGAAATGAATGCTACCGAGGAGCGTTGTTATACTTTGGTATTTTCTTTAATGATAAATAGATGATATTCCAAGTCCTCATGACACTCCTCGGTACCTTAGATATATAATAGTTATATGATGTTGAAAAGGACTATCTACATTTTATTTGCAATTGCTTTGTTGAGGAGTATTGATGTATCTGCCCAATATGGCTATTTTATTCCTGACGATGCAAAGTCATTTCCCGTTGAATACATAGAACGGAGAGTAATGGAAGTAATAGATACAGTAAATATTGCAATTGATTACACTTGTACTTATAAGGTGGATCTCGATGCCCCTGATTATTTTACTGACCATAGAAAACTCTTGATAGGAAAAAGATACACATACGATTTTAGTTATGATTTATTTCGGTGCGATTCCGTTTCCACTGCCTTATTTAAATCGGGCGTAAGAAGTGCTCCTATGTGTGGCCATGAAGTGATTCCAGAGGAAGTAATCACTAATTTACTGTTAAGAGAGACATATCATACTGCAAGGTTTTATGGCTCAAAATCTGTCTTAAGGTATAAAGAGAATATTCCGAAAATTCAATGGACTATCTTACCGGAAAAGAAGGTTATCCATTCTTATAGTTGCCAAAAAGCCACTTCTACATTCCTCGGACGAAACTACGAAGCATGGTTCACAATGGGAATCCCAATATCTGTGGGTCCTTATAAGTTTTTAGGACTTCCGGGGCTGATACTTGAGATAAAGGATACAGACAATGATTATCATTGGCTGTGCACCGGAATATCACTGCCCAAGAAGGTGCAACCAATTGTTCTTTGGGATTATCGATATCAAGATGTATCAAAAAAGCAATTTTTTAATACGATAAAGACCGCTAGAGAGAAATTTGCCTCCTTCTTGGAGCTCCATGGGCATAAAGTAAGCACTGTTAATAATAAACCAGCTCATGCCATTAAGTTCTTGTATAATCCTATAGAAAAAGTTATGCCATGATTCAATATATCAAAGGTTTAGATGTGAAAAAGAGTCTTGCTAATTGTCCCCAAATTACATTTGAGATAACGGATGCTTGTAATTTAAGGTGTTGCTATTGTGCATATGGAGAAATGTATGACAATTACGATAAGCGAAATAACACCTATATGAAAAGTTCCAAAGCAATATTTTTTCTTGAATATCTTTCTAATCTATGGAAGTCTTCTTATTCATTATCAAGAAATAGTGATATATATATAAGCTTTTATGGAGGAGAACCTTTATTAAATTTCGATCTCATTGAGGATGTAGTTGAATACTTCAAGAGTAATGACACAGGCAGAAAACCTGTGTTTTCAATGACAACTAACGGCTTGTTGCTGAATAAGCATATAGACTACCTAGTTAATCATAACTTCAAGATTTTGGTAAGTCTTGATGGAGATAAATATAATAATTCCTATAGAGTCGACCACTCCGGAGCATGTGTTTTTGATAAGATTACATCTAATCTTGACAGTGTCAAAAACTCGTTTCCTGTATTTTTCCAAAATAACATCCAATTTACTTCTGTTCTGCACAATAGAAACTCAGTAGAAGATATTGTGTGTTTTTTTCAAAAAAAGTATGATAAGGTACCCTCAATTGGAGAACTTAGTTCAGATGGAATAAGGAAGAATAAACTGAATATATTTCATGAGATGTTTAATAGTTCAGTACAGAGCGTCAAGAAAGCTAAAAATAAGAAGGAAATAGAAACTATTCTTGGGTTAAAAAATACAAAATACCACAATGCTGTACTATTTCTTAAGCGATTCTCTCCTAATTGTTATGAGAACTATTTAGAACTTCTTGTGGACAAAAATGATACTGCTAAATCCATGCCCTCTGGAACCTGTTTGCCATTTTCCAAGAAAGTATTTGTTACGGTTAATGGAAAAATTCTTCCTTGCGAAAAAATCGGACACCAATTTTTTATGGGTAGAGCTTTTGATAATATAGAAATTAATTTTTTAAAAATAGCAGAAGATTTCAATATGCGTTTAAGTCTCATAGATAAGTACTGTGTATATTGCCACAATAAAGGCAAAGCTTGTTCTCAATGCATGTATTTTTTTGCAGGTTTAGAGAATAGAGACCCCAAAGTAAGCTGTATAATGAATCGGGATATGTTTGAGCGATTTGTTTCTGATCAGAAAACTTTTCTTCAAACCCAACCTGATAAATACAGAAAGATAATTAATGATATTATTTTAAAATGACTTATCGCTATGCAAACAGAAACTACAACATATTTTGTGATGAAAGAAAGTGTCTATTTTTCTGATGTTATCGATAATAAGACTCTTCTTTATGATACAGCGACAGGACATAAGATTTACTTTGAAAACAAAACAGATATTGATATTTGCTGTTTTTTATACAACGAAAGCAACAATGGTGTCATTGATATTTCTAGGAATCAACATTGTCTGAATCACCCCACTCTGTCTAGGCTAATTACCGAAGGATTTGCAGATTATGAAACGATAAAAAACAATCAGACTAAGCCGTTTATTTTTCTCCCTTTCTTGTCGCTAAACGATGATCTTGATAAAACCGGAGACGGGTATGATGAAATTCTTAGTCTTGTAAGATCAAACGCTGGTATATATTTAAAAAGTATTTCATTACAACTGTCAGATGCATGTGCTATAGGCTGCCAAAATTGTCTAAATATCCATTGTCAAACTGGGAAATGTGCCTCTAATCAAATACCCACATTTGTTACTATCGAACAAGTAAAAATGATTAAAAAGTCATTATCTACCACACAAGTTCAAAACATAAATTTGTTCGGAGGAGACCTATCACAATTTCTAGTACTAAAAGAGGCAATTATGCACTTTCTACAAGATTCTACCTATCAAATTACTGTCACATTACAATTGACTCACTCTAACATCGAATTGTTTCGCAAAATCTCCAATATGTCCGAAAGAGTTAATTTTGAGTTTGTTATACTTCCGAATAATTACAACAAAGACTTAAAAATGATGATTTATAAAATGAGAGACTTCTCGAATTTATCGTTTTTATTTTATTTGTCATCCAATAAAGAATACGAATTTCTTGAATATTTAAACATAAACAATTACAACATCAAATACTCAATTTTCCCCATTGGTGTTAAAGACGAGATAAGTCCTTTTTTGGATAATTGCCTTTGTTATTCTGAGGAAGATATTTTTTCTCGTATATTCAGTATGCGGGAGATATTTAGGAATCAGAAGTTGAATGCAAATTTCTTCGGCCATTTTATTATTTATGCGAACGGATCAATAAGAGCGAATCCAAATACTTCAATAATCGGCAATATATTTAAGGATGATATTCGCGATATCATTTATAAAGAATTAGTAGTTTCAAAGACATGGAGAATGACCAGAAAAGGCTATAAGTGTAGCAAATGCCTTTTACAGGATTTGTGCCCTCCAGTATCTAATTATGAATTAGTATTTGATAGATTATTTTGCTCCCTAATTTGACCTATTGTAATTATGAAAGCACTAGTTAAGTTATGCTATCTCATCTCGTTGTTATACTTTTTCCCTCTTACGATTTGTGCACAAATAAAGGTTTCAGGAAAAGTCACTGACCCTCATAATGAGGCAATGTCTGCGATTACTATTCTATTAATGAATGCCAGAGACTCGTTAGTCCTCATGCACTCGATGACTAATGAACAAGGGCATTATAGTCTAATCTACGATGGCGCTGAAAGGGAACTTCTAGTGGCTTTGGCCGGGTTTAATCTTGAGGCTCAACATAAGTCTATCGAATATAAAAGTCAGATAGTCAATTTTATTGCGAAGGAAAAAGTAACAGAACTTCAAGAGGTAGTTGTAAAAAGCCAACGTATTTTTGGGGCTCGTGATACTGTCAATTACTTGGTGTCATCATTTAGGGAGGCACCTGACCTTACGATTGAAGATGTATTGAAAAGACTGCCGGGTGTTGATGTATCAAAGAGTGGTCTTATCTCTTATCAAGGAAAGCCAATCAATCGCTTCTATATTGAGAATATGGATTTGTTACAGGGGCAGTATGGCCTGGCTACAAAAAGCATATCGGCAGAGGACATAAGCACTGTACAGGTTCTCGAGAATCATCAACCGATTAAGGCTCTCGAGGATGTAGAGTATTCTAATGAGGCTGCAATTAATCTTAAAATCAAAGAGGACAAGAAGGGGCTGTATAGCCTAATACTCAATTTAGGGG
>NZ_KB904322.1 GCF_000379925.1 Porphyromonas levii DSM 23370 | reverse complement strand
AGGTAGAGGGGACTTTCGGAACGGTGAAGATGCGCTACGGAGCTGCTAGGATAAGGACACGACTTCCAGAGACAACGGAGGTAGCAGTCGCTATGTCTTTCTTAGCGAAAAATGTGATAACGTTCCTCAGGGAACTTATCCGCATTATTTTGTCGCTCCTATTTCCTTCGTTTTTTTCTCCAAAATTACAAATGGTTCGCCAATATCCTGCATGCGTCTCAATTCTTTAAAAATAACACATCTCCTAATTCAGCAAGCTCTATTTAGATTGTTTGTTATTAGTCATAAAAAACATATTTTATTCGGTTCAAATCATACTCCACAAAGCTAGCAATAATTCTATTATTGCTAGCATATTTATTAAGTGAAAGCCTCTGCATATCTAGATGACGGAGGTCATTAATTTTAGTTTAATTCCAATCGATTTCCTTATAAAACCTAACCGATACGATGTTATCAAATCCTCAAGCATCCTTTTTTTTACAAGCATTTTTAATCCTATGAGTTGATAGTTTAAATAATATAAACTTCCTGTGGTACATAAAAAATATCATTCCCGATGACTACCATAAAAATATAGCGTACCGTCATTTAATCATTTTTTTTCGATGCTACTTTTATCTGATTACAACTTTTCAACAACTGATTTCAGAAAGTATAGTGTACAGAAAACATGATATGTCCAGGCATTTGTTGATATAGTGCAGTAGCAATATATTCCATTGTGGCATCATTCACGACCCATTGATTATTGCTAATATGCGTAATATCCTTGCCCCTAAGCTCTAATACAACTTTTTGGATATTATAACGTAAAGAAAAACCGAGGTCTAAGAAACGCCAAACTTTGTTAGATGATTTTAGCCATTGATGCCCCATGGAGAACCTCATACTTAGTTTTTGATAATGTCCGTAGACTTGTCCATTGGCTCCTACGAGATGGTGTCGCTGAGTCCACTGTCTCTGTTGATATTCTTGATTAATCTCCGAAAGTGATAGGTGTATAAGAGCATTTATTGGAGATGACCTAAAACGAGTTTGTATGCCAGTTGCAACAGAAAACTCTTGGCTCCTTAACGTGTCATGAACCTGATTTGAGACGAACTGGTTAGAATTTATAGAGTATCCTATGCTCATCTGTAAGTCAAGTGGAGAACTTGGCAAGGAATAGGAGCCATTACACTTTGCTACCAATCTGTCGCTTCTGCCACCATCAGTATAGAAAAGGATATAGCGTATGCTTTCTTGTCTTAAATTGCTCATTACATCATTAAATATGGTACTGTAGCTAACATTGGTATTGATGAATAGTTTATTTTTTAAGTTGCTATAAGAGTAGTCCAATGTACTACTCCACACTCTATAGAAAGGGTCGTCTACCTTACTCGCTTTTCTTTCGCCACGATAGCTACTTTGATACTCCATCTGAGATAAACTCGTTGCGCTATAGGAAAATATATCGTAAGAGCTAGAAAGCAATAGCCTGTGCAAATTAGAAGGACGATAGCCCAATTCAATTCGAGGAGTTAAAAAAGAGGAACGTTTGTGAAACATTTTTTTATTGAGGGAGTGATTCAAAGTTAGCCATCCTCCTTCAATGGATAGATTATATATGAATGCACTTCGGTTCTTCATTAAACTTAGATAGGCAGATAGTCGTTGTGTGACATTATATTCTTTGAGGGGACTCATTACCCCTTGTTCTTGTTCTATCATGCGATAATCATAGTTGTATCTTAGCTCAGTACGCAGAATATTATCGGAAATAACAGGAGTCGCAACTCCAAGGTAATTCTGCATAACAACTCTATTTGAATGCTCAGAAGTATTTAGTTGATAAGGCATCAAAAGGAGAGGTGTTGTTTCTGGCATTTTTATTCCTCCCATGTCTTTATCGTTACTATCCCATTCTGAATTCTTCTTGTTCTGCCGCCATGAAGATTTGTTCCCTATAAAAAGCAATGTTCCCCCCTTCACTTTCTTTATCTCAATGTCATTAGCAATACCAGTGTAGGCTCTTGTGTGAATATCTTTGAATAGATGCGGAGAACTAGAATAACCTCGCAAAAGATTTTCAGAAAACTCTTCTGCTCCTCCGTTAGTATACTCTATTCGTGTCCTATTTTCAATCGAAAAGTACTTGTTTGGGAGCCATCGTTGATCCAGCTGGTGTGCACCAAATAATAGATGCCTGCTCTCATCTAAAGTTTGTTGATTACCCAATAGGCTTGCGTTATTTTGCAAGAATAATTGATCGTAAAAGAATTGTTTTTGTGATTGACTGCGATGGAGTGTATTGTTAAGTTCTATACGATATTTCTTGTTAGGCATGAAAATGAAAGATAGTACACCTGCTCCTCCATTTCGCACATACATGTTCGCATTCGGGATGAGCATTTCCGCCTCATCTGCATTATAGATAATTGTATTGGTAGCCTCCCCACCAAAGCTGTGAGAACTTGAAGTCAGGTTACTGTAATCCCCCCACAAAATCCATCTATCTCCAATGTTATTGGCATTGAACTTTCCAGTGAAAGAAAGCTTATCAACTACAGAGATAAGGGAAGCTCTTGTATTGTATTTCTTTTTCACACCTCCAGCCAAGTCTATCCATCCATTGTAGTGTAGAGTTTTTTGGGTCTTAAGGTTTAATGCAATTTTTTTCTCGCCCCTCATATTTTGATCAATGCTTCCGTCGTCATAATCGGTGATTACCTCTACTTCATCCGCAAAGTCACTTGAAAAAGTTTCTAAGTTACTGGCGATTGAGCTTGTCAGTACATCGGATCCGTTGACTAAAAGCTTACTTATCGGACGTCCAAGAAAATAAACTAGTCCTGAGGGATTGATTTGTACGCCAGGCATACGTGATACTATATCACCCATACTTTTTTCATGACCAATACGATAATTCTGACTCCTATAGACTACCGTATCTCCTTTAGCGTACATATCGGGGGAGACTCCTTTGACAACGACATCGGGCAACTCCGTAACATCCTCCTCCATTTGAATGTGAAGGTTTGTCAGCATTTGCTTGCTAACAGGTACTGTGAGCTTGTGAAAGCCTATAGAACGAATCGTAAGCCAAGCTTTCCCAGAAGCTAAGGAAGCGTTCTTAAAGGAAAATGCACCGTCTCTATCTGAGAGTGTATGAGCTACCACATCTTGTGATAAGCTATCTTGAGAAAGTACTACCGTGGCAAAGGGAATTGGTCGTCCTTGCTTATCCACAAGACGTCCACTTATGGATTCTCCATCAGAGAATCCATAAGAAACGAAATGACACAGCGAAATACAAAGCAGTATTAGTGACAAACGATTAATAATAATTGATAGCGATTTCATATTAATTAATCTATGGAATTGGGGGGTGGAACTACATAGCCTTATGTTATTTAGTTAGGCTTTTTATAAATGATGATTCTTCGAGTTGTATTGCCCTCTTGAACTGGTTCCGCATATTTTTTTATTCGTTCCTCAACATATCTGTCATACTCTTCTTCTGTCATCTTTTGCCCTCTTGAAACATATTTAATCTCAGATACTTTGTCACAGTATTCCACCCCTATAAGAACATAATTAAATGCACCAAGCTGAAGGGTGACCACCAAGCCAGGAGTGCCCCATATCCTATTCGGACCAAAAGGGATAGCTATCTCCTCACTATACCATACTGTAGCAATTGAGCCGTCATCTAAAGTGCCAATTGCCTTTCGGCATGCGATACCCAAAATCTCTTTCCTTTCAGAAGTAATCTCCCATTGAATAGAATCTCGAACAGAATTGATGTCAAAATATTCCCCTCCAGTTTCCCATACATATTGCAAAAGTCCTGAACTCATGTTAATATAAAAACTAGCAGGTCCTTGTACGTAAAAGATAGTACTATCGCCCTTGAGAGCTTGGGATGATGGTGCAACTGCATAAATATCATCCATAATACACATAGTATAATTACTTTCTATGACATTCGCATCATTCTTTTGACGATATAGTTTATTGCCTTTTCCTATATATTCAATGATGTCATCTCCCTGCACCTCAGTTGTGTTGAATCGATAATAGGTGACGAGTGGCACTTTTTCCCTCTCCTGTCCAAAGGCAAAAAGCCATAAACTCAAAAATAAAGTAAACAAAATTATCTTTTTCATGCTATTATTCTCTTTCTTCAATATAACTCTGTTATAAGATGAGTGGCTAGAGAAAACCTATTTATAGACAACCCCTATACCACTCATCCCTCTACTAAACAATACAAAACCATCACAGGATAGTTTGCAATATCATACTCAAAGAGTACTAATTTGATAGTATTGTGCTTATTGACAACAAAATACAGACTAACTACTTGGGACAGTCTACCAATTCCATTGTAATTGTCTTAGTTTCCTTGCGTTCAATGCCAACAGGGTTCCCATTTTTGTCATAGATAATACTCTCCTCTACTTGGACTGTTTCTGTTGTTTTCAAACAGTCCTTGTCTGGCTGATCTACTTCAGCGGCAGTCGCATTGGTGGCAGAGAAGCCAAGTACTAGACTAGCAATCACGGGCAAAGCACCCTTAAAGAATTTTGTTTTCATGTTAAAATAGTATTATAAAGTTTTTAGGGTATTGCGTAGTGCATCCCCCTGTTCCACAAAGGTATTAAAAAAAAATCAATGTTGCCAAATGCAGAATAAATTGTAGTGTCAATGTATAATACACCTAATATACTTTCACAAAATGGGAAGCAAAGTCTTGCTACTCTAGCTCGCTTCCGTGTCTTGATGGCACCCTTTGCAAGGGACACTTCGTTTTGACTATCCAAGACACGCACTCGCTCTCGCACGCTCAGACATTGCTTCCCATAGCTCCCTTTACGGAGACTGTTCCGCAAGCTCCACAGACTCCTCAGGGGAGCTTAAATATTACACAAATAAAGAGGTGGGTGGTTAGGTGCCACTTGCTACCTAACCACCCACAAATTAAACTTATCCCAAGTTTGACCCCTGTCGGAGTGTAAGTGACTGTTATTATTGTTGTTGTCTTTTTTTGAAGAGTTACTGTGTACTACAAATTTTGATTTTTCTAAATGGGTGGGTTTTATAGTTTAGGNCTTGGTAGATTTTTCTGGCGTTTGGTGGTGGGTCGCTACAAATTCGGAGGACCACCTTTTCCCCTAGCATGTTGGTGGCTTCCGTCGTAACTGCTTTTTGGGTGGA
>NZ_KB904321.1 GCF_000379925.1 Porphyromonas levii DSM 23370 | reverse complement strand
ACGGCTATCAACCGCCAAAGTGGAGGGAATAAACAATAAGATTAAAGTGATGAAGAGAAATGCTTACGGATATAGAGATGATGAATATTTCAAACTAAGGCTTTTTGCTCTACATGACTGCCGTATCACACGAAATGTCGGATGAACCTCTTTTTCTTCGGCGCTTCGATTATCTCATAAGAGGTCAAGTCCTCTATCTCGGAATGGAGATGGAAATACTTTGCTGAGAACATATTCGTCAGTTTCCTATCGAAGAGTTTCGCTTCCCAAGTCAAGCCCGAGACAACACTGGTCTTTTTGCTTGGAAATCCTCCGATAATAAACCCTGCGTGCTGACTTGCAATGTCATCGCTTGGTTGTCTTCGGGCATAGTTAATAAGCGTGTTCAGGTTCAAACTGTGATTGGTGGACAATTTGTAATCAAGGTTGATACGTTCGTTGATTTCCAAACCTTTGTCGTTTGAGTTGTGAGGAACGTCCCCCGTTTCTCCCTGTCCGTTTGGGCTCGGATATATATTTCCCTCAAAATCGTGATTAACTCGTGCCGTATCCACAAAAATGTTCGTCGTATGCGAGAGGGAGAAATGCGACTCGAAGTTAAGTCGATTGTTCAGTATTCCGCTTTTAATCAGTTTGTTTTCGAGCATAAACATCCCGGATTTGTTTTCAGCGTGCTGGATATTCTTCAATACTCCTTGTATCTCATTGAAACGGTTGTAATACCCGAACTCGGTACTAATCTCATCGAACCAAAGTTTTGTAAAAGCGACTTTCCCTTTCAGCATATACGAACGAAAACGGTCGTGGTTACGCTTCACCAACAGGTTTTCTCTTTCGGGAACTCTAAATGAGTAATCATTCTTTGCAGAAGTATAATACCCTCCCGCACCGAGCAAAATACCGCTCTTGGGAAAGTTCTTGCGCGAGAAGACACTTCCCTTGTGTGTCTGGTAAGAACCTAATTCATACGAGGCATCCAAATAGTCCGTACTGAACTCCTTCGTGACGATATTGACGGCACCACCCAAGCCATCGCAACCGAAACGTGCAGGGATAATGCTTTTATAGACCTCTATCCGTTCGATAATGTCTATCGGAATTTCATCAAGCGAAAAGGTTCCGTCCGAAGTATTCATCGGAATACCATCCCAAAGGATTTGAATGCGGTTTCCTTCCAATCCGTGAACAATAATTCTCGAACTGCTCCCCAAACCACCGGTCTGCCCGACTTTCAAGCCGATGGTCTTGTTCAAGATGGTTTCTAAAGAAACAGAGCGACCTTGCAATTCCTTAGCGTTTATTACTGAAACTGCTTCGGGCGACTCTCTAATAACCTGTGCTTTTGTTTTTCCGAAGACTACCACATTTGCCAATTCCGTCGATTCCGGACGTAACTTCAGGGTATGACGCTTCACATTTGTCGTAATCGTGTCGGTAATTGTCTGGTAACCTACGTAACTTACCCTTAGTACAAGTTTTTGATGGACAGGCGTATTTAGTTTCGCCACTCCTTTTCTATTTGTGGTTGTACCGTTCTTATACGAAGGTTCGTTCAGACCTTTCCATTGCACCGTGGCAAATTCTATACTGTTACCATTCTCTGCATCAATAACTTTTATTTCGATGGAATGTTGTTGTGCAAACATCGGATAAGCCCACAGCAATAGGATGCTGACGATGAGCATTCTTTTGTATAAATGAACTATTGAGTTGCTTGACATATCTTATCTGTTTATGAAAACTCGTACAAAATTACCCACCTATAAAACAGATAAATAACCCTACTATTCACACTTATACCCCTATTGAGTTTTATATGTGTCAAGTTATCGTTTTCGGGCAGTGTAATGCTCATTCGGGTTATTTTACCCCTGTGCGTCTCCGTACTTTTGCATCTTAGAAAATCAAAACGATACAGATGTATGGATAAACAAAAAATCAAGCCTCTCGATGAGGAACGGGAGAGTCGCAGCCTGCTCT
Organism: Porphyromonas levii DSM 23370; assembly: GCF_000379925.1. GTDB lineage: Bacteria > Bacteroidota > Bacteroidia > Bacteroidales > Porphyromonadaceae > Porphyromonas_A > Porphyromonas_A levii. The sequence goes on along the minus strand of NZ_KB904321.1, from coordinate 3,642 downwards.
CCAATGCGGTGGTCATACTGCATCTTGTTTTCGGCACACTGCCCCTATTGCTCGTGGTGTGGGCAGTGGACAGGCTGATGAGCGGAACGCTCACTTCTACAATGATTTGGATTGTCGGGGCGGCGATGGTGTTGTTCACCCTGCTTCGCGGAATGTTCTACGGAATGGCGATCTGGCGGGCGCACCGCTCGGCTTACAACGCCCTCACACGATTGAGAATGCGCATTGTTAGCCACTTGCAACGGCTGCCGCTCGGCTTCTTTCAGGAGCGGAAGGTGGGCGACTTGGTGAACATCATTAACCACGACGTGGAGCAAATCGAGATTTATCTGGCACACGGACTGCCCGAAATCCTATCGGCAACGCTTTTCCCCACCTTGCTATGGGGAATTGTTATGGTATTGGATTGGCGGCTGGGGCTGGCACTCATATCGCTGCTACCCTTGGCGTTTCTCTTGCAAATGGCTGTCAAAACGCTTTGGGGCAAGAGCTTCCAACACTTTATGGAAAGTACGCAGAAGATGTCGGAAGACCTCCTGGAATACGTGGCTACAATACCGGTTATCAAAGCATTTAGCCACGAAGAGACCCGAACAGAGCGAGTTCTCGGTGGTATGCGCGATTATATCCGTTGGGTGAAACGGAGTATGTTCAGCGTTACCGTACCAATGACGCTTATCACGATGTTCTTGGAGGGCGGTATCGTGGTGATGACACTTGTCGGGCTATGGCTGATGAGTTCGGGCGAACTCACCGTGGCACGTTTTATTCTTGCCCTAATATTGGGCGGGCTGTTCTCGTCCACCTTTGCCAAACTGGCTACGTTCCAGCATTTCAAGATTGTCTATGGTCAGTCGTTGGCGAGGGTTCAGTCAATTACCGAAATACCTGCAAAGGATACGGCAGACAGGGATATGGATGCTATGCAGACCGATGTCAGTTTCGAGCACGTTACATTCGCCTACCCGAATAAGAAAGACAGTGCGTTATCCGATGTCTGTTTGCAATTCCCCAAGGGCAGCCATACGGCTATCGTGGGCGAATCGGGATCAGGCAAAAGCACACTGGCAAACCTAATGATGGGTTTCTGGCAACCGCAGTCCGGAACCGTTCGACTTGGCTGCGAGAACCTTGCGGAACTCTCCGAACGTAACATTGCCGATTTCTTCTCGATGGTGCAACAGGAGGTATTTCTTTTCAATACAAGCATTCGGGACAATATCCGTATCGGCAAGCCCTCCGCCACACAAGAGGAGGTGGAAACAGCTGCACGACGTGCACGCATTCACGATTTTATTACGGGGTTACCCAATGGTTACGATACATTGGCGGGTGAAGCGGGCGTAAAATTCTCCGGCGGAGAGAAGCAGCGCATTTCCATTGCACGGATGTTGCTCAAAGACTCGCCGATTGTCATTCTCGATGAAGCTACCGCCGCATTGGACGGGGAGAACGAGAAACTCATTCAAGAAGCTCTTGATGAATTGCAGCGTAACAAGACCGTCATCACCATCGCCCATCGACTCAACACCATTCAGGATATGGAACGCATCGTTGTGATGGACAAAGGGCAGGTCGTGGCGATGGGAACACATAGTGAACTGATAGACAACTGCCCACTATACCGCAATATGACGGAAACGCAGGAGCAGGTAAGTAAATGGCAACTGAAAGAAGAGGGGGTATAAATAATGGTACGCAATATACTGAATGAACTGACCGCTCGCGGAGTGCGGCACCTGATAATCTCCGCACTGTTTTTCGTGGTTTATGCCCTTTGTGGAACGGCAATTATGCTTACCGTCCTTTTCCTCATCGATCGCTATATATCGGGCGAAAGCGTTTCGCTCGTTTCGGCAGCGTGGATACTCGGTGGTCTGCTGGTTTTGAAAACCATATCCAATGCCATAGCCGATATGAGCAAACACTTTGCCGGCTTCGATCTCGTGGAGCGCATCCGTGAGAAGATCATCTTGAAACTGAAAATGTTCTCACTCGGTTTCTATACCAATGAGCGTCTGGGCGAAATAAGCACCGTCATACACAAAGACGTGGATAATATGGAAATGGTGGTAGGGCATCTTTGGACACGAATGTCCGCTGATTTCATCGTGGCGCTGATACTCGGCATCGGGCTGTTCTGTGTGGACCGGAGAATGGGATTGGCGATGATTGCCATCCTTCCTATTGCCCTCTTCTCCCTGTATCGGGGCATTCGTTCGGGAATGAAAGCACAAGAGGAGGCACAAGAAAATCTGGCGGATATGGTCAGCCTTTTCGTGGAATATGTCAAGGGCATACCTGTACTGAAAATATTCGGAGGAAAAGGAATGTTCCGTGACAGGCTTGATCGTTCCGTGAGTGAGTTCGGGGAGTGCAGCAAGAAGACCTCAGGGTTGGCGGCTGTAAGCGTGGGCAGATATGCTTTTTTCATAGAGCTGGCTTTCGCACTGATGGCAACGCTCGGTCTTTGGTGGACTTGGCGCGGTGAACTTTCCCTTTTCGCTTACCTGATGTTCGTAATCGTCTCGAAGGAGTTCTACAAACCTTTTGTCAATATGGAGAGTCATTGGCTGAACTACATCAAGGTAAAGGACAGCTACGGACGCATTTCCCGTTTGCTGGATGCACCTATTATTGTCAACCCTGAACAACCTAAAACGACGAAACGCTTCGATCTCTCATTTGAAAACATAGGTTTCCACTACGAAAAAGAGGGTTTTGAGATGAAAGATCTCACGTTCCATGTTCCCGAAGGAACAGTAACGGCACTTGTTGGCTCGTCAGGTTCGGGCAAAACGACCATTACTAACCTATTACTTCGTTTCTGGGAACCACAGACCGGGAGCATCCGCATCGGTGGTATAGACATTCGAGAAATAGACTACGATTATCTGCTCGGCAAAATCAGTGTGGTAATGCAGAACGTCATTCTCTTTTCCGATACCATTGCCAATAACATCAAAGTAGGCAACCGCAATGCCACACAGGCGGAAATCGAGGAAGCCGCACGTCGGGCGATGATACACGACTTCATCGTCAGTCTGCCCGATGGTTATGAAACGATAATCGGAGAGAACGGCTTGGGGTTGTCGGGCGGACAGAAGCAACGCCTCTCCATCGCCCGTGCCTTCCTCAAGGATGCTCCCATCCTCCTGTTGGACGAAATAACAAGCAATGTCGATCCCGTCAATGAGTACAGGATACAGCAGGCGATGTCCGCCCTTATCCGAAACCGCACAGTCTTGGTCATTGCCCACCACCTGCAAACCATCCGCAATGCCCATCAGATCATCGTGATGGACAAGGGACGGCTTATGGAGAAAGGCACGCACGCCGAACTCGAAGCCCAAGGTGGAATGTATTGCAAATTGCTGTCTATGCAATAAGCTCGTAACAAGCAACAGGCAGAAAAAATACTCTTTACTGCCTGTTGCTTGTTCAAACGAATTGTCGTTAATTTAACGTGAGTTCGACCTAAGCGATGGCGATTTCGTTAGGCTTTCTAATAATTTCCAAATTTAGCTCAGGTTTCTTGGGCATTAGGTTATAAGCAATTAAGCCACTGACGAGATTGACGACAAAGTTATTCACACATCTATGCCTTGTATGTTCGATTTGACAGACGTTCTTGAGCAAGTC
>NZ_KB904320.1 GCF_000379925.1 Porphyromonas levii DSM 23370 | reverse complement strand
CCAATGTTTTAATGTAGACTTCTCTCCAAACTTCCACAAGCTCATACCACCACCCAGCTCAAGGGTGGTCTTATCGCTCATCCTCATCTCAATGGCAGCATTGGGAGAGGTCGTAGCTGCATACAACAAGTTAGTCTTGACTGCAACCTTCTGNGCATCCGCATTGCCAATGGAAAACAATACAGCAATGAGAAGCATGAGCGAGAAACGACAAATGGATTTTCCGAACTTCATAACTAATTATTCAATCTTATATACATTCTCTAGTGCTGAGAGCCTGAAGTAACCCTCAGTACAAGCACTACATATTACTCACCAAACAAAAAAATCAGANACCGCCTCCGAAAAGAAGCAGCATCTGATGCCAAAGGTATATGAATTAGAGCTGTAGCAATAAGAATGTGCTACAGGAAAAACCGAAACCGGTAAGTCTAGATAAAGATGTGTGTACGAGAGATTCTCTCTCTCTCTCTCTCTCTCTCTCTCTCTCTCTCTCTCTCTCTCTCTCTCTCTCTAATCATTTTTCCGCAAATATCCAAATATAAAGCGTTAAAAAACGCTCTAACTCTTCATATTCAAAGGAGGGAGAGTAGAAATTTATCATTCTCTCCTTATTCCCCATAAATCCTGCAACAAAGATACACACATATTTGTAAACTCCAAAATTAATCCGAAAACCACACAATACAAAATTAGCAAAAACCGCTCTGGGTCAACATTTGGGCATAATGTTAANAAATCACATTGTTAATAAATCACATTCCTCATTTTTCAGCAATCGTCAGCGTGTAGTTTGTAATCGTTCATACGCTTCCACCACTGGAAGACAACGATATACTAAATGAGACTGTTGCACGGTAATGGGATTCCTAGCGAAGATTGATGCCTCGTCCTTCCAAGGGTGACTTGGTCAATCTCCCCTTCCGTTTTACTTATTTTTCTACGTGAATATCAATAGTATTCATGAAGACTTTCATGGTAAGATATTGATTAAGCTGTGAATATCGGCATCTGAAGTGTCGTGGGAAGCAACAAGACGGATTTCGCCTATTGCCTCGTCCCAATAGTAGAAGTGGAAGTGCTTCTCTAGCTCTTTGCTGACCTCTCGAGGGAGGGTGAGGAAGAGCTGGTTGCTCTCCACCTTTTGGGTGAAGTGTACGTAGGATTTTTGACTAAGGGCATCGGCGAGTTTGCGTGCCATCACATTGGCTCGTGTAGCGCACTCTTTCCAAAGATCATCTGCAAGGTAGGCGACGAATTGAGCCGATATATACCGCATTTTGCTAGCCAATTGGCAAGCTTGCTTGCGGGCATACCTTGCTTCTATAGCGAGGGAAGGGTCGAAAACAACCACGCACTCTGCGCCCATGAGTCCGTTCTTGGTCCCTCCGAGTACCATGGAATCGATACCGCAGGCCGCGGAGACTTCATCGATAGACTTATTGAGGGCGACAGCGGCATTGGCTATTCGCGCACCATCAAGATGCACTTTCATCCCATATTGATGCGCGAAGTCGCAAAGTTCGGTAAGCTCCTCGGGGGTGTAGATGGTGCCCAGCTCGGTACACTGACTGAGATAGATCGCTCCCGGCTGAGAGTGGTGCTCTATGCCAAAGTTGATCATATAGGGCTGTAGGAGCGCTGGCGTAAGTTTGCCGTCGGGGGTAGGAATCTGTCGAGTAATACATCCAGTAGCTTTCGTTGGCGCACCACACTCATCTACAGCTATATGCCCTGTCTCGGCTGTGAATATGATGTGGTAGGAGCGAGTGAGCAACTGTAGTGCCATGGTATTACTACCTGTGCCATTGAATGTGAATAGTGCCACGGAGGGGCGAGAGAACAATGCCTCTACCATCATGGTAGCTCGGTCTGTCCATGGGTCATCGCCATAACCAAAAGCATGGTCTGCATTGGCTGCGGTTATGGACTCCATCACACGTGGATGTACGGTAGAATTATTGTCGGATGCGAAGCTTCTCATGGCGTATGTATTTTTATAATTGTAGTTACATGGTTATCAATAAGATTGCGGCAAATGTACTAATTATTGGTAATATTCAAGGCAAACTAAGAGAGGCTGGCTCCTCTCGGTGCCAACCCCTCTTAGAAGTCATACATTATTTACTATGTTCTATTGCTCACTTATTGTCTGCAACATCCCACCAAACACGTGTATCAAAGTTGTCAGGACCCTGAGTCTTGATCACCTTATCGTAATTTTCGCGGTTGGTTTCGTAGTCATTGAGATAGTAAAATCTCCTATAAGGGATGTGCGATACGTTGATAGCACCAGCTTCACCGACCTCTAGCTTAGGGTAATTGAGACGTCGCCAGTCGCTCCATGCCTCGATACCATTCTCGTTGAATCCAGCAAGCCATCTCTGTAGGGCTATCTGATTGATCATCTCCTGAGTAGAGCCTTGTAGCTTCACTGCATCCTGAGCTAGATAATCAGCTACCGTAGTAGTAAGTGCGTACTTCCCTTGGAGGGCGTCGAATAGACCGTCGGCAGTCAGTTGCTCGATGGCTGTTTTCACCTGCTTGTTCTCAAATGATAGCTTAATGGCTTCAGCATAAAGGACTTTAGCGTCTGCCGTAATCCATCCCCTCACTGCCGCCTCTGCCTCCACAAGTAGCATCCGAGTAGCAGAAATGATGGTTATCTTGGCATCCTTCTGAGTGATAAATGGGTGTAGCTCAGATACCTTTCCAGTGTAGTCGCCAATCTTAGCACGTGGCGTACCAAATGGCACTGCAAAGAGTTCGCCAGCGGCAGTAGGCTTAGCGTAAGTATAAACACGTGGATCCTTGAGTGCGATAAACTTATCGACTAGCGTAGCCGATGGATAGAAGTCCTTACGTTTATCTACATAATAGTTACTGTAGATAGGATTCATGTTGTCGTCCTCAAGCGTGTACTGATAGCTGAAGTTATCGGCATTGGTAGCGATACCACCATCAGCATAAGCCTTGGCGAAGCGAGCCTTACCTACCTCAGGGGCTACGTCGGATAGCTTAATAGCCATAAGCATACGGAGAGAAGCATTGAGCTTCTGCCACTTAGCTAGATTGCCACCATAAAGGATGTCGTAGTAGTTATTAATAGCACCACCCTTTCCTAGAAGCGCGTAAGCCTCCACGAGCTTCTTATCTAATTCCGCATAGATATGCTCCTGGGTTTCAAACTTAGGGGTGAAGTTGCCATCGTCACCTAAGAGTGCCTCATCGTAGTAGATCATTCCCACGATATCGGTCATGTGCATGTAATAGAATGCCTCTAGGGTCATGGCTATACCCAACTGCACATTATTGGCGCCCATGCTGCTTACTGCCTCAGAGTCCTTAACACCCTCTGTTGTATTCATCTGCTTGATGAGATGGAGGTTCTTAAGGAATGTAGTGTAATAGGCAGTCATATTGAAGTCCTTGATACCAAACTGAGTGTACTGTACATTCTTAGCCTCAGCAAAGTAATGTGGATAGAGCTGAGAGAATGGATCATACATATCTACAGATGGCGCTGGAGAAGAGGTGTAGACCGCAAAGGTAACCCCCTGCATAGCACGTGAGAATAGATAACGGGTATCTTTGGTGCTAGGATTATTAGGGTCTACATTTATGTCGCCAAACTTACCACATCCATTGAGAAGCAACAGCAAAGCGACTGCTAATAGGGCATATTTAATTGTTTTCATATCGTATAATCATGCTAATGGTTAGAAGGTAAGACCAATGGTGAAACCATAAGACCTAGTAGAGATAGACTGACCGCCCTCTATGTAACCACGAGTGGAGCCACTAGTCTCAGATGGGTCGATGTTAGGAGTACCGGAGTAGATGAGCCATGGGTTCTGAGCTACGAAGGAGATACGTGCTGCGGAGAGTCCGATACCAATCTTATCGAGGAGCTCTTTCTTGAAGTTGTAACCCACAGAGATTTCACGGAGCTTCACGTAGCTTGCGTTGTATACAGACTCCTTCCAGATTTGTGCAGATAGATCCTGATAGTAGGTCTGAGCATCGATGTAACCATCTACTGGCTTGCCATCCTTATCAACACCTACTAGATGGAGACCTCCACCCTGCTCTACAGGATCACGGAGCGGTTTGCCTCTATCATTGAGACCGACAGTCTCCTGAAGGATACCAGAGCCCTTACCCCAGTAGTTGGTCCAAGATACTAGGCTACTGCCAATAGAGTAGTCGAGAGACATACCGAATAAGAAGCCGTAGAGATCGAGAGTGGTATTGAAACCTCCGGTAAAGTCTGGCTGAGCAATACCAAGCTCAATATCCTTAGACTTGTCGGCATAAGGACGAGGCTGACCGTTCTTGAGGTAGCCGAGGATAAGGTTACCCTTGTCGTCGCGTTGCCAATCATTGCCCTTGATCACTCCGATAGGACGACCTTCAATAGCATTGATAGAGATAGGAGAATAGAACTTAGTCCAATAGATCTGATAGCTATCGTCATTCTTGTCGTTTTTCTCGAGCTCTACGAGGGTATTAACGTTGCGCGAGATATTGAAATTGACATCCCAGCGTACATTCTTAGTCTCGATAGGGCGACCACCGAGAGAGACCTCGATACCTCTATTGCGGATAAGACCGGCATTGATTTTACGAGTGGTATAACCACTAGCTGGCGTTACGTTTTTATCGATAATCTGATTACGAGAGTCTCTGTTGTAGAAGTTGATATCTCCCCAGAAACGATTCTGGAACATACGGAACTCCGTACCTACTTCGTAAGAGGTAGAGATCGTAGGTTTAATTGCTGGGTCAAGGAGGTTACGAGAGGTACGCATGGTGGTACGACCATTGTACTTTTTCTCTGTGAAGAGAATTTGGTTGATCTGGTACTCTTTCATGGTTGATCCTACCTGCGCTGCTGAGCCACGAATCTTCCAGAAGTTGAGCCATGGCGCCTTGATGAGGTTGTGCAAAAGCACAGATGCACTAGCACCACCGTAGAGGAAACTATTGTAGTCAGGGTGTAGCGTAGAAGTCCAGTCATTACGTAGGTTGAGGTCGAGGTAGTAGGTATCGTCAAAACCTAGAGTAGCAGTACCGAATACACTTTGATTCTTTTGCTGAACTAGCTCATTCTCTCCTCCAGGAAGACCGTTAGAGCTTGAGAGATTCCAGAAGCGGTTGAGGAACATACCATCGCGCGTAAAGCCTCTTACCCACTTGTAGTCGTAGGTACGATACTCTCCGAATAGCATAGCATCGAGAGATAGACGGTCGTTGATAAACCTATCGCTATAGGAAGCATAGCCCTGATATTGCATATCCTTGAGAGAGGATTGTGCAGTTCTAAACCGCTCTGTAGTGAGGAGTCCCTTTGGAATCTTATTCTCATTGACCTCGGAGCGGATATTGCCATTGACATTGGCTCCTATCTTGAGCCCCTCGATGATAGAATACTCTATATTGCCACTGAATACATTCCAAATGTACTCTGAAGTATTATTGACTTCGTTTTGTAGTGCAAATGGATTGGTGTGGAATGCAGGAGAAAGATCATTGACGCCATTGATATTCCAAGTACGAAAAGAGCCGTCGGGGCGCTTATAATCCTTGAGTGCATCAATGTTGACGTTGGTATTTCCCCATTGGAGGTAGGATTGTAGGAACTCTCCAAACTCTCCGTAACCCTCAACAGCCGCATTGTGATTGAGACGATAGGTCATCTTGTAGTCTAGCTTTACACTCAACTTAGGGGTGACCTCGAAACCTGAGTAGACACTCAGGAAGTGGCGCTTGGCGTCTGAATTGTATTGAACACCCTTACGGTCTACATTAGTAAGAGACTGTTGCACATTCGAGTTTAGACGTTTTTGACTGACTTTTTTCAGATTTTCGTCTTGTCTAGCTTGAAAAATCGCCTTGTTTTTTGATTATTCTCCTCTGTAAAAGCTCTAAATATGAGCTTTTACAGAGGATTTCTAGTACTTATCTCATAACAAGTGCTCCTCTTATAGAGGCTTCTTCATTTT
>NZ_KB904319.1 GCF_000379925.1 Porphyromonas levii DSM 23370 | reverse complement strand
GAGATTAGAAAACTAGCGGTGTAGCAAAAAGGAGAGGGAGAGGAGAGGGAAACAAACAATTGGAAACATTCAGTAGCGAGCTAACCAAATAGCCCGCTGGCAATCTCGTGTCCCAAAGTGTACCCATTTACAATAATTGTGGTATTCAGTAGCTTATAAATAGATAAAAAAGACAAAGACCAATCTCCAAAACAGCCAAACACCTCCCAAAATACAGCAAAGAGCACCCCAAAGTACCCCCAAATACTACCCCCAACAGCGCCGATCTATACTTTGCGGAATCTAGGTTCCTAGGAAAAAATATATTTATCTGTACAAATAAAAATATTTATTTCTAGGAATAAATTTGTTTATCTCTAGGAATAAATTTATCTTTGCTAGTGAGTAGAATTAACCAATCAATATCAAGCAAATATGGCACAAGTAAAATTCAAAGTAGTAGAGCGTAAGACGCAGATTCCTAATAAGAGTGGGAAGAAGGTGGTGTACTCTGCCAACATGGTCAAACATGGCAAGACTACCACGAGACAATTGGCTGGGCAGATTAGCGAAAAGACCTCTTTCACCCGAGCCGATGTACTAGGGTTGCTGGAAGCTATCTCTTCCGAAATGCTGAAGGAGATGCTATTAGGCAAAAGCGTTCACCTTGAGGGTCTCGGTACTTTTTCACTAGATATCCGTAGCTCCTCTACCGAAAACCTAGAGGAATTCACGCATCGAAATATCGAAGGGCTTAAGATTCGCTTCACGCCCTCCACAGAGATGAAAGCCAAACTCATCGATGTTTCATACCGCGAAGAAAAATAAGCCATTAAATCTATTAAGCGCCACTTTACATCCCTATGGCAACTGTAAAGTGGCGCTTATTAGTTCCAGTTAGTACTTCTCACCAAGCTACTTACCAAGGAGTTTGTCAACGTCGGTCTCGGAAGCGTCATTAGGAGCAGGCGTAAGCCCTAGCAGACGGCACAAGAGCGGATAGATGGTAATATTGGGCACTCTCCCTACCTCTCTGCCCTTAGCAAAGGAGTCGCCCACGGCAAAGAAAATCGCTTGCATCTCAGGTAACTGATTGTCGAAGCCATGACCAGCAACTTTGCTCAGCTTTGGTGCTTCGCTAAAAAATACACTGGCACCCAAATCTGGCATGATCACGATATCTCCAAGGCGCTTCCCCTTATTGAAGTGAAATCGCTCGGGCACCTCTGCTGTACGGTAAGCAGTGATATGAGGGACAGACTTCAACTTCTCTAGAGCGACATCTACATACTCCGAGTTTTTAGCATAGAGCAGAGCCGGTGCCCCCTCGACCACAAAAGAAAAGCTATCACGGGGGAGATAGTCCATGAGATTGACGACTTTATTGGGGTCATAATCTACCATTCCATGATCTGAGACCACGATAAAGTCTACTTGATCGGCAATCGGCAGCTGGGCGAGCTTGCTCCTGAAGTAGCCAATTACGCTATCCACACGAGCTACCATATCTAGCACCTCTTGGCTTTGAGTACCATTGTGATGCCCACAAGCATCAGGCTCCTCTAGGTACCATGTAATCAGGTGAGGACGCTCTGCCTCAGGCTTTTTGAGCCAAGCGATTACCGAATCGGCACGAGCGACAAAGGGCTCTCCCGCATTGAAGCCCTTCCAATAACTTGGGCGCATCCCTTGGATCGGAGTTTCTGAGCCTACCCAGAAGTACGATCCAACCTTCACTCCTTGCTTTTCGGCAGTATTCCAAATAGGTTCGCCTAGATAGAAATTGGGATTGTGCACCCGCTCTAGGTCACCTACCTTGTAGTAGTCCTGTAGCTCCTCGTCCCAAAAACTATTATTGACTAAGCCATGATTTTGGGAATGTAGCCCGGTGGCCATGCTGTAATGATTCGGGAAAGTATTGCTAGGATACATAGGTGAGAGTACTGCACGCACGCCCTCCGATGCCATCGCATCGAGCGCTGGAGTAGAAGCACGATCTAAATATTCTGCACGGAATCCATCTACCGATACGATTACCGCATACCTTTGTTGCGATGGTGTCTCCGTGACCGTCCATAACTTATAGCCGGCAAAGAGGGCGGCAAGCAGCACCACAAAAGAGAGCAGGGATGTGAGATTTCTTGAGTTCATAAGATTTATAACAATCCTTATTATGTATACATTATTCTATTCACAAAGGTAGCACAATATTCTCTTATTTATCGGTAACTTTGCCTATATGGCAGATCAAGTAATCATAGGCATAGACCCTGGCACCATTGTTATGGGGTATGGCATCCTCGGGGTGATAGGTGGAAAGCCTACACTAGAGGCGATGGGGCTATTGCGGCTAGATAGATACCAATCGCATTACTTGCGACTACAAAAGATTCAAGAAGCTGTGGAAGCGCTGATAGAGCGATATGCTCCTACTGATATGGCGTTAGAATCACCCTTCATGGGGAAGAATATACAGACAACACTGAAGCTTGGTCGTGCCCAAGGAGCAGCAATGGTGGCGGCAATGCGGTCTGGCATTTCGGTATCGGAGTACGCGCCAAGTACAATAAAGAAGATGATTACGGGACGGGGTAGCGCAAGCAAAGGTCAAGTGGCGGCGATGCTTCAATACATGCTAAAAATACCTGAATCGGCTATGATGAAAAAAAATGATGCCTCCGATGCCGTGGCGGTAGCTATGACCCATCATCTCGAGGCACTCCGCATCCAGAGCGGGAAGAAAGAGAAGTCGTGGCGGGACTATATTCGGAATAATCCCGACAAGGTGATAAAATAATTGCCCAATTATTTGGTCGGATAAAAATATTGTATTACCTTTGCATTCGCAAACGAGGAAGTAACCCCGCGAGCAACGAAAGAATGACTTGGTAGCTCAGTTGGTAGAGCAATTGACTCTTAATCAATGGGTCGAGGGTTCGAGCCCCTCCCAGGTCACGGAAAGGAGATAGATAAATGTTCATCTATCTCCTTTTGCTATACACCCCCTCTTCTCCCCAATAGTAGGTAATTGAGCCGTAATATTTACCGATAATTGGGGATGGTAGGAGAAGTCAATAGCTTGTATCTTTGCTATCGCAATCAAGTCACAAATTACAACATATTCAAAACATTTATGAAGTTAAGCCAAAGAGCGATTGCGATGGTTATGCTATTTACAATAGGAGGGGGCGTGATGGTCCCCTCCTTTGCTGCAACACTTCCATCGCAGAGGGTCGAAGCGCAAGTTACAGATGCCAACATTGTAGGACACGTGATAGACAAGGCTACAGGGGAGCATTTAATTGGGGTTGTAGTCCGCATCAAAGGTTCAGCCTATGGGACGACCACAGACACATCGGGGCACTTCTACCTCCGAAATCTGAAGCCAGGAAGCTACACGATAGAAGTATCTGGTGTGGGCTACCAAAAGACAACGCAGACGATTACGGTAGTGGAGCACAAGACAATAGAGATAAATATAGCGCTAGAGGAGGATGTCTTTAATCTCCATGAAGTAGTTATCTCGGCTAATCGCCAACAAACACTTAGGAAGTATGCACCTACGCTCGTCAGCGTGATAGACAACAAAGCATTTGAGACAAACAATGCTACTAACCTCGCTCAGGGGCTATCATTCCAACCAGGTATTAGAGTAGAGAACAATTGTCAGAACTGTGGCTTCAATCAAGTGCGTATCAATGGGCTTGATGGGAGGTTTTCTCAAATCCTAATAGATAGTAGGCCTATCTTCAGTGCTCTAGCTGGAGTTTACGGACTGGAGCAGATCCCTGCAAATATGATAGAGAGAGTAGAGATCGTGAGAGGAGGAGGTTCTGCCCTTTACGGCTCGAGCGCTATTGCCGGTGTCATCAATATTATCACACAAGAGCCGGTATCTAATAGATTTGAAGCCTACGAGAACCTCACGATGACTGGTATGACAACACCAGACAATACAGTAGGGTTCAATGCTTCCATTGTCGGAGCTGATGGACGAATAGGAGGGACTGTATTTGGTCAAGCTCGCGACAGAGGCGCTTGGGATGCCAATGGCGACGGTTTTAGCGAGGTAGGAATGATTAGAGGACGATCAGTTGGTGCTCATGGCTTCATTAGGCTATCAGAGTTCGATAGGATTACAAGTGAGTTGCATACGCTGCAAGAGTACCGCAGAGGTGGAGACAGACTTGACCTACCGGTACACGTGGCAGCTGTTGCCGAACAGACAGACCACACCATCTATAGTGGCAACCTGAAGTATGACCACAACTCTCTTAACCTCTTGCATCGTCTGCAAGTATTTGCTTCGGGGCAAGTAGTGAAACGAACCAGCTACTACGGAGGCATTGGGGATGCTAATGTGGGGAAACTTGGATTTATCCCTAAGAAAGAGTTTGGAACCAACTTTGGAAATACCACGGGAAAGACATTCCAAGGAGGCTTGCAATATAGCTACGAATGGGATACAGCGCCTATAGCGCCTATCAAGTTCCTAGCAGGAGTGGAATACGTATACGATAGCCTTTACGATATCATGCCTATCCGAGCATGGGAGAAAGATACAAAAGGTAATTCGCTCAACCCTCCTATTGATCAGCGCATTCACAATGCGAGCCAGATAGCACAGGCCGAATGGGGCAATGATTACTGGACAATCCTACTCGGCATGCGAATGGACGAACACAGCGCAATCAAGAGTAGTAAAGGGGGAATAAGGCCAATCATCAGCCCGAGAGCCACAGTACGCTACAACCCTTCCGAATATTTTAATATCAGAGCTAGCTATGCTAAGGGATTTAGAGCTCCACAAGTCTTCGATGAGGATCTCCATGTGGGCGTCGTAGGAGGAGAGGCTCAAAGAGTCTACAATTCCCCTAACCTCAAACCAGAGGAAAGCCACAGCTTCAGCCTGAGTACAGATATGTACTTCACTATAGGTGCGGTACAAACCAACTTCCTTATCGAAGGATTTTATACCAAGTTAGTAGGCGCATTTACTAATAGAGAGCGTACGGATGCGCCGAAGTTAGGGTTCCAGGTATTCGACAGGGTAAACGGTTCGGGCGCACAGGTATATGGTATTAATCTCGAAGCTAAGGCACACTGGAACAAACTTAACGTACAAGGAGGACTAACTCTAGCTCGCAGTTTATGGGATGCGCCACAAGAATGGGGCAATAGATCACTCCTCGCTAAGGAAGATGCAAATGAGCCGAAAGAGGTAAATACATTAGTAGATCATGGGCCAAGCACGCTTGCTGGATTCAATATGGAAGAGGGTGAAGTAGCAATGACCTCTAAGCAGATGCTTAAGACGCCAAATATCTATGGTTATCTGACGGCAAGATACAATCCTGTAACCCCTCTCACCCTATCCCTATCGCTCAACTACACGGGGAAGATGTATGTGCCACACGTAGTTACTGTAGGGCAGATGGCAGAGGTAAATGACATACATATGGTAAAGAATGGGCTCAGACCCAATACTACAGAGCTTGAGAAAGCACCTCGATGGGATAGACTAGAGGTATCGCCCAACTACTTTGATCTAGGTGCCAAGGTAAGCTACGATATCAAAGTATTCAATACCTCAATAATCCAGCTATACCTCGGGGTGCACAATATGCTCAATTCATTCCAAAAGGATTATGATGTTACAGGCAATAGAGATAGCGGATACATTCATGGTCCTACTACTCCTCGGTCGTTCTATTCTGGACTGAAGATAATACTCTAAGGAGACTGTTGCACGGTGGCGAACTACTGCATTACTTTCGACATTCGGCTTCAGTCACGTACGTGAGTACGCTCCCGTCAGCCTCAGTCTCAGTGCCTTGCATTTCACCACCGTGCAACGTCTCAGCCGATTTGCTTGCAAATCGGCGAGAATGGCACTTCGTGCAACATTCTCCTAAGGTGTGATACCAATATGATAATAGGCTACGCCCCGAACTCGGGTCGTAGCCTAATATCGTATTAGAGCACTCCTATCTACTTAGATGTAACTCTCCCAAAACGGGCGTATTGTGTCGGTTTATTATTGTAGTCATCTTTGCGGTTGGAAGTTGTTCAGTTATTAGATGACTACGATTTATGTTTAATCTAAATGAAAGCAATTGCTTTTTCCTATTTATTAGTGGCGTTGACTTGAGGAAAGGGTTTGGAGGTTTGGAGGGGATCATTCTTAGAGATGGTCGCAATCCTTTAGAGGGGGATGT
>NZ_KB904318.1 GCF_000379925.1 Porphyromonas levii DSM 23370 | reverse complement strand
GTCAGACCAGACCAAAATCCGACGTTGAGCAGAATACGCGAACGCACTCTCCCCAACTTATCCCGAAAAGACTCTTTGATACGGTAGTACTTTTCGTCCCTCCCAGAATCTGGATTATATCTTGTCTGCGAAATAAAATGCATAGTGCCACAAAGGTAAGGATAAAAAAATCCACCGCTGTGTACTACATTTCGATTTCAAAAACAACTCCCCCGATGAAATCAGCATTTCACTCCTCAAAATGCCCGAAAACCACCTCAAAATATACTCTAGGGGTCAAACTTGGGCCAATGCTCGCAAAACTCCTCTTTAGTATAGGTTAGTATCCCTTTACCTGGGTCTGCAACATAGACCCTATAATTTCCCCTGCGGAGTTTCTTAACCTTATAGACTACGACAAAATGATTCTGATTCCAGTGTGCGATACATGGGAGCATTGCTTCATTCGTTAGTGTCGCAAAAGTAACACGACCTCCCAATGAGTGCAAACCCCTTTTTCTGAAGCTTTACTAATGCCCAGTAAGGAGACCCCTTCCTTACCTAGAGCACAGTCCTCACGGATTTGCTCTAAGTTGGGATTATGACCATAGTGCTTGACCACCATAGCCAAGCACGCAGGACCACAATCCATCGAATCATTTTGGTCGGATGAGATAAATGCCTAGAGGATACACATACTTAGGAACCTATTATTAGACCTATAGGTCTAAATGTTTCATCATTTCTCTCCTGTCAAGATACCAGATTGATAAGATACATTGTCTGACAGCTTTTTACGCCCTGTATTGCTTTTCTTTCCATACGAAAGGTTTAGCGTAAGATTTATACGAAATAGATTTTTGATCTCATCTAGGTATTCATACCTTCTATAAGGTGCAACGGCTGAATAGTTCTCTATAG
Source organism: Porphyromonas levii DSM 23370 (assembly GCF_000379925.1). GTDB lineage: Bacteria > Bacteroidota > Bacteroidia > Bacteroidales > Porphyromonadaceae > Porphyromonas_A > Porphyromonas_A levii. The sequence continues at coordinate 5,407 of NZ_KB904318.1, read as the reverse complement.
CAGATATATGTCTAGGCGAAAATAGATTTAAAGCATCTACAGAAACCCTAAACTTACTGCCGAAATATCCAAGCGACAGCATATGCCCATCTTCATTTCTTGTCAATGTTTCTCCCCAAAAATAATCTGATGTCCTATGCTTCATAGTCCAAGCAAGAGACCATTTCTTATAATTAAGAGCTAACCGACCGCCATAATATGGTATTAGCTTTTCATGATAATAGCTATTCCCCTGACTGATATAGTACTTTAAACCACAGTAGACTTTATAAGTTAGTAGATCCTCAAAAAGCGTTCCTCTATATTCGACCTCTGGTATAAGGCTTTGCATTCCCTTGTGATTCTCTACACTTCGGATGATTTTATCACCCTCAATAAAGCTACTCTCCATAATTGGTGATGAGGAGTAGGTGTGATTAAGATACAGAGCCAAAGCGGACTGCTTAAAATTGAGACTAAATATCAAACTATTATAGTAATTAATCTGACGAGTAAGATTTTGGTTGCCACGCTGTATCTGTACAAAATCTATCTCCTGCGAGTAGTGGGAAAGATTAGCAAGAGTCGGTGTCTGGTTACTGATCGAACCGAAATAGCGAAGATCAAACTTCTTTGACGGGCTGTAGCGTATCGTTAGGGATGGCTGAAAAGTGTAATAACTATTGTGCCTACCATCATTATTTTGCCAATCACCACTAATACCTACACCTGCTCTTAAATATAAGCTATTACTCAGCTGCTTTCCATACTGACTAAAAAAATACCCATTCGTATTACTCATCTTCAACAAGTAGTCAGAGCTTATACTACCATTTGCGGATTGTAGATATTTATTTTGAGTATTTGAATGTCTCAGCTCTAGTCCAAGCGATACAGTACCAATAGAGAGTTTATTCTCATATAGTGAAGAGAATCCAATACCACCTTGCTCTTCATTTGCTTCAGTATTAAAATATTGATTGTTAATCAGATTCACTTCAGAATATTCACGTTGATAATTAGACTTCGTATACATCCCTGTTAGATTGAGGGCGAAAAACTGCTGATCATCAAACATATATTGGACATAAAGCCCCATGCGAGGTGTTTTGTATTTACTTGCAGATAAGTCTTTTAGGTTTACAATCTCATCCTGATACTTGATGACACTTTCCCAATCACGATTAGGGCGATTATTAATATTCACACCCGCATAGAAGTGAACCATTGTCTTATCTTTCTGATAATTATAGTCAAATTTTAATGAGTGGTTATCATACTTAAAGCGATTCGGCTTGCCTACTTCATTTCGCTCAAGCCTCCTATCTGACAAGGTGAATTCTTCTTCATTTTCTCTCCATAGGTGGTGCCAATTACGATAGCCGACATAGTAAGAGAGGGAAAACTGTGAATACTGTGTATTTACTTTGGCTACAATATCATCCTCTCCAAATACAGTAGCTAACCCGTGCCAAAGAGACATGTATAGAGAGCCCCCAGCTTCTCTCTCGTTAGTAATTATATCCAACACGATATCGGCATACCCATATTTTGCTTCAGGTATATCATGATATTCGATTCGTTTGACTTCTTTAGGAGATAAGGAGCTGAGTTCTTTGGTGCTAACAGCCCGACCATTAATTAAGACTTTTGCAATGCCTCCACCATTCACCGATAGACTCTTTGTAATCGCATCAATTTGGATACGAGGCAGATTAATCTTCTCTAGCATTATTAAAGCATCAGTTGCATTGAGCTTATGGGTGTTGTTTGGTACGACATACTTTATCCCATCTCTAATAGTAGTCAAGGAAGCAGAAATCACTACCTCGTTTAATATCTCAGACTCCTCCCTCAAGAACAGAGTCCCTACATTGATATTACCCCCTTTAGAGTCTATAAATAATGTGTCTGAAGCAAAACCAATATGAGAGGCAACTAAGAAATATTTCATCCCTTTTGTATAAGTATAATCCAAAGTAAAACTCCCACTAGGTGGCGACGCAATAGTCCTACTGAGTGGAGTGTTATTACCCGAATACAGCGTAACAGTAGCCGCAAAGACTGTATCAGATTCAAAGTAAACTTTCCCTTCTATGGTACTTGTGTTCTGAGCGGAAACATAAAGGGTTATTGTTGTAAAAACAATAACTAGTATACCCTTGAATACCTTCATAAGACCTTATTGTTTGATATTTTAGCTAGATGATTCATTAAACATTTTTCAAGGACTCCAACTCCTTTATACAAAGAGCAGATGTTATAATTTGAGTCTTCATATATATTTTTTATTCTATAATAAGCACAACCACCAGAGCATATCGGTAAATGTTTACAATCTTTACACATAGGATCATCAAAGCAATTAGCAGATACAATGTATCTTGTCATAAGATCCACATTCGTAATTCCAGAAAAAATATCACCAATAATCTTCTTTTTGTCACCTAATTCGTTCCAGCATTTATATAGTTCTCCTTTTGGACCTATCATAAATGAATTTAAATGTGTGGCAAAACAGCCTTTTCCTTGTAAAACAGGATAAAAATTCACTCTTTCCTTAATGTTAAAAAACAAATTTCTAATATCATCATGAAGTAGTGATTCACACCCCATGCATTTGTTCTTTTTATCTTCTATTCTAATAATTCCAGGATATACATTTAACCTCTCTCTATAATTACTATATTTGCTCTCAAGTAAATCACGAATAAGAATATAATCATTCACATTGTTCTTATCAATATTTACTCGAACATGAATGTTTGTTTTTTCTAGAGAATGTAGCAAAAGCCCTATGTTTTCAACGATTTTGTCAAAGGTCCCTTTCCCATTTGATTTTAAACAGCGGGTAGCATTGTGTCTCTCTTTTTCCCCATCAATTGTCACTTGTATTCTATCAAGGGGGAACTCTTGGAATACATTTATAACCTTTTGATTTACTAAATAGCCATTTGTAACTAGGAAGTTAAATATTATCTCTTTTTCAGGGGCATTGTCTTTAAATCCGACTAGGATTTTTTCGATAGTTTTAATTGCCAACAAGGGTTCTCCTCCGTACCATGTTAAGTGAAGATATTTTGAATCCTTAAATTCTTTGACAAAATGAACCAAAGCATCAATTGTTTCATCGCTCATAAAAACATTTTCTTTGTTTTCTTCAAAACAATAAGGACAAGCAAAATTACACTCTGTTGTAGGAGCGATAACTAGTATCAGTTTTTCTTTTGACATTGAGCTCATTCTCATTTCAAGCTTTTTGGCTCTAATATATATATCTTCGTCCTCTATTGTCGTGATAACGCCTCTTTCTATGAACTCAACTGGGATATTGCTCTTTCGTAAATCCTCTTTAGAAAACAGTTTCTTTTTGTGGAAATTCATTAAAAGTCGATAACAATCCCTTGAAATCTCAAGCAAAGAGTTATCCGTCGCTAAATAGGCATACGTCTTTCCTTCAGGAGTACAAAACAAAGTACAATATGTTGATATTTTATATTGCATATAGATTTTAATTGCAAATAGAGGAAGTAGAAAATGAAAAGCTTGAAAACTTCAACTTGAATATCATTCTCATACTCCCTCTAAGTTGTTAAATTCTATCAGCCTGATTATCCAAACTGAATCATACTTACTCTACTGACGTTATTATTGCCAGAGCCACAAGTACAATCTACTTCCAGTTCAGAGCCTTTGTTTGAGTTCCCTGAACCACAAGTACAATCCTCACCTGATTTTGAGTTACTGTTAGCAGAACCACACGTACAGTCCATGTATTCGTTCCTTCCACCTTGTATTCTAGAAAGGAAGTTGATAGACATCGGCTCCACACCTCTAATGATTTCTTTGATTTCGCGTTTCATAATGACAAATTTTTCGAAAATTATCCCCTCACATTAAGCCCTCAGGGTTAGGCTGTATCCATAATTGCACTTATTTCTCATATAATGGCTCCTTATGACCATTTAGATAGATACCGTAGGGTACCCCACTTATAATATGTGATTACATGGGAGTTCCCTTTTTCTATCTTGTCATCTGTGCCTCCAACAGCAGTGTATATGTTGAGCTTTTCCATAAGTCTGAATGTTAGATTATTTTTATTCGTCTCAAAGGTAGTGAATATATTTGATTAAAACAAGCTTTTCTTCGACTATTAGTGTTTCATTTACAAGAGTGGCTAATGTAATATAGCAACCAAGCGAGTGCAAGCCCTCTTTTCTGTCGCCTTACTAATGCCCAGCGAAGAGACGCCCTCTTTACCTAGGGCACAATCCTCACGCATTTGCTCCAAGACAGGATTGCGACCATAGTGCCTGACCACCATAGCCAAGCACGCAGGACCGCAATCCATCGCATCGAGTTGTTTAATTACTATAATACTCCCCATAAACTAGACAACTCAAAAGTGTTAGATTTGAGAACTAATGAATTAAAACCGGTCATTTTATGACGACAATTAAAAAAGAAGTTTATGGGACACAGAAGTAAATACAGTTCGAGTTTTAAGGCTCAAGTTGCTTTAGCAGGCATGAGGGGCGAGGAGACGATACAGAGTTTAGCGAAGCGATACGAAGTCAGCCCGAGCAAGATTACAGAGTGGATGCGAGAGCTTGAGGAAAAAGCTGCACAAGCTTTTGAAAAGCCATCTACTAATACTGTAGAACTTAAGAAGATAGAGCGTGAGAATAAGCGACTATTACAGAAGGTAGGACAGTTAACGATTGACTGCGATTTTTTTGCGACTGCCTGCGAGGATGCCGGACTCAAAGTGAGATAGTAGAGATGGACCGTCAGCGCCCCGCAGGCTTAAGCCGAAATCGTTTCTGTAAGTATATGAAGCTTAACCGTTCAAGCTTGTACTATACGCCAAAGGGAGAAAGTGAAGAAAACTTAGAAATGATGCGTATCATTGATGAGTACCACACAGAGCACCCTACAGCTGGAGTTGTACATCTGCGTGATATGCTAAGACTAAGAGGTTACTCCGTTAATGAGAAGCGTGTAAGGAGACTTATGCGTAAGATGGACATACTAGTGATCTACCCACAAAGGAGCCTCAGTAAGGGTACTGTGGTGAGCTATGTACATCCCTACTTACTTAGCCCAAGTTTGACCCCTGTCGGATTGTAAGTGACTGGTACTGGTGTTGTTGTCTTTTTTTGAAGAGTTACTGTGTACTACAAATTTTGATTTTTCTAAATGGGTGGGTTTTATAGTTTAGGGCTTGGTAGATTTTTCTTGCGTTTGGTGGTGGGTCGCTACAAATTCGGAGGACCACCTTTTCCCCTAGCATGTTGGTGGCTTCCGTCGTAACTGCTTTTTGGGTGGACATTATTCGGACGATCTCTTTCCAATAATGTCTGATTCCTTTTCCTTTCAGTTGTACACGTATATTATTGACCACCCAATAGGCGAGGAGTCCGAA
>NZ_KB904317.1 GCF_000379925.1 Porphyromonas levii DSM 23370 | reverse complement strand
GAGGGAATAAACAATAAGATTAAAGTGATGAAGAGAAATGCTTACGGATATAGAGATGATGAATATTTCAAACTAAGGCTTTTTGCTCTACATGACTGCCGTATCACACGAAATGTCGGATGAACCTAAAGTAAGTTACAAAGCCACCAACCAAAGCATTCTATCAATCCTACAATAAAGAGACTCACAGATTGGTATAATTTAGGTATATTTGCCACCTGAAGTGCTCACCCCACATTATAATATAATATATGTGTGTGCACAGCACTCCCATTGAGTTTAGGAAAAATATAAGAATAATAAATAATAACTACTTACAGATGCAAAACAAAGGTTTAGTGCAGTGGACTGCCATTATCCTTGCCATTGTCTGTGGTTACTACCTCTCATTTTCACTGGTGTCGGGGTATTACCAGAACAAGGCTAAGAACTATGCGCAGGGCGATGTAAATAAGGAGATTCGCTATCTTGACTCGCTCTCTATGAAGAAAGTGTGGCTCGGTAGCACGCTTCAAGAAGTACGTGAGAAAGAGCTAGGACTTGGTCTCGACCTTAAGGGTGGTATGACAGTCATCTTGGAGCTAAATGCTGCCGATGTACTAGAGACCCTCTCTGGCAATAGCCAAGACCCTACATTCAGAGCAGCCCTAGAGTCGGCTATTGCTCAGCAGGAGCGCAGCCAGAAGGACTTTATCACGCTCTTTGTTGATGAGTTTCATGCGACAGACCCAGGCGCTCGCCTATCTGCCATATTCGGTACTCTAGCGCTGAAAGACAAGATTACCACAAGCAGTAGTGATGCGGATGTAGAGCAGGTGCTACGCTCAGAGCTTGCAACAGCTATCGAGAGCTCTCACAAGGTACTCCGCAATCGTATCGACCGATTTGGTGTGGTAGCACCAAACATCCAGAAGCTAGAGGGTGGTCATCGTATCCTCGTAGAGCTTCCTGGTGTAAAGGAGCCTGAGCGTGTGCGCAAACTACTACAAGGCAGTGCCAATCTAGAGTTCTGGGAGTGCTACATGCTCCCTGAGATTTGGGCAGACCTACAGCGAGCCGACCAAGTCATTGCTCAGATGAGCTCTACAGTAGAGACTGTAGCTGAGGCTGCTCCTGTAGTAGTTGCTGACAGCATCGCTACCGACAGCGTGGCTACTGATAGTGTAGCTACAGCCACCGACGATCTGACTGCATTGGTCGGAGAGGCTACTCCTTCAGCAGAGACTACTACCGCTTCTAACGGTGCAGTACAATCACTATTCAGTCTACTTGCTCCAAACACCTACGAAGGTCAGCTAGCGGCTACTCCTGTGGTCGGAATGGCACATGCATCTGACATGGATAAGATTGACTCTCTGCTCAACCTCCCACGTGTTAAAGAGGTACTTCCACGCAACCTACAGCTAAAGTGGGGAGTGAAGGAGATGCAAGAGGGTTCAAAGATCTACCAGCTCTTTGCTATCAAGACTACTCGCCGTGATGGTATGCCTGTATTGGGTGGTGAAGTAGTCACCAATGCTAAGAGTGATATCGATAATACACTTGGTCGTCAGGAGCCAGTAGTTTCTATGACCATGAATAGCGAGGGAGCTCGTGAGTGGGCAAGAATCACCAAGGAGAACATTGGTCGTCCTATCGCTATCGTGCTAGATGATGTTGTTTACTCTGCACCAAGCGTTAATACAGAGATACCAAACGGTCAATCACAAATCACTGGTAAATTCACCGTACAAGAGGCAGATGACTTGGCTAATACCCTCAACTCTGGTAAGATGGCTGCATCAGTACGTATCGTACAGGAAGATGTTGTAGGTCCATCACTGGGTCAGGAAGCTATCTCAGCTGGTCTTGTCAGCTTCGTGATTGCACTCGTACTGCTGATGATCTACATGATTATGATGTATGGTCTATTGCCTGGTCTAGTAGTAGATGCCGCTTTAGTGGTCAACTTCTTCTTCACTATCGGTATCTTAGCATCGCTTCATGCCGTGCTCACTCTAGCAGGTATTGCCGGTATGGTGCTTACCCTAGGTATGGCGGTAGATGCCAACGTGCTTATCTTTGAACGTATCAAAGAGGAGCTCGCTCAAGGCAAGTCTATGATTAAGGCCATTGAGGATGGTTATGGCAATGCATTCTCTGCTATCATCGACTCCAACGTGACCACAATCCTTACGGGTATTATCCTTTACTACTTCGGTTCAGGTCCTATCCGTGGATTTGCCACCACACTGATTGTAGGTCTTGTATGTTCATTCTTAACTGCGGTATTCCTCACTCGTATCTTCTTCGAGAGGAGAGCGCTTAAGGGCAAGATGGACAATATCACCTTTACCACCTCTGTATCTAAGAACTTCCTAGTAGACCCTAGCGTGAAGTTCATCGAGAAGAGCAAGGGAGGCCTCTCTATCGCAGCTGCGATCCTTGTTGCCGGTGCCATCGCTCTTGGTGTATGGGGTCTTAATAGTGGTATCGACTTCACTGGAGGTCGTAACTACGTTGTGAAGTTCGACCAACCAGTAAGCACTAGTGAGGTAGCAAGCCTAGTGGGTAGCAAGCTCGATGGGCAAGTGAATGTGATCACTATCTCTACTGCAGAGCAGGTACGTATCTCTACCAACTACAAAATTGAGACCAATACCCCTGAGGTAGATGCTGAGGTAGAGAACCTGATCTATGAGGGCGTGAAGCCACTTCTAGGTGATGGTGTAAGCTTCGACCAATTTACCAACGACTACATCCAGAGCTCTCAGAAGGTAGGCGCAAGCATGGCAGACGACATCAAGACAGGAGCTGTTATCGCTGTAGTCCTATCACTGATTGTGATGGCGCTCTATATTCTTATCCGATTTAGAGATGTAGCCTTCTCTATAGGTGCGTTTGCTTCGGTTACTTTCACTACGCTATCTATCATAGCGTTGTATGCACTGCTATGGAAGGTAATGCCATTCTCTATGGAGGTGGATCAGACCTTTATCGCTGCGGTACTAGCTATTATCGGTTATGCTATGAATGATACAATCGTAGTATTTGACCGTATACGTGAGAACCTCAAGCTATTCCCTAATAGGAATAGGAAGGAGCTATTCAACTACGCATTGAATAGTACACTTGCACGTACCTTCAATACAAGTATCAGTACCCTGCTTGTGGTACTCATCATCTTCTTCTTCGGTGGTGCTAGTATCAGGAGCTTCACATTTGCAATGATTCTTGGTATAGTATTCGGTACCTACTCTACACTATTCGTAGCAACACCGATAGCCTACTTCATTAATAATAAGAAGTTCAATAAGACGCACAAGTAACTGACATACAGTTTTCGCAATTGACTAAGACGACGCTGCACCTATCCGTGCGGCGTCGCTTTCATTTTGCTACTGAGTGATAATGTTGGTATATTTGCGGGAGCAAATTTGAAAGAAATAAAGGAAGAAAGATTATGATCCAAAGTAAAAGGCACAACCTGCCTGTATGGAATGATGTGTATACTCATTCCAAGTTACCTGCTAAGCTCTCCAAACTAGAAGACCTATCACGTAATATATGGTGGGTATGGAGCAGTGAGGTGAGAAAGATATTTGCAGATATAGACCATGAGAGATGGGAAGCAAGCCAAGGTAACCCTATTGAGGTACTCAATAACCTTACCAGTAAGCAGCAGGACGACCTGATGGCAGATGAGGTCTTCATGGCTAGAGTGGATAAGGCATATCAGAATTTCCAAGACTATTTAGCCCAACCCATGCGTAGCGATGCCCCAAGTGTGGCGTACTTTAGCATGGAATATGGACTTAGCAATATCCTGAAGATTTACTCTGGTGGTCTGGGTGTACTTGCAGGAGATTACCTGAAGGAGGCGAGTGACTCTCGGGTAGACATGGTAGGTGTAGGCTTTCTGTATAAGTTTGGTTACTTTGACCAGGTAATAGCATCGGATGGTCAGCAAGTAGCCCAGTACAAGCAGAATGAGTTCAATAAGATTCCAGTGACTCAGGTATGCAGCAACAATGGCACACCTATGACACTGGAAGTCCCCTTTAGAGATCATGTGGTTTATAGCTATGTATGGCGTGTAGATGTAGGGCGTATTCCACTCTACCTTATGGATACTGACCATCCACAAAATAGTGACTGGGACAAACCTATCACCAGCCAACTCTATGGCGGGGACTGGGAAAACCGCATGAAGCAAGAGTACCTCCTAGGTATTGGTGGTATTCAGATGCTTAAGAAGCTAGGGATAAAGAAGGAGGTATACCACTGTAATGAGGGGCACGCCGCAATTATTAATATTGAGCGTATCGCAGAGTTGGTAGCCGAAGGCAAGGACTTCGACCATGCGCTTGAGATTATCCGTGCCTCTGGTCTCTATACCGTGCACACGCCCGTACCTGCTGGGCACGACTACTTCGATGAGGGACTATTTGCCAAGTACATGGAGCACTATGCCGAGAAGCTTGGCATCACCTTTCAAGAACTCATTGATCTTGGCAGAGAGAACCCTGGCAGCCACGATAAGTTCTCTATGAGTACGCTTGCTCTTAATACCGCACAGGAAGCTAATGGCGTGAGTTGGCTACATGGCAAGGTATCACAGAAGATGTTTGCACCTGTGTGGAAGGGCTATTTCCCAGAGGAGCTACACGTAGGATATGTGACCAATGGCGTGCACTTCCCATCATGGACTGCGGTAGAATGGATACCATTTTACAAGAAATACATCTCTGACAACATACTTGAGGATCAGGCGAACGTAAGAGTTCTTACCAAGATTGAAAGCGTACCAGATAGTGAGATTTGGGAGATGCGCAAGGAGATGAAAGCACGACTAATCCGCCACCTAAGGGCAAGCTATCAGGCAAGTCTCGCCAAGGAGAACAACGACCCTACGTTCACCCTAGACATCCTCGATGCACTAGACCCAGATGCTCTACTGATAGGCTTTGGACGTCGCTTTGCTACCTATAAGCGTGCACACTTGTTATTTACCGACCTCGAGCGCCTCGCAGAGATTGTCAATAACAAGGAGCGACCCGTACAATTTATATACACCGGCAAGGCTCACCCAGCCGATGGTGGTGGACAGGGATTGATTAAGCGCATCATAGAGATATCCCGCATGCCACAATTTCAGGGCAAGGTACTCTTCCTAGAGAATTACGACATACGCGTAGCGCGCCGACTAATTGCGGGTGTAGATGTATGGCTCAATACCCCTACCCGACCGCTTGAGGCATCAGGGACTTCTGGAATGAAGGCACTCATGAATGGTGTGCTCAACTTCTCGGTGCTAGATGGTTGGTGGTACGAAGGCTACATCCCTGCTGGCGGTTGGGCACTTACAGACAAACGGACTTATACCGACCAAGGGCTACAAGACAAGCTAGATGCTGTGACGATCTATAAGACACTGGAGGAGGAGATTATTCCACTCTACTACGACCGAAGCGAGCATAAGGAGTTCTCTACTGGCTGGGTACAGATGATTAAGACATCGATGTCTAGAATCTTACCTCACTTTACTATGCGGAGGATGATTAATGATTATATCGAGAGATTCTACCGTCCGCTAGCGGAGCGCTCCAAGGCACTTGCCAAAGATAACTACTCTGCTATCGACCAACTCGTGGAGTGGAAGAGAGGAGTAGCTCGTGATTGGGACAAGTTAGAGACGATAGAGGTAAAGAGCTCAAAGGATCTCAGTAATCGCAACTTTGAGGTAGGAGAACAATTCTCCTCTACCATAGTGCTCGATATGCACGAGCTCAATACAGCGCTCAAGGTAGAACTCGTGGTTATAGAGGTAGATGCCAACACGGGCGAGACCAAACATATTGCGAACCACGAGTATAAGTTAATTAGCTCGGAAGGTACTCGCCGCACCTATAGACTGGATAAGGAGATCGATAACCCTGGCAACCAAAAGCTAGCCATCCGCATTGCTCCTACCCACGAGCTTCTAGCACATCCTATGGACTTTGCATACGTTAGCTGGCTATCCCTATTCTAGCCAGTTCCCTGCAATACTATCATGCGAGGAGGTAGTGACGTACTGTCACTGCCTCCTCGCATGATAGATTCCCAAGACTTGGATATCTAAGGTTTTTATAATAAGACAACCTTGGATTTCCATTTATTTTCTACAACATTCGCTCCATATCGTAAATAAATCACAACTTTGTCACAATAAAATAAGCATCGTTCGTTTAAAAACCACAGATGCTTAAATATTATAATATTCCCAAAAAACTAGACAACTCAAAAAGTGGTAGATTTGAGAGTTGAGATGGAACTAATTGTCATTTGCTGACGAAAAGGAAAAGATAAGTTTATGGGACGAAGAAGTAAATACAGTTCAAGCTTTAAGGCACAAGTTGCTTTAGCCGGCTTGAGGGGCGA
>NZ_KB904316.1 GCF_000379925.1 Porphyromonas levii DSM 23370 | reverse complement strand
AACACCTTATGGCTTATCCGACCACATTCCAGGCGTTTATGGTAAATCACATACCCGCCCCGTTCCCAGTGGAGCAATTTCATCGTAGTCCTCGACCTATTGATAAACACAAACACATCCCCCTCTAAAGGATTGCGACCATCTCTAAGAATGATCCCCTCCAAACCTCCAAACCCTTTCCTCAAGTCAACGCCACTAATAAATAGGAAAAAGCAATTGCTTTCATTTAGATTAAACATAAATCGTAGTCATCTAATACCTGAACAACTTCCAACCGCAAAGATGACTACAATAATAAACCGACACAATACGCCCGTTTTGGGAGAGTTACTTTCTAGCAAGTAGTGAATACTAAGAGGGGCTACGCAATACCGTAATAGGTATTTGCGTAGCCCCTCTTATATCTAGTAGCGAATGCCTAGGGATTACTTACCCTTCTTCTGCTCGCGGAGCATCTTTTCCTGTTCCTTCTGCATCTGCTCTATACGAGCCATCCACTTAGACTGCTTCTTAGGCTTCTTCTTATTAGCTTCCAGCTGAGCAAGGAGTTTCTCCTCGTTGGTGCCCCACTTGAAGGCTTGGGTCTGGAAGATAGATATCAGCATAGATAGGAGGTAGTAGTAGCTGAGCGCTGCTGCATTCTCATTGAGGAAGAAGAAGAGCATTATTGCCATAATCCACGGCATTAACTTCATTCCCGGCATCTGTGCCTGTCCACTGGAAGCTTGGGTAATCTTCATATAAGCGACCTGTGTCACCGTCATGAGCAGACAGAATAGACTAATGTGATCGCCAATCAATGGGATATTGAAGCCCCAATTGATAACATCGTCGTAAGTCGATAAGTCGAGTGCCCAAAGGAAACTCTCGCCACGAAGGTTGATACTCGTAGGGAAGTACTGGTACATCGCCATCAAGATAGGCATCTGTAGAAGCATAGGGAGACAGCCGCCCATCTGATTGACCCCAGCCTTACGGTAGAGTGCCATAGTCTCCTGCTGGCGTTTCATCATATTCTCCTCGCCTGGGTATTTCTCTGTAATGGCATCTACCTGAGGCTTGAGCACACGCATCTTGGCTTGGCTCTGGAAGCTTTTGTAGGTAAGTGGCATTAGTAGTAGCTTGATGAAGATGGTGAGGAGCAAGATAATCAAGCCGTAGTTGCTGATGAACTTCTCGAGGAAGTTGAAGACGGGCTGTACCAACCAGATATTGATAAAACGAAACCAACCGCCCATCTCTACCACCTTGGCAAGATGTGTCTCATCCTTGAGGTGTGCATCGATATCCTTTAGCAGCTTGTAGTCATTAGGTCCTGTGTAGATCTTGAGACTAATCCCCTCTGCGCCGATAGGGAGTACGCACTTCGCCTCCATTTGCTTGAGCTTGCCATCGGCACCCTCTAGGACATCGCTTATAAGCTGAACCGGCTCTAGACCATTGGCACTGTAGAAGATAGAAGAGAAGAACATATCGCGGAATGCGAACCACTTGGCAGTACCGCTTACGCTTTCGTCCACACTCTTGCTTACGCTAAGCTTCTCGATATCTCCACTTGCTGCCTCGTAAGCGATACCAGAGTAGCGCTGCACTGTCTTCGCTGCCTTTTCGTTTTGATAGATAGGTAGACTCATGTGTGCATCGAGGTAAGGGGCATTCTGAGCCATTACCTGCTCGAAGCCTTCGCTCTCTATTTGCACGTCCAATAGATACTTATGCTCCAAGGTATAGAGGAAGCTGAGCTTCTGTCCACTCTCTACGGTAAGGGTCATCCTCAACTGAGTAGGGCTTACTTGCTCAGGTACGAAATAAAGCTCCCTAGTGCTGACTACTCTATTAGAGCGAGTAACAAAGCTGAAGCCCAAGTTGGCATCCTCGGGGCGAACCAATCTAATGGGTTCGCCTAGGTAATCCTTGTACTGCTTCAGTTCGCTAGCAACCAAGAAGCCACCCTTAGTACTAAAGGTGTAAGCTACGCTATCATTTTCGAGTACATAGGTTTGCTCCACGCCATTGGAAGCGCTAGCTAGCTCTCCGAAACTCTGTAGCGACCTTAGCTGTAGAACTGAGTCGCGCTCAGCGGGCGTAAGATTTGCCAATCCGGCATCGTCAGTCGCTGGTTTCGCTGCCAATGCCTCAGCCTCGGCAATCTCTTGTTGGTGGATCTGTGCGATCGAGTCGTTGTACCGCTGTTGTGCCTCCAGCTCTTCCTTAGATGGTCTACCCAGCAGAGTAAAGACCACCAGCACAAGTCCCATCAGTACAAAGCCTGTGATTGTATTTTTATCCATCTATGTTCTGTAATCGTATTATTGCTCCGAGTGCTTAATAGCCGCTCTCATAAAGGACATAAAGAGTGGATGAGGATGAATTAAGGTACTAGAATACTCGGGGTGGAATTGTACGCCGATATACCAATCAAGCTCGGGACGCTCTATAACCTCTACTAGTCCGCTGTCAGGGTTCTTCCCCGTAAGAGCAAAACCGGCTTCCTCAAACGCCTGTTCATACTTGCTATTGAACTCATATCGGTGGCGGTGGCGCTCACGAATATCGAGCTTGCCATACGCCTGTGCTACCTTGCTTCCCGCCATTAGGTGGCAGTCATAAGCACCCAAGCGCATGGTACCACCGAGGTTGACTACCGACTTCTGGTCGTCCATTAGATCAATTACAGGATAAGCGGTATTCGGCTCTATCTCGGAAGAGTGAGCGCCCTCAAGCCCAAGCACATTCCTTGCGCCTTCTACGACCATCATCTGCATGCCTAAGCATATCCCGAGAGTAGGCAGATTATGCTCACGGCAATACTTCAGCGCTACCAGCTTACCCTCAGTACCGCGCTGACCAAAGCCAGGAGCCACTATAACGCCATCTATACCCTTGAGCATCTCAGCAATATTATCGTCTGTCATGTTCTCCGACTGCAGATGTACGAGATGGAGCTTCCGACCATTGTAAATAGCGGTCTGCTGAAGCGCCTCGTCGATAGACTTATATGCATCTTGGAGCTCTACGTACTTACCAACTAGCCCTATGGATATCTCCTCCTTGGCGTTATTCTTTAGGTCTAAAAAGGCACGCCAATCCTTCAACTCTGGTTTAGGACCTACCTCCATGCCGAACTTACGGAGCAACACCTCGTCAGCGTCTTGCTCCTGCATCACGAGCGGTACTTCATAAATCGAAGGCACGTCGTAGCTCTGTACCACAGCACGCTTAGGCACATTGCAGAATAATGCTACCTTATTGAGAATACCCTCGTCGAGCTTCATCTCAGTACGAAGCACCAGCATGTCTGGCTGAATCCCCTCCTCCTGCAATTGCTTCACAGAGTGCTGAGTAGGCTTAGTCTTCACCTCGCCTGCCGCCTTGATATAAGGCACATAAGTAAGGTGCACCACCATACACTTATCCTCCAGCTCCCACTTGAGCTGTCGTACGCTCTCGAGGAAAGGCAGAGACTCGATATCACCTACGGTACCACCAATCTCGGTAATCACAAAGTCATACTTCCCGGTAAGCCCTAGGCGCTTCACATTGCGCTTAATCTCATCGGTGATGTGGGGGACTACCTGAACCGTCTTACCGAGGAAGTCACCCTTACGCTCGCGCTGAATAACGTTTTGGTATATTCTACCCGAAGTCACATTATTATCCTTAGACGTACGGATATCCAAGAAACGCTCATAGTGCCCCAAGTCTAGGTCTGCCTCATGCCCATCCTCAGCCACATAGCACTCGCCATGCTCGTAGGGGTTGAGCGTACCTGGATCCACATTGATATATGGGTCAAACTTCTGGATAGTGACACTATACCCACGGCTCTGCAATAGCTTACCGAGCGATGCTGCCACAATACCCTTACCCAAAGACGATACCACGCCACCAGTCACAAAGATATATCTTGCGTCGCGCTTCATAAATAAAAATCCTTCTGCCTATTGATAATACGTAAAAAGGTAGGGACACACCTACCAACGCCCGCAAAGTTACCCAAAATTAGCGACTTATCATCACCAAATCTGCTGGCAGTTTATTGGATTACATACCGAAGCGGTCTGTATTGAGCTGTCCGGGCGTCTTCTCGCTCTTAAAGCTACCAAAGGTATAGCGGAGATCAAGCGATACACTCCTGCCGAAAGTAGCTGGCACAAACTCAAACTTATGAATACCGTAGTCTACCTTGATCCTAGGCGTAGCCCTATTCAGTAGATCATCCCCGTTTAGCGTCACACTCCACTTCTTGTCCTGGCTCATCCACTTCATACGCACATCCAAGCCAATAATATCATCAAATGTGTAGAGCCCCTGCATGCCGCCAGTGATATAACTAGCATCTAGCCCCGCAGTAAGGTTGTGCTTCTCACTTATCACGAAGTCATTCGTCAGCGAAGCGAAAAACATAAAGCGATGCCGCTCCAGTGCTTCCTCATAAGGGATATCCATCTTTACTGAGTTAAACTGCCCATTCATAGTAAGTTTACCTTGCCACCAAGAGGTCTGTGGTAGCGGAAGTACTGTTGCAAGACTTAGAGAGTTGCTATAGTTCCAATTCCAAGTCTTATATACAATTTGATTAATCTTAGGATCAAGATACATTAGTTGCACAAAGTAATTAGGATTGTATGTATCCCCCAATATAAAAATATATCTACTCTTCAGTATATATACGAGTTGTCCCTTGTAAGAGACATAAGGTCGGAGGTCAGGATTGCCTTGCCACTGCTGATACTCACTGTGTATCGTGGTAAATGGCTCACGCTCATAGTAGGCAGGATATTTCTTTTCCGAATTGAGCGTGAATTGCAGAATATGCTCAGGGGATATCTGATACATCAGACTCGCTTGCGGAATCACTTGGAAGTTCTCCTCATGTCCAAAGTACTTTGCATAGTCGCCAATAAGGGTAAGCCCCATATTCAACTTTGGTGTAAACTGCTTCTTCACACCCACATAAGCATCAGCGAGTAGTTCCCGACTGGTCTGCTCCATAGCTGGCTCCGAAAGCCCTTTGCCTTGTGCCACTCGGTGGAGTTGTCTATTTATGGTATTGGAGAACGAAAACTTACTGCCATACTCCACACCCCAGCCGCTGTCTAGCTTGTGGCTATTATCTACGTGCACTCCTATTACTTGAGACCTCTGATCCATAGAGTAGGACAAAGCCCTATTAGGCAATGGCGTACGCTCCAGTCCATATTGCACATCTTTGCGTTGGTTGTAATTGGTATAAAAAGCCCCTGCCATCAGATGGTCATTATAGATATACTCCAGAGCGGCATGGTGCGTATTATCTGACGAGTTCTGCACCCGATCAAGTGGGTCAGGGTTCTTTCTATTCTGCTCTATATATCTATCGTTGGGCGAAAAGTTGCCGTAATAATTGACAGAGATATTGTGCTTCTCCTTGGCATACGAAAGGTCTACAAAGGCAGTATGACTTTGTGTCGGACTCCACCTTCCATGATTATTGATATGGAACCCACTATTCGTGCCAAATGGCTGGGTATCAAAAGTCATATCAGTGTACTGACTACCCCATTCTGCTTTGTAGTTACCAGTGACCGAAAATCCACTAGCATCACTATAAGTAATATTGCCACCTGCATTGTAGCGGCTGTAATACTCATTGGTATAAGTGCCGAATAGCTGACCAGAGAGCCCGCTCAGTGCTTTATCTTTGGACTGTTGCTTCAGCACAATATTGATAGAGGCACCCTTCGCTCTATACTTGGCAATAGGTGCATAGGATATGTCTACATTCGCCACCATCTGCACAGGGATCGTCTTGAGCATCTCGAGTAGCTGATCCTGAGGGATATTGGAGGGCTTCCCATTTATCACGAGGGTATACCCATTAGTTCCCACCAGCTTAGGCACGCCATTCTCCATGCTCATGCCTGGTAGCTTACTCAGCATCTCATAAGCTGTAGTCACGGTGCTTTTCTCAAAGAGTACATCGATATCGTAGCTTGGTATGCCACCCTCTAGTAGCTTCATCATGGGTCGCTCTGCCTTCACCACTAGTTCTGAGAGCAGCTCCGACTTCTGATCCAAGTATATCGTATCCTGAAATCCATTGGGTAGCTCTAGGCGCATACTCTCATATAATATATGCGAAACCTGAAGCCACCTAGCCCCATCTCCAGAGAGTGAGAAGTGTCCGCCTTGGTCTGATGGCACCACAGCGATTGCCGTAGAGTCATTAGAGAGCAATACCACAGTGGCAAGATCCACAGGCTCCTTACTCTCCTTATCTATTAATACTCCCGAATAGCTCTGCGCCAATACATGGGTCGCAAGTAATCCAGTAATGACAAATAGTATTAGCCGAATATTATATTTGGTCATAGTCGTGGCTGAATAGTTATTAATGATATGGGCAAATATAATAAAAAAAGAAAGAGAGGCAACCTTGCGGTCGCCCCTCAAATATGATGATTGCATTCACTCAAGTGTTAAAACCAATACCCAGCGTCACTGTGGGGTGGGATATCGCCCTCTATTCTATTGTGTACAGCTTGGAAAGCCTCCTCGATAGTGATATTATAGGCGCGCTTTACGGACTCTAGGTACTTCTTGGAAGCAGGGTTTTTCAGTGCCTCCTCTAGGGTATCCTCTTCGATAGCCTCATAGCCATGAGCGTAGACGATGACTGGAATACTAAGGCGTACTAGATCCTTAGCCCCAGCAGGATATTGGAAGAATTCCCTCGGGCTTCCCTTGAGTGTCTTCTCTTTGCCTCCGAAGTCGCTCAGGACTATATCAAGTGTAAATTCGGAGCGTGGCACGAAGAAATAGAAGTAACCCTTGTGTCCCACAGGATTATCGGTGCCGATAATCTTAGCGCCATCCTTGATTCGGCTCATAAGTGGGTCGGTATCACAATATATGTAGTCCATAAACTTGTGCTGCTCATTGTGCTCCTTGATCTCTGCGATATCGCCATCAAAGGTAGGTGCCATGTGGCGAGCCACAAAGAAGTGCTGGCGGCTATTTTGCTGTCCCTGCTCCAAAATCTTGGAGGTAATCTTATTGCCCTTGGCATCAAAGTAATCAATCCAGAAGCCGTAAGCAGCGGTGCCCTCTTGCCCCGAATGGTCATGTGCATCTCCATCGGCATGGTCGTGGTGACCATTTTCATCCTCTAGCCCTCCTACGGCAAAGAGCTTGGTATTGCCCTCCTTAGTAAGCTCGAAGGCATTTCCTTTTTTCTCAAAGACAAACTTGTGGAAGCGTTTCATATACTTCTGATCTATAGGGTCAGCACTCTCATGGAAACCATAAGTGCCGTGGAGGTGCCCCTCGATAGCGACTACCTCTATCTTGGCAATCTCGGTAGGGATTTGTAGTGGATTGGAGAAAACAATCTCGCTGTGCTCATCTGGCTGATCCTGTGATTGGCAAGCAGTAAAAGCAAGTGCTACTACTCCGAGTAGCGTGTATAAAATCTTCTTCATCTTATTCTGTAATTAATTATTGGGTAATACTTCAACATCAAAATTCAAATCTAGGTCATAAGCCCCATTTGCCGTCCACATGCCAGGAGCATAAAAGGGTGAGGCAACATTGGCACTACTAAACTTAGAGCCCCTCGCATGGAGCAATCGGAGCCAAATCTGTAGCTCACGCCCTGCCTGCTTAAATACCATCACTCCCTTGAGACCTATAGGATTTTTGGTGCCTATCACCTCGGCATCGGTGGAGATAGGGGCATCCCAAGGTTTGGTATCTAGGTATTGGTAACTAATCCATTCAAGAGCCTTTTCCGACTTGATCTTATTAGGGATAAAGAAATGCTGGTGGATTAAGTCCTCGCCATTGGTGGCATACTCCCTATTTAGCTCTTCGCCTGCTTTGGAGTAGTGCTTAACCTGCACGAAATAACTAACCCCTTGGATGGGTTGTATCGTATTATCGGGCTTCCAAGCACTCTCTGCCGAAGCAGTAAAGCTCAAGGTTTTTCCCAACGAAGATACCGGGACAAACTTATTGCCCTCCATCTTGCCGGGGGTAAATACCACTGTCACCTTGTGCGTGTCTTGATGATTTTTCTCCTGGGTCTCGTCATTAGGAGCCTCTGGCTTACAGCCGACCACTAGTAGTAGGGTGCTCAGTGTGAGCATCGAAATAATCTTTTTCATATCCTATTTATTGACAACTAAAATTGATAACGCACCGCAAAGCGAGCATTGATGCCCATGTCGTGGGCATAATAGCGCGCCCTATTGGTGTATTCTTTGTATTCTCTATTCCGTAGGTTCTCTACCGAAAAGGTATAGGTGAGCTTCCCGCATTTCTCCCGCAGCCGCTGCTCATAACTTGCTCGCAAACCAAGGAGATGGTAGGCGGGCGGCGCATAAGGGATAAGGTCGGTCTCAGGATCAAAGCGTTTCTGCTCTGCCACATACTTATGCTCAAGGGCAAAGTATCCACTACCGAAAGAGGCTTTGAGCTCCTGCCCTATCCTAAGCGGGGGGATATAGGGCAGGTAACGACCTGTGCTGCGCTCCGAAGCCCAAATCATCCCAGCAGTCACGCTGTAACTTAGCCAACGAAGTGGCGTAATGGTTGCTTCAGCATCCAAGCCATGAAGCGTGGCAGAGGTCTGCTTGTACCTAAAGAGCGGATAGGCTCCCGAGACTAGTCGGTGCACCTCGCCCGTAGGCTCTTGGTAGATATAGTTATTAATCCATTGGAGATAACCCTCCACATCCAGCTGGAAGTACTGATGGGTATAACCCAGAGAGGCAATCCACTTGAGTGCTCGCTCCGATTTCAGTCCCTCTTGCCCTACCACATAGATACCACTCTCCTGATCCAGACCATTGCTATAGAGCTCTGCCACATGCGGAGAGCGCCAAGCCGTGCCGAGCTGGCTCCTTAGGGTAAGTCCCTTAGTCAGTTCCGCAAATCCGCCGAGAGTATAGGTGATATTACGCTGACGCTCTACTCCGCCATAGGGCTCACTATCATAATTGATACCGACAGCCTCTATCCTATTAGCATCTAGGCGGACACCACCCTCTACGCCCCATCGGTCGGTGGCATACTTTCCTAGGGCATAGCTCCCTAAACCTCCCTCAGTATAATTGGGAATCATAGGTACCACACCGGTTCCTGGAGTATTGTAGTTGTTGGTAAAGCTCCCCAGCCATCCCGCTTCGGCTTGCCACCCATGCTTATTATCGTAGCGCCACTGCAATTCGCCCTGTACATTATGGAGTACCAAAGCCATCTCAGGCACTGCGCTCAGCTTATTGCGTCGGAGGTGGTACTCTTCACGCTGATTGCGCTGATACGCCACCTGACTCTTTAGTGTATGATAGCTATCGATATGGTAATGCCCTGAGAGCTTGGCTAGAGTATGATTAACCATGTGGTAGCCATAATCAATCTTACGGGAGAAAGGAGTAATCACCTCATCGGCTGGGCGTCCAGCCTCTATCCGCTCTCTCAGTAGGTCTACATTACCCATCTGAGCACCGAAAAATACGCCCTCCTTCTCCCACAAGTGACTCACGAAGAGCTCTACCTGCACACGGTCATTTTGCAGACCAATAGCACCCTGTCCGCTCCAACTCCTCTGTCCAGTATTATTGAGGAGATACTTAGCACTACGTTTGTCGCCACTATTGGCGTAGTCTCCTTGTAGTCGCCAAGCCCAGTCGCCCTGTCTACCCAAGCTGCTTTCTAGTCCTGCACTAAGACCAAAGCCTAACCCATTGCTCTGAAAGAAAGGGGTCACCTCGCCAACAAGGCATCCATGATGATACGGAAGGGGGTTCTGCTCCACAAGTATCACGCCACCTAGAGCATCGGCACCATACCGTACACTCTCGGCACCCTTGAGTACCGAGATACGCCCTGCCTGAGCTATGTCTATCTCAGGAGCATGGCTACTACTCCATTGCTGACTGGTATGGCGCACTCCGTTATTGAGAATCAGTATGCGATGACCATGCAAACCATGGATAACAGGTTTGCTAGCCGAAGTACCCGTACTGATTAGGCTCACTCCACGGATACCCTCCAGCACCTCACCCAGACTACTTCCCACCCCTTCTTGAAGGGCTAGCGAAGATAGTTTTTGCCCGACGGTCTCACGGCGTATCGGATTGCCCTCTGCAGTAACCACCAGTTCGTGCAACTGCGCTTGGGCAATCTGCATACGTACCACCCTAGGGTGAAGCGACTGAAGTGCCGCTAGTGTAAAACTCTGATTTTCAAATCCGATATAGCTAAATGTAATCAGTTGGTGGTTGCTCAGCCCTGTAGGAACTGTTGCAAACCCTTTGGTGTCTGTGATAGTTCCGCTATCGGCATAGCGAACTGTGACACCGGGGAGGGGTAACCCCTCCGAATCTACCACCTGTAGTCGGAATCCTTGCTCCTGAGCTGCTAGTGGTATTTGTGCAACTACTAGTAGCCAGAAGACGGAGACCACCGATGTTAGCCTCTTATAAATATGTATCATTTGGAAAACTCTATGCGTTGTATTTACCAATCCTATAATGATTAGCAAACAGGCGGTGCACGGAGTGTAGGATGGGCAGATAGCCCTGAAAATAAAGTATCGGTATAAATTGTCCCCAAGACGAGGCGCCCTACATAGGCAGCAACTGGGACATCGGAAGTCTCAACAATCGAGAAAGGTGAAGCCACAAAGACAAGTAGCATACACTGCTCGTCATCGTCTCCATCAGAATAATGCTCTGCGTGGAGATGCTCATGGATATGATGGTGCGAAAGCGTATGCGCTATAAGTGCTCCACCAAGCCAGACCATCACGGTCAGCATCAGTAGCGCACCCAGCCTATTTGCTCTTTTCACATCAATCTTTCTCATACACAGACAAAGATATACCAATCTATGCACACCACCAAGCCCCTAACATTTATTATCATAAACCGAGACTACCCGTCTGTACTAGCGCTAGCCGAGAGGACAGGTCGCGCAAGGTCAAAAATTTATTCCTAGGAATAAATAAATTTATTTGTACAGATAAATATCTTTATTCCTAGAGAAAAATAAATTTATTCCTAGGAATAAATTTCGCTGATATGGCGAGAAAAAACTCGTAAGAAGTAGAGCGGAGATGTGCGAGAGGTATGGTAGCGGTTATAGAAACCGTAAGTGCGTGTAAACCAATGGCAATCTGGGCTTACCAGCCTAGGGTAAAATGGGTAAGTGAGGTCTCGGAATCGGTGCGAAGACTATAAGAGAAACCATGCTGTATAAGCACTTCTTGGATAAATAAGAGTCCTATGCCCTGACCCTGGGGTTTGGTACTAAAGAATGGACTGAAGAGCTTGGTTTCGACTTCCTTAGGGATACCTACGCCATTATCGATGACTTCTAAGACGCGCTCTTGTGCCGATGTGCGAATGAGCACTCTACCCTCCGCAGGAATACTCTCAATAGCGTTTTTCACGATATTAATAATCACCTGCTCCATTAGTGGTGCATCGAGGAGGAGCTCACCTACCTCTGGGTCGAGCTGGTACTCAATCGTAATTTGCTTGGCTCCGCAGAGACTCTCAAAGAGACTTTGCTGATCCCGCAGGAGCTGATTGAGATCTATCAACTTACGCTCCACCTTAGGCACCTTGACCACATCAGCGAATCGGGAAACGAAGTTGCTCATAGAGTAGCAACGCTCTAGGCATACCCCCAGTGCCTCGGCAAGCTCGGGCTCTTCGTCTCTCAGTATCTGAGTGGAGGTATCTAGGATAGAGGTGATACCAGCTACAGAGTTATTCACCTCGTGTGCCATCATACGTATGACCTTTTCGTACGCTTTGCGCTCTGCCCTACGAACCTCCTCAGTAAGGTGCTCTATTAGGTAAAAAGAGCGCTTGAAGCCACGATCGACAAAGGCAGCATGGGACACCTTAAATATGGAACCGTCTGTGCGGTAAAAGGTGTCGGTACCCTTAAGTGGCACTGTAGAGATATCAAATGCTGAATGTAGGGAAAACACTCGGAGACTCTCGCCTTCGTACCCACTAGAAACCCCTAGAATCTTCTGCCCCGCAGGGTTGATTTGCACCACACGATCGTCGTAGTCGAGGACGACTACACCAAGAGGAGAGGCGTGGACTAGGAGGTCGAGAAACTCGTTTTGCTCTCTCAGCTTGAGGCGTTCTTCCTTGAGCTGCTCCATTAGTCTATTGAAGAGCTCTACAATCTCATCGGCATTGGACTGTCCTATCTTCTTGAGCCGACTACTGAAGTCCTGAGCCTTGAGGAGGTTCATACCATTGACAATTGCACGCATAGGGCGTACCGCACTACGATAGTAGAAGAAGAGCAGGACGATAAGGACTAAAGCCTGAAGAGCGCAGAGTATAACGAGGACTCGTATCATAGTCCATATTTTTCGAGCCTTCGGTAAAGAGCCGCACGACTGAGCCCCAAGGCTTTGGCTACCCGACTAAGATTGCCATTATGCAGTGCTATTTGCCGTTCTATCTCTATGCGCTCTATCTCCTCGAGCGTCTTGCCACTCTGAGTGGAGGATGCGGGCGTGGTGTGGCTCACTAGGGGGCGGAGGTCTCGAGCAGTTATGGTATCGTTGGGCGACATAAGGATAGCTCGCTCTACGAGGTTCTTAAGTTCGCGGATGTTACCCGGATAAGGCAAGCTCTGCAAGAGTACCATTGCATCATCGGCAAATGTGATGCTGCGTTTCATCTTATGGGCGAAGTGCTGTACGAGTAGCGGGATATCCTCGATACGCTCTCGGAGTGCAGGGATACGGAGCTGTATGAGGTTGATACGGAAGAAGAGGTCCTCACGGAAGATCCCCTCAGCTACCATACTACGAAGGTCGGCATTGGTGGCACTGACCACACGTACATCCACTTTCTGAGGTTTACTATCACCCAATACCTCGAAGGTCTGATCTTGGAGCACTCTCAGTAGTTTTACCTGACATGAGGCATCGAGCTCTCCTATCTCATCTAAGAATATGGTGCCACCATCTGCGAGTGAGAAGCGACCTTTACGGTCGGCATACGCATCAGTGAAGGCGCCTTTTTTATGTCCAAACATCTCGCTCTCGAAAAGGCTCTGAGAGATACCACCGAGATTGACTTTTACGAAGGGTTCTTTGCTTCGCTTACTATGCTGATGTATCGCCTCGGCTATCAGCTCCTTGCCAGTGCCACTCTCTCCCGTAATCAATACGGAAGCAGTGGTAGGTGCAATGCGTGCCACGGTACGCAGTAGCTCTTGCATGGCGGGTGAGCGCCCTATGATGTTGGGGAAATTGGGGTCACTCTCTGAGTGAAGAGTCTCGGAGGAGATGCTGATGGCATTCTCTATCGTCTTGAGGAGCTGACGATTCTCCCAAGGCTTGGAGACGAAGTCAAAAGCCCCTAGCTTCATTCCCCTCACTGCCAGCTCTATACTTGCCCAAGCAGTCATCAGTATAACTGGGGAATGGGGCGCAAATATCTTGACTCTTTGGAGGAGTTCGAGCCCCTCTTCTCCTGTAGTGGAGAGGGTATAATTCATATCCATGAGTACCACCTGTGGGGCTACTCTGCGGACAATATCAAGAGCCTCTGTAGGATTGTTGGCCATAAGGACTTCATAGCCCGAACGCTTGAGAAGCAGCGAGAGCGAAGCCCTGACTGCGGAATCATCGTCTATGACCAATATAGGCTGCATAGTGAGAGGGAAAGATTAGAGATCTAATAATTCGAGAGGGAAGTCCATGGTGATGATGCGGTGGTGATCGTCGATAGACGCAATCCACTGCTCTACTAGAGGGATGGTGACTTCGGAATGATTGGGTCGCTCTATAAGGATAAGGATATTGGTGGTAGAGCTATCGATGTCCACTATACGCCCTATAAGCTCGCCCCCAACATGCTGTAACTGATAGTCGCGAAAGGTAAGGGAGATATTGCTGTGCTCTTCGGGGAGCTCGTCTTGGTGTATCTGCGCTTCAAGACCCACAAGAGTTTCTGCATCCGTTAGGGAGTCTACGCCTTCAAAACCTATGATAAACTGTTCTCCCCCACCCCGAATACTAGCGAGCCTATAGGGGACGGGGATTTCGTCGATTAGTAAGAATAAAAATTGGGGCTCTAGCACCTCAAAAGCCGGTGATACAAGGGCAAGGATAACCTCTCCCTGATTGCCATGGGTACGACGCACCTTGCCATAAGCAATTAGCTGCTTAGGGTCTATGGTTGGGAAGGGATTCGGCATACTTAGATACGCTTAATAATTGCCCCCAAATCATTGAGGCGCTGGTCGATAAATTGATAGCCTCGGTCTATTTGGTCGATATTATCAATACGACTAGTGCCATTGGCCGACATGGCTGCTATGAGTAGCGCAATTCCGGCACGGATATCTGGCGAAATCATATTGCCACTGCGGAGCTTAAACTTTCGATCAAGCCCTATCACAGTAGCCCTATGCGGGTCGCATAGTATTATTTGCGCACCCATATCGATGAGCTTATCGACGAAGAAGAGACGGCTCTCAAACATCTTTTGATGGATAAGGACACTCCCTCGCGCTTGAGTAGCGGTTACGAGGAGGACGCTCAAAAGGTCAGGCGTGAGCCCAGGCCAAGGGGCATCAGATATAGTGAGGATAGAGCCATCCATGAAACTATCTATCTCGTAACGCTCTTGTGCAGGGATGTGGAGGTCGTTGCCGCGCTCCTCGATAGTGATACCAAGGCGGCGGAAGGCATTGGGGATAATTCCGAGCTCTCGGGTCTCGACCTCCTTAATAGTAATCTCGGAGGAGGTCATGGCCGCCATGCCAATAAAGCTGCCTACCTCAATCATATCGGGAAGTAGGCGATGCTCGGTACCGCCTAGCTTAGCCACCCCATGAATAGTTAGGAGGTTGCTGCCTATCCCATCTATCTTGGCACCCATACGGACTAGCATTCGGCATAACTGCTGAATATATGGCTCACAGGCGGCATGGTAAATGGTGGTCTCACCCTCGGCAAGCACGGCTGCCATGATGATATTCGCCGTACCAGTGACCGATGCCTCATCGAGGAGCATATAAGTGCCTCTGAGTGGTTCCTCTACATCGATACTAAAGAGCTCCTTTTTGGTATCGTAATTCATCTTGGCACCTAGATTGATGAAGCCTTGGAAGTGGGTATCTAGCCTACGACGCCCTATCTTATCTCCTCCTGGTTTACCTATAGAAGCTTTGCCAAAACGAGAGAGGAGCGGTCCGATGAGTAGAACACTTCCTCTAAGCTTACCACTCGCCCTCAGGAAGTCTTGGGAGTATGCGAAGTCGAGATTAACATCGTCTGCCTTGAAGGTATAGGTATCAGGCGATAGCTTACGCACCTTCACACCGAGATCCATAAGGAGCTGAATCAGATTATTGACATCTAGGATATCGGGGATATTACTGATCTTGACCTCTTCATCGGTAAGTAATACTGCTGATATCACTTGCAACGCTTCATTCTTAGCACCCTGAGCAAATATCTCACCGTGGAGCTGATGCCCACCTTCTACAACAAACGAACTCATCTCTTCTTCTTTTTATTCTTATTGACCTTCCTTACCAAAAGCCCGCCATTACTAGAGAGCTGTGGTGAGGGCTGAAGTAGCTCCTTGGCCTCTGGGAGTGAGCAGATCATCTCATCGAGATAAATCTTGCCCTCAGATAGCTCAAAGAGATCTGCGAATATCTTAGCATTGGTGACCGTCTCCTTATTCCACTGGATGTAGCTACGCTTCATCTGGAGGGCGGTCTCCTTAGCAAGTGTATCTCGTTCAGCTCCCTCGGGAAGCGACAACACCTCCTCAATCATCCGCTCTACGATCTTACCATAGTGGCGATAGGCAGGCTTCGTAGCCTGCTCATTCACCATGGCGCACTTCATCTTGGTCTCGAACTCCTCTCGTGTAGTAACTACGTAAGGGAAGTCTACATCCAGCTTGAAGTCCGACATAATATATAGATGATCCCAGAGAACCTGCCAGTAGTCGTCGCGCTCCTTATCTCTACCCGATACCATATTCATGGTCTCGATAATCGACTCGGCACACGCCTGACGTTCTTCCCTATCCTCGATGGTCAGGCAGTGCTCCACCATATTCTGGATATTGCGACCGTACTCGGGAAGGATAAGAACTTTGTTCTCTGTATAATAATCTTGCTCTATCATGCTATTAGTCCAATTCGCTTACCCTAGCCTTAATTGCCTTAGACGCCTCCTCAAAACCAGGCTTATCGAGTAGGGCAAACATATTCTTCTTATACGCCTCCACCCCTGGCTGATCAAATGGATTGACCTCCAGTAGATAGCCACTAATACCTACCAACTTCTCGAAGTAGTAGAATAGCTGACCTATATTATAGGCATCGAGACGCTCAATACTCATCTGCACCACAGGCACTCCACCATCTAGGTGAGCCAGCATAGTGCCACGCTCCGCCTGTTTATTAACAAAGTCGATACGCTTCCCCGCGATGAAGTTCAGCCCATCCAGATTCTCCTCATCGGTAGGTATCCGACACTCCTTTTCCTGCTCCTCTACGCTAATAAAGGTCTCAAAGATGGTGCGTTCGCCTTCCTGTATCCACTGACCCATAGAGTGGAGGTCGGTAGAAAAGTCCACAGCGGTTGGGAATAGCCCTTTATGCTCTTTCCCCTCGCTCTCTCCGAAGAGCTGCTTCCACCACTCATTCACGTAGTGCATCTTAGGATGGAAGTTCACGAGTATCTCTATCTTCTTGCCCGAGCGATATAGTGCCACACGGGTAGCGGCATGCTCCTCGACCATTTTAGCGCCTTCTGTTCCCAGCTGAAGCGCTTGCTCCATTGCCTGAGCTCCCCTTACGAGTGCTGTAATATCGAAACCAGCGGTAGCGATTGGCACCAATCCAACTGGCGTAAGTACGCTAAAGCGCCCACCTACATTATCAGGTATTACGTAGCTCTTATAACCCATCTTATCAGCGAGACTACGAAGTGCGCCCTTGGCTTGGTCGGTTATAGCTACAATGTGTTCGCGTGCGAAGTCGGCGCCCTCTTGCTCCTCCAGCAACTGCTTCAGTAGTCTGAAAGCCACTGCAGGCTCAGTAGTGGTACCGCTCTTAGAAATATTGATGAGTCCGAACTTGCGACCACGGAGTAGCTCAAGTAACTCCGCCATATAATCCTCAGAGATATGATGCCCAGCATACAGCAGACGAGCGCCCTCAGCTGGCTTCACCTGAGCAAAGGCATCGCTCAATGCCTCTACCACAGCTTTGATACCAAGATAGGAGCCACCGATACCTATGGTCACCACGAACTCGCAATCCCTACGCAGCCTATCGGCAGTAGCCTGAATGTCTCCCAAGAAAGCATCCGTGATGCTCGATGGTAACCCTACCCAGCCTAGGAAGTCACTGCCCTTACCCTCGCCAGTAAACAAACTCTTGTGACTACTCTCTGCCAGTGGCAATAGGGTCTCGTATGTTGTCTTTACGCCATTTTCTCTAAGCGCATTACCTAATCTTACCTTCATAATCTATGTCAGTTTCAAACTTAAATTCCTAAAAGTATCCTTTGCCTTCTCCTTATTGTAGAGAAGGTCATACACCGCTTCAGCTATCGGCAAGTCCACCTTGTACTTCTTATTTAGCTCATTGATACACTTCGCACCATAGTAGCCCTCAGCCGTCATCTCCATTTCGGCTTGAGCTTGCTTCACCGAATAGCCCTTGCCAATCAGCGTCCCCAATGTACGGTTACGGCTATACCTACTATAGCCTGTTACTAAGAGGTCGCCCAGGTACACCGAGTCGTTGATATTTCGCTCGGCACTAGATGCCCGTGCTAGGAATCGTGCCATCTCCTTAGTAGCATTGGAGATCAATACCGCTTGGAAATTATCGCCCATCCGTAGCGATTGGCAGACGCCCGACGCTATCGCATAAATATTCTTCAGCACGCTACCCAACTCGATTCCTGTCACATCACTGCTCACCTTGCAGAAGGTATAATCACTCTGGAAGACCTTACTCAGCTGCTCTGCTCTACGCACATCGCTGCACGCCAACGTAAGGTAGCTCAGCCTATTCAACGCTACCTCCTCGGCATGAGTAGGTCCACTGATAACGCCGATCTGCTCATCAGGTACCCCAAGAGTATCTCTAAGATAGTCCGAGATGACTACATAATCATCGGGGATAATACCCTTAATAGCATTGAGGACAAACTTGCCTTGTAGCGATCCCTTCTTCGCTTTCTCCAGAATACCCTTGATATATGGTGATGGTGTCACCAGTATCAGCGTATCCGATGCCTCCACAATACTAGGAATATCAGTAAAGAAGTCAATCCGCTCCGTATCAAATAGCTGAGTAGTAAGATAGATGGGATTGTGCTGAGACCTACGGAACTGGCGTACGGTCTCGCCGAAACGGAAGTACCAATTGATCCGCTCCTCTCGCTCCATCACAATCTTAGCGAGTGCTGTAGCCCAGCTACCGCTACCTATGATGCCTATGCGCCCGGGCTCCCAATTATTCATTATCCTGTTGCTCTTCGCTCTTTGCCTTAATCTCTGGCTTCATCTGAGGGAAAAGGAGTACCTCTTGGATACTCTCCTGTCCTGTAAGAAGCATCACAAATCTATCCATACCGATGCCCATACCGCTCGTAGGTGGCATTCCGTACTCAAGAGCACGCACAAAGTCTTGGTCGATGATCATCGCCTCATCGTCGCCCTTCTCCGAGAGTCGCATCTGCTCACGGAATCGCTCGAGCTGGTCAATCGGATCATTTAGCTCGGAGTAAGCGTTGAGCAATTCCTTACCATTCACCATTAGCTCGAAGCGCTCAGTAAGCCCCTCCTCACTACGGTGCATCTTGGTTAGTGGCGACATCTCCACCGGATAATCGATGATATATGTAGGCTGGATAAAGTTCTTCTCGGCTTTCTCTCCGAAGAGTTCGTCAATCAACTTACCCTTGCCCATTGTCTCATCCACCTCGATACCCTGAGCCTTACAAGCTGCTCTCAGTTCCTCCTCGCTCTTGTCCTTAATATCGAAGCCTGTATACTTGAGGATAGCTTCGCGCATAGTCATCCTTGGGTAAGGTGCCTTGAAATCAATCACCTTATCACCTACCTGAGTGGTCGTAGTACCATTGACCTGAATGGCAATATACTCGAGCATCTGCTCAGTCATCTCCATCATCCAATTGTAGTCGGTATAAGGTACGTACACCTCCATAGCGGTAAACTCTGGGTTGTGTGTACGGTCCATTCCCTCATTACGGAAGTTCTTGCTAAACTCATACACGCCATTGAACCCGCCTACAATCAGGCGCTTCAGATACAACTCATTGGCGATACGCAAATATAGTGGTATATCGAGCGCATTGTGATGTGTCACAAACGGACGAGCCGAAGCGCCTCCAGGGATACTCTGTAGTATAGGGGTCTCGACCTCTAGGTAACCGCGAGCATCAAGGAACTCCCTCATGGCCTTAAACGTCTTGGTACGCTTCACGAATATATCTCTCACACGAGGGTTTACCACAAGGTCGACATACCTCATGCGATAGCGCTGCTCTGGATCGCTAAATGCGTCGTACACCACACCATCCTTCTCCTTCACTACTGGGAGTGGGCGAAGTGTCTTAGATAGAATCTTTAGCTCCTGCACATGTATAGAGACCTCACCCATCTTGGTACGGAATACAAAGCCCTTTACCCCAATAAAGTCACCGAGATCCAATAGCTTCTTGAATACCGTATTGTATAGTT
Organism: Porphyromonas levii DSM 23370; assembly: GCF_000379925.1. Taxonomy (GTDB): domain Bacteria; phylum Bacteroidota; class Bacteroidia; order Bacteroidales; family Porphyromonadaceae; genus Porphyromonas_A; species Porphyromonas_A levii. The sequence continues at coordinate 33,632 of NZ_KB904316.1, read as the reverse complement.
CCTTATCTTCTCCAGGAGCGATGTCATCACGAGTCACATAGAGCTGGATACGACCAGTAGAATCTTGTAGCTCACAGAAAGAGGCTTTACCCATCACGCGGCGCATCATCATACGCCCTGCCATAGACACCTCCCTCACGGGAGCATCGTCCTGAAAGTTTGCTACAACCTCATCAGCATAACCTGTAACTACAAACTCCTCTGCAGGATAAGGGTTAATCCCCATATCCTTTAGCTTCCGAAGACTCTCCCTCCTCAATACTTCCTGCTCGCTTAGCTCTCTTGTACTCATATATCTCTTTATAATATAAATGCAAATCAATAGCACCCTTTGGGCACACCATACACTTTGCCACAAATTTACCCAAAATAATCGACTATATCCGTAAGGGCACAATATATAAAAAGGAGACTCGCCCCTATGCAGGACGAGCCCCCTTGTCTCTATTACGCTAATCCGTAGATTAGAAGCGGTAACCTAGGGTAACGAAGAAGCTAGTGTTATTATTCTTCGTACCAGCCTTGATACCTAGGACATCAATATCAGGAGTGATGTCGTAAAGACCTACCTGAGTACCTACAGTAAGCATAATACGGCTGTACTCTACACCAGCACCTACCTGGAGACCCCAGTCGAATGCACGTAGACCGCCAATCTCCTTACCTAGGATGGTTGTCTTCTTGAATGGGTTGTAGGTATCAGTCTTATCACCATACTTTGCAGAGCCACCAACACCGTAAGCTAGATATGGACCAGCGTTAACGAAAGCGTTGAGCCTGCTGTCTACATCAAAACGTAGGTTAGCTAGGATAGGAAGGTCTACATAGTAGCAAGAGTTACTAACCTTCTCCTTATCACCATAAGCAACACCCTTCATAGAGAAGTTAAGACCTGGCTGAACACTTAGCTGCATGGTACCACTAGTAAGTACAGGCACATCAATTGCTACACCAGCGCGAGCGCCTGAAGCGATCTTAGCGTTATCAAAACCAGTAACCTTCGAACCCTGATAACCAGCGCTTACGATAATACCTGGGCGTGACTGTGCCATCGCACCAATAGCGAAAAGTGAGCTCACAAGAGCTGCAAAAATAATCTTCTTCATAAATGTCAAATTCAAAAATTAAACATAGGAGAGCCCTACTCTATATAAGTCGAGGCTTCATCCCCTTAGCAATCGAAAGCAAATGTAGGGATAAAAAAAGTAAAGTTGAGTAGAATCCGCCAACATTAACACACATTAAACGACCATTTAACGACTTAGCAAATATTTAATGAATTACACTACTATACACTTGATAATCCTAACTCAAAAGTCAACCACTCAGTACGCATAGTCAAGCAAACTAGTACGTAGAAGTCAATAGACCAGTAAAAATCAGGCTCATAGGGGCAAGCTGACAGTCGAATCTATTCGACAAAAGTCAACTATTCCAGTAAGTAAAACACATAAGAAATACACTCTACATGCACCTTTGATAGACACCGCACGAGCCATCTCCCCAGAGTCCATGAACCGCCTCTAGTATAGGCAAGACCATTTAATATATACTAATTGGCGCATTTGATATATATTAATTACCCCAATTAGTATATATTAAATTTGTCAATTAGTATATATTAAATGGTCATACACTCTACCAAGCTGGTTCAAGCCATTGGTATAGAGCGTCCTATGGATAGGGGCATCAGGTTTATCTCGATAATGTGCTATTGGAGAAATAGAGCGTTGCCCGAGTGACTAAAAAGAGTTAGCTTTGCGCTGCAATAAAGCAGCATAGGTGGCTTACTTATACTGCGCATCTATTTATTCTCTCGCAAGGGGTGCCGCTCTGAAGCTCGCTTCAAGGGTAGCTGAGATAAGACCCTCCGTACCTATTCGGATAATGCCGATGTAGGGATGCGATTGTCGGAACCGCTCCTGTAGGGTCGACCAATCCTTTTATCTTATCCTCCCCATACCGAGTAGCCTAAATAGCTACAGATAGTAGGTCACAAGTATTAGTAATGCTATACAGAATGATAAAGGATAGATTTATGACAAAGATTCACACTTTAGCCAAGCAATGGCTTCCCGGAATGGCTTCCCTACTGATGATAGGGGTTCCTACTGCGCTTTGGGCACAGGAGCAGGTACAAATGGAGCACAAACTGGATGAGCTCGTCATCGTGGGTACTCGCCCAGGGGAGCGCACACCTATTACTAAACAGAAGATAAAGGTCAAAGCCCTTCAGCGCAAGACCACAGCATGGGATATACCTTCCCTATTACAAGGTACCCCTTCGCTCATCACCACAAATGAGAGTGGTGTATTTGGCGGCTATACCTACTTCTCGATTAGAGGGGTAGACCCTACGAGAGTTAATATCACGGTGAATGGAGTTCCTGTAAACGACTCTGAGAGCCAGACGGTATTCTGGGCAAATATGCCCGACTTTGGTTCGCGCCTTCAAGACATCGTCGTGGTGCGTGGTGCCGGTGCTTCTTCTTTTGGCGCAGGCGCTTTTGGTGCCACTATGGATATGCAGACCGCTATGCCCTCTCGCAAGGCAGGTGGTAGCATAGGCACCTACTGGGGTTCTTTTGGGCTCAATCGTAATGTACTCAGCCTAGAGACGGGCAAACTAAGCAGTGGATGGAGCCTAAATGGTTACCTCTCTTACATCCAGAGCAAGGGGTATGTAGATAGGTCGGGTGGTCATGGTCTCTCCTACTTTGCCCAAGCTAGGTATGAGGCAGATAAGTACGACTTCCGCCTCATACACCACCGTGGCATTCAGCAGACAGGGATTGCATGGAACGGGCTAGAGCCTCAGCAAGAGGAGAAATATGGTAGGAGGTTCAACCCTGCAGGGTGGATCAATACGGACGAAGCGGATCCAGCCAAGCATCAGTTCCACAATAATACCGACAACTACGACCAAAGCCATACCTACGCTATATTCCGCCGCTTCCCGCAGGACAACTTCAAGTACGAAGTCACCCTACATTACACTTGTGGCAAGGGTTTTACCCACGAGTATCGCACTGGTCGGAAGTACCGCGAATACGGACTAGTGCCAGCTACAGATAAGCGCAAAAACACACTCATCAGGGAGAAGTACCTCGACAATCACTTCTTCGGAGGAAATGCCAACTTCGGTTACACCTTTAGCCGTGCTAGACTCTCTGCAGGATTCTCTGCCAACCACTATATGGGCGACCACTACGGCGAGCTCCCTTATGTAGCTGACCCAACTGTCGCATACGTACCCAACCAAGAGTATTACCGTAATCACTCCACTCGTACCGATGCATCTATCTACGTGAAGGGAGAGTTCGACCTCTCCGAGAGACTCATGCTCTACACTGATGTAATGTATCGCCACGTATATGCTGTGATGACTGGCTCTACTGATAAGTGGAGCGACCACGATGGTAAGCTCGATATCTTGGATTACAAACTGCCTTACAACTTCGTACTCCCAAAGGTAGGACTACACTTCCGCCCCAATAGCGCAAGCAACCTGTACCTATCGCTTGCCACTGCGGGCAAGGAACCCAATCGTAAGGTGTATACCGAGAGCCGCCAATACGACGAGGAGGGCAAGCAGATAATGCCACAGCCAGAATACATGGCAGATATTGAGCTGGGTGGCGACTGGCGCTACCGCAACCTCTCTCTATTCGCCAACCTCTACTATATGCACTATAAGAACCAATTGGTACAGAATGGCAAGATGAGTGACGTAGGTGAACCACTCCTAATCAATGTACCTAAAAGCTATCGCGCAGGACTTGAGCTTGGCTTCAATTGGGCAATTACGCCTCAGCTCGTCTTGGCAGCAAATGGTACCCTCTCAAGCAATAGAGTGCTGGAGCACACCCATATTGAGTACAACACTACTACTAAAAAGCCAGAGGTAACGAAGCTCAATAATACACCTCTTGCACTGAGCCCCGAATGGCTCTTCAACCACTCCCTCACTTGGATGCCTATAGATAGGCTATCCCTAGCACTGAGTGGCACATACGTGGGCAAGCAGTTCCTAGATAACACGGGCTTTGAGAGCCGCGCGCTCCCTGCCTACTACACGGGCTCCTTTATGGCTAATTATGCTGTCCCATTTAGCAACGGGCAAGAGCTAGCACTACAGCTGCAGGTGCTCAACCTATATAACAGCACTTACGCGACCAATGGTTGGGCTGGGGGCTATGCCGAAGTACAGGATGGTAAGCTACAGCGCAAGGCCTGGACAGGCTACTTCCCAGCAGCTCCAATCCACTTTGTAGCTGGTGCTACACTTACCTTTTGATAGAGATATTCTTGTCCATAACGAGGATTATGATTATCTTGACGTCGATTTTGTAAATATCACACACATTATAATTAACTCATACGATGAAGAGAACTCTTTGGAAGGTAGCTGCCTTCTTGGGCATTACCGCTGTAGGAGCGAGCGTCACCGCAGATGCTTGTTCGGATCTGATTGTAGGACCTAAAGCCTCTGCGGATGGCAGCATATACATCAGCTATGCAGCTGATAGCCATACGCTCTATGGCGCATTATACCACTGGCCAGCTGCGACATGGACTGCGGGTAGTATGCTCGACGTTACCGAGTGGGACTCCGGCATGTATACCGGCAAGATAGCTCAGGTAGAGCGCACCTACAATGTAGTGGGCAATATGAATGAGAAGCAGGTAGCTATCACCGAGAGCACCTGGGGCGGCTGCGATGTATGCCAGAAGACAGAGGGACTGATGGACTATGGTAGCCTTATCTATATCGCACTCCAGCGCTCTGCTAGCGCCAGAGAGGCAATCAAGGTGATGACTAGCTTGGTAGACACTTATGGCTACAAGAGCAGCGGAGAATCCTTTACCATCGCCGATAAGAACGAAGTCTGGGTTATGGAGATGATTGGTAAGGGCGCTGGCGAGAAGGGTGCCGTATGGGTGGCTATCCGTATCCCCGACAACGCCATATCTGCGCATGCCAACCAAGCACGTATTCAACAGATACCTTTCAAGGATAAGGCAAACTGTATGTATAGCCCCGACGTAGTAGACTTCGCTCGTAAGAAGGGTCTCTACAAGGGTACCGACGCAGACTTTAGTTTCCAAAAAGCCTACAACCCATACGACTTCGGCGGTCTCCGTGGTTGTGAAGCACGTGTATGGTCTTTCTTCAATCGCTTTGCCGATGGTATGGACAAGTACCTCCCCCTAGTGATGGGCAATGAGCCTGATGCAGAGCCTATGCCTCTGTATGTGGTGCCTAACCGCAAGCTATCTCTCGCCGATGTGCAGAACATGATGCGTGACCACTACGAGGGTACTCCTATGGATATGACAAAGGATCCAGGTACTGGCCCTTACAAGGTGCCATACCGCTGGAGACCTATGAACTTCGAGGTAAATGGTCAGACGTATGTCAATGAGCGTGCTATCGCTACGCAGCAGACTGGCTTCGTACTCGTGGCTCAGCTTCGCAAGGATTTGCCCGACTACGTGGGCGGTATCCTTTGGTTTGGCGTAGACGATGCAGATATGACGCTCTTCAAACCAATGTACACCTCTATGACTCGTATCCCTTGGAGCTTTAGCGAGGAGAATGGCTCGATGACCAAGTTCTCATGGACTTCTGCCTTCTGGATGCACAACTGGGTAGCCAATATGGCGTATGGCAAGTATAGCTATATGATTGAGGATATCCGCAAGGAGCAGCAGCGCATTGAGGGACAATGGCAGGCTATGCAACCAATTGTGGAGAAGCAGGCTATGGCTATCGCAAAGGATCAGGGCGAAGCCGCTGCCGTGGAGTTCCTTACCAACTACTCTTGTAACATCGCAGATCAGTCTACCAGTGACTGGAAGAAGCTCGGTGAGTATCTGATGGTGAAGTACATCGATGGCAATGTCAAGATAGAGAAGGACGGCAAGTTTGCAGAGGAGCACGGCATAGTAGTCTTCCCTAAGCAACCAGGCTATAGCCAGGAGTACTATGACCAGGTAGCTGCAGGTGAGAATGTAGAGCACCTCAAAGTACCGGGTAAGAAGTAATCCACACCCTAGCGGACAGAGGATAAGTGGCTATGCAGCGGTGCTGTGTAGCCACTTATTATTTTGCCTTCGGCAGTCTACACATTGATAATATGGTGTGGGATAACAAAGACTGTTACTCATTACGATGGTATATATCTACTTTTTCTGTAAGTTTGCCCGTAGATAATAGTTCAATAGTTATATGGATAAGAGCTTCGACCATAGGCAAAAAGCAATACTAGCGGGCGTGACGACCATCACTACATTGCTGATGTTTTACTTCGGATTCAACTATCTCAAGGGCATAAACATATTCAGTAAAAACGTCAGTTACTATGCAACCTTCGACAATATACAGGGTGTGGATAGATCTACTAAGGTGTACGTCAATGGCTACCGTGTAGGAAATGTTAGGAAGATTAACTTCGACTACGAAGGCTTCAATGGAGCTGTCGTAGAGCTATCACTAGACTCCTCTCTAAAGATTCCGCGCGGATCGAAACTGGTTATTAAGAATAACCCTCTGGGCGGTGGCTCCATCACGCTACTACTACCTGAGCAGATTACCGATTATCTCGCAAAAAACGACACCTTAAGAGGTGAACAAGCGACAGATATGATGGCTAAGCTAACGGATGAACTTATACCTAATCTTAATGCCGCAGTACTATCGCTCGACACACTAGTGGGGAGTGTGGATGGCTTGGTTAAGAATCCAGATATCACAAAGACACTAGCGCAGCTTAATGCTACCACAAGTGCCCTACAGGGGTCATCAGTAAAAATCAATCACATGATGGATAGACAGGTGCCCGAGATTATGAGTAATGTGGAGCGCTCTACGGAGTCGATTCAGAAGGTTGCGGGACAGGTGGCGAACGCGAACATAGAGAAGACGCTCGCAGAGTTTACACAAGTGGTCAGCGATCTCAAGAAGCTATCGGGGCAATTGGCAAATGAGGATAGTAGTCTAGGGCTATTGCTCAATGATAAGGGGCTCTATCAGAGATTGGACGCTGCGGCACTCTCTGCCGATAGTCTACTGAAGGACATCCAGAAGAACCCCAAACGCTACGTTAGTTTCTCGGTATTTTAGTCTCAAAGAACGTAGACCGACCTCTTGGCATATAGGGGGGAGGGAACGAAACGGAGGTGGGTTGTGTGAGGAGGGTATCGATGTATATTATTATAGACTAGGCAGTTGAAAGATATTTAGGGATGGATGTGGCAAAAAACGAAATGTTCATTTTAGTTGATTTTGTGTTGATTTTGGTGAGTGGTGATCGAATGATGATCGAATGGGTGTTAATTGGTTGATGTAAAGAGCTGGTAGGAAGGCATGATTTAGGGGGCAAAAGTGCGGTAATATGCGCTTTTGCCCTTTGTTGTGCTCAATGGTTTAGTGGTGCTCGAATAACGTATTATAGGTGATTTTCGGAGGGGTAAAAAAGAGGTACTCGGCGACGCTTCGAGCAGCGCTTTTTTGTCTTGGGGGTGCACTTGGGGGTGCACTTGGGGGTGCATTCCGAATTGTTAAACCAAAACGAAACGTATAAGTAGGGGGTGCGGTAGGGGGTGCAAATGTTGGTATCTTTTTTAGGGGTAAATATGGTCTTATTTGCCAAAAAAGTAATGAAACATTTGTTTTTGAGCCTATAAGTACTGGATTTTACCACGCTTAAATACCCCCTTAATGCCATGTTGATTTTTTGTAATACAAACAGAATCAATTAATTGCAATGAAAAAAGGCAAGATTTGGGTGGTGTAGCGTAGTACGCATTGTTTTAGCCCTAATGAAGTCTTGCGCATGGGGAAGAGGGGGTGTTATCCCATAGAGTTGTACCGGATAGAGAGTTTGATGAGCGCAAGGCGGTGGATGTGTCGTAGTTCTACCTCGCGAGGGGCGTAGTGTTCGTTGTGTGATACGAGGATGGCTTTGGATGGGTCTGAAGGGTGTTTTTGTAGCCACTTGACCGTTATGTAGCAGTCTCCATCTTCATTGAGTGATATGAGGTACATATCGCCATAGTGTATGTTATTGATGTCGTGGACGAGTTTGAAAGCTACGATATCGCCGCTCTTAAGGAGAGGATACATAGAGTCTCCTGTCACAGCTACAGCGCCATCACACTTAGGCATATTGGGGACGACGATCTTGCCAATTTCGTACTCTGCCGATGTGTCGACAAGCTCGATGACCCCAGCAGTAGCCTCGAATGAATAGTACGGAATGTATTGCAGCTCCTCTGTTGGCTCTTTTGTCTTGGGTGTATTAATGGTCTTCACCTCTGGCTGGTTTCGTTGAATGGAGTAGTCGAATGAAGCGACGGCAGGCACCTTGCGAAGCATTTCGCCTTGGCCTGTTAAGAGCCAATCGGGTGAGACATCACAATAATAGTTGAGAAATCTCATCAGATTATCTTCACTAATGCCATTGTCTTGCGAAAGAACACCGCGGGTAATGCCAGTGTCCTTATAGCATTGATACTGTGAAATACCCTTGTACTCCAGGTAGCTTAAGATATTTCGCTTAATAATCGAATTAATTTGTTTGTTTTCTTGCATAGTTTTGCGTGTCTTTGTTGCGTGTTCAATATTAGAGCACGCTGTAAATATACCAATAATAGGAACGCATAGATATCAGAAGTATGAAGAAAAGAATTATTGCCACCTCTCATATGATAGAAGAGATTGCCCAAGTGATGGGTGTCACAGGGCGCATGGTCTATAAGGCGCTCTCTTACAACAGCCACACCGACATCGCGCGCAGGGTTAGAGATATGGCCATCGAGATGGGTGGTGAAGTGGTGGGAGGCGAGAAGCTAGATACCACATTTGACATCGGCGTGATGGTGCAGACGTATGGTGGTCGTCTTCGGATCGTGTCGGATATGAGAGACGGGCAGATTGTTGTCTACATCGACGGCATTGTTCAAGAGTGCGTCAGTGGGCTGTCTATAGCAGAATACGTCCGCCTTCAGCAGCGTTACATTCGAAAAGTTGATGTGCAGTAAGTAAGGAGGCATGAATATGGAGTATTACCAGGGGCGTATATGTGTAAGCTTTGAGGATCTCACGGGTGGTGACGATCCGATAGTGCGTCACAATACGCTGAAGAGCTGGTTGCGCCGCAAGACCGCCATCTACGCTCGCAAAGCTCATGGTGAAGGGGTGAGGGCGCTCATTGAGTACGACACCCTCCCCACCAAAGCCAAGGCAAAGATTGTGGCACGCTATGGCGATCCGCACGAAACCCTGCAGCCCAAGGGCGAGCTTGCCTGGCTGGCGGAAGACCTTAGTGCTCGCAGGTACTTCCGCTATGAGTACCGCTACGAGCTTGGTGGTGCGATGGTGCGTCTTCCCGATTATCTTGCAGACGAATATGAGCTCAATGCCCGTGTGCTCAATGCGCTTATCGAGCGCCAAGGCACCCTAGTCCAGATGAGCAATAAGCTCAATAACAAGCGTAAAAACATCTGGGATCTCATCCTTCAGTATTGCGAAGAGCTGCGTCAAGACTACGCACACACACTCCCACGGAGCAAGGGTAGGCTTCAGAAAAAGGTTGGCGAGTATAAGAAACAAGGTTACCCTTGTCTTATTAGTGACAAGGTGGGCAATAGCAATACGCGCAAGGTGAGTGCAGAGGTCGGCGAGTATCTTATCGGTCTCATGCGCAGCCGTGAGTATGTGCACAGTTTCGAGACAGCGCTCCTCAAGTTTAATAGTGTGGCACCCGAAAAGGGTTGGGCTTGTATCTCTAGTGTCTCCACCGTGCGCGACTTCCTAAGCGATCCTGCCATCGAGCCTCTTTGGCTAAGTGTACAGCAGGGCGAGAGTGTGGTGAATACCAAGTATGGCGCACAGTTTGTGTCACTCACCAAGCCGCAGCACTCCAATGCTCTTTGGGCGGCAGATGGCACCAAGCTCAATATCTATTATCTCAATGAAGAGGGCAAAAAGGTCACCACCGATATCTACATGATCTTCGATGTCTGTACAGGCTATTGCGTTGGGTGGTCCTTAGGTCAGGAGAGTGCCTACGGTACTCAGTATCCTGCCTTTCGCATGGCGGTAGAGCGTGCGGGTGTGAAGCCATTTCAGTTAGTGATGGACAACCAGAGCTCGCAGAGGAAGCTCGACCGTGTAGGTTTCTTTTCTCGCCTTAGTGTGGTGGGTGTGCGCTTCAAGACGCCCTACCGCAAGCAAGCCAACCCTGCCGAAGCACTTATTAGGCAATTCCAGAAGAGTGTACTTAGTCATTCCCCCTACTTCACTGGCTACAATGTTACTGCCAGGGGGAAGCTTAGTGGTAGCAACGAAGAGTGGATTGGTGCCAATCTAGAGCACCTTCCTACCCACGACACCTTGCGCGATAGGGTGGCAGAGTGGATTGCAGAGTGGAATAGCCAGGTACCTACGGGCGAGAAGAGCACCCGTCAGCAGCTCTACGATGTAGAGTGTGCCAACCCGGAGCACCCTGCCCTCACCGAGGAGGATATGTTGGAGCTATTCTATGAGAGGCGAGAGCGCATGAGCACCTTTGCTCAGGGTGGTCTCACAATAGAAATAGACAAAAAGGAGTACCACTACGAGGCGTACACCGAGGAGGGTAAGGTGGACTTTGCCTGGCGTATGGATAATACGCTCCGCCAGTTTGGGGTGAAGTACGACCCTATGGACCACACGAAGATAGCGATTTACCGTGTGGATAGTGACGATTCATGGCGCTTCGAGCGGTACTTATACCCGGCCGTGAAGATAGCGATGGCGGCAGAGGACCGCACTGCCTACGACGAGGTGGCGACTGCCGCATTCCTCGAGGGCGACCGTCAGATGCGCATAGAGCGCAACGCTCAGGGTATGGCTATCGATATCAAGATGGCACAGCACGAGGCGTACAACTATCCTCGCCTTCTAGGCGCTTCGAAGGCAGACAACGAAGCGGTGGTCGAGCGTGCTAAGGTGATTGCTTGTGAAGTGCAAAGCTCGGAGATTAGCGTAAAAGGTAGCAAGGTGTCTCTTGCTCAAATCAAAAAAGAGGAGAGTAAGATGGATAGATACAGCTTTGCGCCACTTAGTGACGAAGAAGCTAGAGGTAAAATGATAAGTAAAATATAAAGAGTATGAAAGAAATAGATACAATTATGAAGCAAGAACTAGTCAGAGAAGAACTACAGAAGCTGGTGAAGCGACTAGGCTCCCAGCGCAAGGCAGCCAACCAACTCGGCATCGGCACCACCACAGTGGGTGACATCATACGTGGCGATCTTGGGCGCATTAGTGAAGAGATGCTGCAGAAGATAGGCGTACAACTCGCTCGCAAAGTAGAGGGGTGGGTAGAAGTGGAGACCAATGCGTATAAGGAGATCACTGCCGTGCTCGACGATGCGCAGCAGGTGGCTAATTGTACTTGGGTGGTGGCAGAAGCCGGAGCCGGCAAGAGTACCACAGCACGCACTTATGCTCAGTCTCATGCCAATGTGGTATATGTGCTCTGTAGTGAGGACATGCGTCGTGGTGACTTCTTGGATGCCTGCCTGAGGGCGATGGGAGAGAAGAGCTATGCCACATCGCTAAAGGGGAGGATGGACGAATTTTTGGGCTACCTGAGAGATAAAGAGCATCCTCTCCTTGTGCTTGATGAGGCGGATAAGCTTGTGGACTCGATAATGCTCTATTGCGTGAGCATCTACAACCAGCTCGAAGGGCATTGTGGTATGGTGATGCTGAGCACGAATTATATAGAGAAGCGCATGGGCTCGGGGCTTCGGTGCAACAAACGGGGGTACAACGAGCTGCACTCGAGGATTGGTCGGCGCTTCTATGTGGTAGACCGCACCACGCCCAATGATGTGTATGGCATCTGCATGGCTAATGGACTGGTGGATGAGTCGCTCATCGGTGACGTTATAAGAGATGCAGAGCGGTACGATTTCGACCTTAGGCGAGTGAAGAAGTGTGTCTTGAAGTACAGAGGCTGAAGCGTATATTTTTCTGGGACTCTGTGGTGACGAAGTCCAAGAAAAATAAAATATATTCCGAGAAAAGTGAAGCTTGCCGACCCGGTGGCTCCTTTTTATGGGTGTAACGAATACTAGTGATGGGTGTAGCGAATACTAGTGATGAATAAATCGGTGGATATCCACGAATAAGAAGAGAATAGATATGGCAAAAAAGGCATTGAGTGTAAGCCAGGTATTGGCGCAGAAAAAAGAGACTCTTAGTCTATCGCCCGAGTGGCGAGATATGATTGGGGTGCCCGAGGCGTGCGGTACTTGGATTGTGTGGGGGAAGAGTGGTAATGGGAAGAGCTCATTTGTAATGAAGCTTGCAAAGGAGCTCTGTAGGTTCGGCACAGTGCTCTACAATAGCCTGGAGGAGGGTGTGGGGCTCACGATGATGAACACCCTGGAGCGCTTTGGTATGATGGAGTCGAATGGGAGCCTCCGTTTTGTGAGCGAGAGCATGGAGGCGCTTGCTGAGCGGCTCGAGAAGCGTCGTAGCCCTCGTATCGTGATTGTCGATAGCTTTCAGTACACCGGCATGAGCTACAGGGATTATATCGCGTTTAAGGAGCGATTCCCCGCCCATCTGATTGTCTATGTGAGTCATGCATATGGCTCCGAGCCAAAAGGTAAGTCGGCAGTCGGTGTGATGTACGATGCATCGCTCAAAGTGTGGGTGGAGGGATATAGAGCATTTAGCAAGGGGCGCTTTATAGGAAAGAAGGGGTATTTGGATGTGTGGCAGGAGAAAGCCGAAGTTTATTGGGGGCGTGATCTATGACGATTAATGATAAGGATAATAAGTATAGCATGAAGCTCACTCGGCTAGAGCTTGAGTCGCTCTTGGGGATGCTAGGGTATTACCTCCTGCATAGAGACACCGCAGGGGTGGTAGAGCTCGCTATCATGGTGATGGGTGTGCGGCTCGGTGCTCGGCTGAAGCGCAGGCTGCAAAAGTCTTTTGCAGGGCACTTCGCCATCACGATGGATGTGAGTGATATGGCTGTGATGATATGTATGTTCAACGCACTCGAAGACCAAGTGAGCACCCTAGGGGTGTCGGTACGGTGCAAGGTGTATGACGCATTGGCATGATGAGAGGGTTTAGTGATATCTGGGCGATGATAGGGCAGCTCCCCGCAGAGGGTGCGAGCACAGAGGAGCTCAAGAGGGTGTTGGTGTCCTCTGTGAGCAAAGGGCGCACCGATAGTCTGCGTGAGCTCACGGGTGGCGAGCTAGAGCAACTACGGAGCCAGCTAAGGGTGCGCACCGGGTTTAAGCCACGCAAGGCAGATGGAAAGATGCGCTCAAAGCGCTCTCAGGTATTGAAGCTGATAGAGGCGTATGGCGTAGATACTAAGAATTGGGATGCGGTGAATGCCTTTGTGGAGGAAGAGCGTATTGCGGGGAAGGCTTTTTCTCAGCTTACGCTAGAAGAGCTGGAGCAGCTTCGCCGAAAGATGTGGAGTATCAATCGCAAGCGTAGAGAGAAGGAGACCAAGGCGATGGAGGTGCGTGAGGCGCAACCCAAGGTAGTGCGGCGGACAATCAAGTACGTATCGAGCGCAGCACTCGATACACCAATAAAAGTAGGTAAGTATAACTAATCATAAATAAGAAAAAGTGTATGGAAACTAAGCAAGTGACAACAAAGCAAGAGAGGAGTGAATTTGAGGAATTTCAAGCATGGAAGGCGCAGAAGGAGCGGGAGCAGGCGAGGAAAGAGAATCGCGAGGCGTATCGCACGATGGTGGACGAGGTACTGGCGGCGGTGGTGCCTACGTTGCAGCAAGTGAGCGAGGGGCTTAAAATGAGTAAGCGCAGGGTGTTTGAGCAGTTTTCGGAGCTTATTGCGCTAAAGAGTGATGTGCTTGGGCTTACCAGTGAAGGGCAGCGCTCGCATACCTTTACCAATAGTGACGGCACCAAGCGCATCATCCTTGGGTACCATACTACGGATGGGTATCTCGACACGGTGGATGATGGTATACAGATGGTCAAGAACTACCTCGAAGGTTTGGTGGAGAACCAAAACTCCAAGGCGCTTGTGTCTATGGTGCTGAAGCTTCTTGCTAAGGATGCTCAGGGTAACATCAAGGCGAGTCGTGTGATGCAGCTCAAGCGCGTGGCAGAGGAGAGCAAGTCGGAGGAGTTTTTGGAGGGGGTTCGCGTCATAGAGGAGAGTTATCTCCCTAGCCTCTCCAAGAGATACATTCGCTGCGAGGTGAAGGATAGCATGACGAATGCGTGGGTCAATGTTCCACTCGGGATGACAGATGTTATGGATATTGTAGACGATGGAAAGGAGGGTGAGCATGAATAACAAGGGTAATTTTCTGATACCAGAGGCGCGACAGCGCTATTTGGTGCACCTCTATAGGGTTAATATCCCCTACATGTCTAGAAAGACTTGCCTAACCATTGTGTCGCAGCGTACGCAGGTGAGCGAAGCGGTTGCTAAGCGGATTTTACAACGTAATGGATTACTTTGACTATGATTATAGCAGTAGATTTTGATGGCGTGATCAACGCCAGCCCATACCCATCGGTGGGCGTGCTGGTAGCAGGAGCAAAGCAAGCCGTGGAAGAGCTGAAGGCGATGGGGCATCATCTCATCATCTGGACATGTCGTGAGGGGCAAGACCTTCTGGATGCGATTAATTTCTTGCTTGATAAGGGCGTCCCCTTTGATGGCGTCAATTGCAATACTCGAAGTAATATCGAGCTCTACTCGAACGACAGCCGAAAGGTTTTCGCCGACCTCTATGTTGATGATAAGTGTGTCGGTGGTTGGCAAGGGTGGGACGTGGTGTTGGATTATGTAAAACATTTAGAAGCGTGACAGTATGGGAGGGAGAGGAAAACAGGTCTCTAGCATCTTAATGAATCAGCGAAGGCGAGATGCTCAGGTGTCTAAGATTGTGGAAGAGTGGTATGAAGAGGGACGCCACGATAGGTGTAAACGGTGGGTATACAGACACAAGGTATTCCCCGTGTTCGCAATAAGCGAGCGTTCGTTCTTCAGATCGCTTGAGCGACACAAGAAGAGAGAAAACAAAGAAAAGAAATAGTCTTCATAATTTTTAGTTTGAGTGAGACGGGACGCCGTGATGGTGCCCCGTCTCTTTTTTGTGTAGAAATGTGTGTCACAGTGTCATACATTTTTGTGCGGCGCAGTCTATAACTCTATATTTGCGCCAAACGAATACAATTAGGGAGGTTTATATGACATCAGCACAGAAAAAAGAGCTCGCCAAGGTGCTATTTGTGACAGAGCGACTACAGCAAAAGGAGATTGCCGAGAGGGTTGGAGTAACGCCACAAACCGTGAGTAGATGGGTGACTCGTGAAGGGTGGGAGAAGCTGCGTGCCAGCATCTCCATGACAAAAGAGGAGCAGCTTAAGGCACTTTATCGACAGATAGAGGAGCTCAACAACGACATCGCTCAGCGCTCAGAGCGGAGGTATCCAACTACAGCGGAAAGTGACATCATTAGCAAGGTCTCTGCCGCCATTAAGAATCTAGAGACTGAAGTGGGTGTGTCCGAGATTGTGAGTGTTTTCTCGGCTTTCACCAGATGGATCAAAAGCTACGATTTAGAGCGTGCTCAGTCGCTCGCCCCTTTATTTGATGACTTTATCAAGACCAGGCTACAGTAATGAAGTATCGCAAACGTATCACCCTTGAAGATAGGGATGCCCTAAGAAAATGGGAAGACGAGTTTAGAGCGCTTATGACTGCGTCCACTATCGATGAGGGCGATAGTGTGGAGGTCATCCGCATGCGCAGAGAGCGCCTTGAGAAAGACCCAGAGGCGTGGTTTAGCTACTACTTCCCTGGTTACTGCACTGCTGAGCCAGCTCCTTTTCATAAACGGGCGACTAGGCGTCTCCTTAAGCACAAGAAGTGGATGGAGACTAGGGCGTGGAGCCGCGAATTGGCGAAGTCTGCCCGCTCAATGATGGAGGTGCTCTACCTTGCCCTCACCAAGCAGATCAAAACAGTGCTTCTCGTCTCCAACAGCCTTGATAACGCTAAGCGCCTACTTTTACCTTTTCAGGGGAATCTAGAGCGCTCAGCACGTATTATACAGGATTATGGTGTGCAGCAAAAGTTGGGCGCCTGGGAGGAAGGGGAGTTTACCACCACAGGGGGCGTTTCATTTAGAGCGCTGGGTGCTGGGCAGTCGCCTCGTGGTGCGAGAAACGAAGCCTCTCGCCCCGACTTCGTGATCGTGGATGATATCGATACGGACGAAAAGTGTCGCAACCCCGAGCGCGTGAAGCAAGATTGGCGATGGGTGACCGAAGCACTCATCCCTGCGATGAGTGTGAGTGGTAATCGCCGGGTGCTCTTCAATGGCAATATCATTGCGAAAGATAGTGTCATCACGCGCACCAAGGAGTTGGTAGACCACTTTGATATAGTGAATATCCGTGACGATGAAGGGAAGAGTGTTTGGGCGTCTAAGAATAGCGAAGAGGATATAGACAACTTTCTCAGCAAGCTGCCGATGAGTGCGGTGCAGAAGGAGTTTTATAACAATCCCGTCACTGAGGGCGAGGTATTCGTGGAGATGGTTTATGGCAAGTGCCCCCCCCTTAGGCTGCTGCAGTTTGCTATCTGTTATGGCGACCCATCGCCCTCCAATAAGGTTAGGAGTAAAGGTGCAAGCTTTAAGTCTGTGGTGTTGGTGGGCTTCCTTTGGGGGCGATATTATGTCTACAAGGTTTTCTTGGAGCAGACAACTAACGACAACTATCTTGAGTGGTTCTACGCCATCAGGGACTATGTTGGGGATGCTTGCCCCGTCTACTACTACAATGAGAACAACGCTCTACAAGATCCCTTCTGGGAGCAGGTATTGCAACCACTTCTGTTCGAGAAGGCGCAAACACGCGGCACGCTCTCTGTAATTCCCGACGCTCGGGCGAAGATGGATAAGTATGCACGAATAGAAGCATTGCTTGAACCACTGAATCGCAATGGGCAGCTCATTCTCAATGAGGAGGAGCGTGGCAATCCTCACATGCAACGCCTCGAGGAGCAGTTTCTCACGGTGGCGCCACTGCTGCCAGCTCCTGCCGACGGGCCTGACTCGGTAGAGGGTGCCATCTGGATGACCGATTACAAGTTACAGACCATCACACCCGATACTATTGTCATCGGGCAGAGAGGAAAAAACAGCAAAAGATATTAGAACTATGGCATACTTAACACCAAGCGAACTCAATACACATCTTTACAATGAGCAGTTGAAGGTCATAGCAAGAGATGATGACACAATTGTACTTTCTGCCATAGATGCAGCTATCAGTGAGGCAAAGGGCTACCTCTCTCGGTATGATAAGGAGAGAATTTTCAGTGCAGAAGGGAGCGACCGCAATGCCATTCTTTTAGCTTTCATCAAGGATATGGCGGTGTTCCACTTTATCAAGCTCAATAACTATGCTGCCGACCTCGAGTTTCGCACCTTTCTCTACCAAAGAGCGGTGGATTGGCTCAAGTCGGTTCAGAAGGGGTCTGTAGTGCCAGACCTACCTACTCTTGACGAGGATGGTGACGGTAATCCAGACAATGGCGAATTTTTGTGGGGCAGTAATCCCAAACGGACACAACACTATTAAGTAGATAATATATGGGGAGGAAAAGAAACGCTAGGGGCAACAGTGCACCTAGTAATAGACAGGACAAGTCAGTGGTGCGCACGTTGGTGGTCGCTCCCAATGGCCGTGGAGTAGCAGACATCGGCAAGTGGCGTAGTGCCATCAAAAGCGCTGACCGTGGTCGGGTACGACAGCTCTATGACCTATTTGATGACCTGATGCTGGATGGTGTACTATCGGACGCTATCGATAAGCGTATTAAGGCTGTTATCAATGCAGACTTCTCCTTTTACAATGCCAAGGGTGAGACGGTCAAGCTTGTGGTAGATGACATCATCGACAGTAGTGCCTTTGAGGACCTAATCAAGAGCCTAATGATGGCAGAGATGTATGGGCGTGGTGGAGCAGAGCTATCTATGCAAGAGGATGGCTTCCATGTAGATTATATCCCACCCCAGCACATTGACTTACTGACTAAGCAGATTATCCCGGATCTCATGAAGTGGGATAACGGACTAAGCTACGAGGGACTAAACCATGTGATTGTCACAGGTAAGGAGCGTGAATATGGGTTGATGGTCAAGGCGGCTCAGTATGCCATCTATAAGCGGGGTGGTTTTGGAGATTGGGCTCAATGGATAGAACTCTTTGGCATGCCCCAGCGAATTGGTAAGTACCACGCTAATGACCCAGAGGGCAAGAGGCAAATAATACAGGCTCTCCACGAGATGGGCTCCTGCTCTTACATGGCCACTCCTTATGAAACGGAAATAGAGGTAAAAGACACACAGAAAGGAAGTGGCGAAGCTTACGACGACTTCCGTAAGGCACTCAATGAGGAAATGCTCATTACCATACTTGGGCAAACCCTCACCACCGTAGCGGGCGAACGTGGGGCGAGGTCACTTGGTGATGTGCACAAGGATGTGGAGCAGAGCAAGAATAAGAGCGATATCCGATTCGTTACCCGCCTGCTGAACGAACGTCTGGTGCCTTTCCTCGAAGCAAGAGGATATGCAGAAGCCAGTGGAGGCTACTTCTCCACCCCAAGCGAGGTGGAGGAGACCAGCGTAGACGACATCGTGAAGCTCTCAGGCATCATACCTATACCTACCACCTACATCTACGACCGCTACGGCATCCCTAAGCCAGCAAAGGGCGAAGATGTGGCAGGAGCGAAGCAAGCGGAGTTGCCTACTGAGCCAGAGGACAAATCTGATAAGTCTGATGAACCGAAAGAGCCGAAAGAGCCGAAAGCCCTGAAGAAAAAGCTAATGGATTTTTTCGTCGACGCCCTGATAGCAGCTCAGGGCTCACTAAGGAATTGGACGACCTCTATCACCACACTTGCTGCTAATGATAATAGTGTAGGTTTTGACGTCAAGGCGCTGGTACTCGAGGCGCTTCGTCAGCTTCATAAGGGGGAATATGAAGAGGCCGTAAAACAGCTCTTCTCCGCCAATGATCAACCACTCCAGAGAGGGCTAGACATGGTCTTTGACACAGCAGATGACGAACTCTTCCCTTTTGTAGAGGAATTTAAGTACAACACAAGTGTCTTCAATGCCTTCAAGACTCATGCGGAAATGGATGCCCTCTATAATGCCCTCACCGACAAGGAGGGCAATCTGAGGAGTTTCCGACAGTTTCGCAAGGCTGTAGAGCCGATTATTGGGCGGTATAATGAGCAATGGCTACGAACTGAGTACAACACTGCCATCCATGCAGCTGATGCAGCACGGTACTATCAGGAGGCACTCCGCACCAAGCATATTTTTCCCAACCTAGAGTACATCGAGAGCAAAGCGAAGGATAAGCGAGAGGAGCATCGTGAGTGGGTAGGCACTATTTTACCTATCGAACATTCATGGTGGGATATTCACATGCCTCCGAAGGAATGGAATTGTCAGTGCGGTGTCAAGAAGACCCGCAAGCCAGCCACCGATGTCCCTGCAGAGGGGGAGGATGACCGCAATATGCCTAGTGTGCTACGGCAGAACCCAGGCAAGAGTGCCAGCCCCTTTAAGCTGGACGAGCATCCATATCTTAAGGGCAAGGGTGAGGTCACTTGCCCCGAGTGTCGTAGACAGGAGTTGGTAAATGGCTCTAAACTAAGTGATGAGGAGAGCCAGCTTTGTCCCATGCACCGACTGGCTTACAATGGGAAAAAGAGGAGAGAACTCATCAGGAGTCGGAGAGAGCTCTACAAAGAGCTACTCAATAATCCAAACTATCTAGACGTATGCTTTGACCCAAAAACAGGAGGATTGAAAGCCACACACAAAAATCACAACTTCGATAAAGTTGGAGGTCAGGGAGAATATATGGTGCAAGAACTTGGGTATAAGAATGGACACTCTGTGATATTAGAGGAGGAAGTACATAGTATTCCAAATCGTAAAAATACAGACGGAAGGTGGAATGGGCGGAATATGGAAATAGCTATGGTGAAGAATGGCACAGCAAATAATATCCGCAACAGCTTAAAACACTGTGCGAAAAAGCCAAATGTTCAGGTGGCTGTGTTAAATATTACATCCGAAGAATGTGATTTAGAACATGGACTTGCGAAATACAATGGGCTAAAGGGCACATCTCAATGGGTACAGTTTGATGAGCTAATTGTCATCCATAAAAACAAAATAGTAGCGTACTACACCTAGTAATACGCTACTTGTTGGAGCAGTGAACGGCGGAAGTTACACACTTCAATCTTTTACCGCATCCTGCACCGCAAAGGTAGTGATAATAAAGGATATAGGCAAATATTATGGACATCTCAAAGTTTTCAGATCAGTTTATGGAGAAGATGCGTCAGGTGCAGGAGTACATCGAGGGCGACGATGTGCGTGAGCTGATGGCTGGCATTGCTATTGAGCATTTTCGAGACTCCTTCAACCAAGAGGGCTTCACTGATGATACGCTAAATCCTTGGGCAGAGGTAGAGCGACGCAAACCGGATAGCCCTTGGTATGGGCACAGTGGTCAGATAGAGCGATTTAGCTTGTCTCGCACCAGTGCAAAAATTCTTTCGGGTGAGACGGGTCACCTCTCCAGTGCATTCAACTACGTACGCACCAAGGACGGCATCATTGTCAAGAATACCGCCCCTTATGCGAGGGTGCATCAATATGGACTTAAGGCTAAGGTTTATGGCAAAAAGGAGTTCACCATGCCGAAGCGCCCTTTTATGGGGCCATCAAAAAAGATGACAGCAGAAATCAAACAAGAGATTATTAACGATATCAAGAAGATCTTGAAATGAAGACGATATACTTAGAAATCAAAGAGCAGCTTCTAAGAGCAGTGTCTACGCTTAGGCAAGTGAGTATGAATACAGGGCAACTCTCCGTGGGGTACTCGGAGAACTCTCGACCACCGCTCGCTTACCCCTCGGTGCTTATCGATATAGAGGTTGTTCAGGCAAACGACATAACACCAGTTTCGCAGATGTGTAGAGGGCGTGTTGTGGCTACTATCATTACCGATGTGGTAAATAATATCGACGATGATAGATCTATGGCTCCATACGATCTTGTTGCGGAGGTTTACAGCGCACTACAGGGCTACAGCACCGAGCACTTTGCTCCACTTTCACGTATTTCTGCTAGGCGGCGCACCCCGCCTGGTGGGCGAACGCTATTTGAGTACGAGGTGATTTTTGGGGTAGAATTCATTGAAGAAACGGCAAAAATAGGGGGCGAGTAAAGAAATGTGTGTCACAGTGTCATACATTTTTGTGCGGCGCAACCTGCAGCTCTATATTTGCGCATATAATAATTCTTTAATGGGGAGGAAATCATGAAGAAAACAACAAAGACTTTCATACTGCATGACGAGAGTGTGAATACATACGGCTTTCGTATGCTTACCAGTGGGGCGGATCTCGAGGAGTTCAAAAAGAACCCTGTAATGTTCTACAATCACGAGTCCTGGAATATGCCAATCGGCCGCTGGGAGAACATTCGTATTGAGGGCACAAAGATACTGGCAGATGCGGTATTCGACTTGGAAGACGAAAAGGCGGCAAAGATAGCGCAGAAGGTTGAGGACGACTTTATCCGAGCTTGCTCTGTGGGTGCTTGGATAAAGGAGAGTAGTTCCGATGCGTCGCTGTTGATAGAGGGGCAGACGGGTGCCACGGTGCTTCGCTGGGTGGTGCGCGAGGCATCTATCTGTAATATCCCAGCAAATCACAACGCACTTGCGCTCTATGATGCCGACGGCAAGAGAGTGGAGGAGGCGGATATTGCCACGATACTTGAGTTGACAGACAACAAGGGGGTAAATCATAACAAACAACAAAGTAACATGAAAACAGAACTAACAAACATCCTTCGCCTCCCTGGTGATGTGAGGGAGCAGGCGATTGTGCAAGCGGTGCAGTCGCTAAAAGATGAGTTGAGCGGCTACAAACAGCGTGAAGCAGAGGCTCAAAAAGCCGAGGCGGTGTCGCTTACTGATGCGGCAATCCGGGAGGGCAGGCTAGATGCTTCGGCGCGCGAAGCTACATTGAAACTCTTTGGGGCTGACCACGAGAATGCTAAGGCGATGCTCTCGGCGCTACCAAAGCCTGTGTCGGTGACAACGCAAATCGAGAATGTGAATAAGAGCGAGGGCTCAGAGCTCGTAAAGATGAGCTGGGACGACCTAGATAAGGCTGACAAGCTCGTGGGGCTGAAAGATGCAGATCCTGAACTGTACGCAGAGAAGTTTAGAGAGCGCTTTGGTAGAGATCCAAAATTTTAATCACTAAATATAGAGTATAATATGGCACTAGAGAAAGAAATTTGGCTTAATGATGTTGTTGAGGGTCTTTTCCCTGACGACTCATTTGTTAGTAAGTCTCGGGACGACTCGGAGTATGTCAATGGAAAGAAGGTACACATACCTAACGCCGGAGCTCCTAGCGGGGTGGAGGAGAATAGAAGCAGGCTCCCCGCAGCGGTAAACGAGAGGACAGATTACGATGTCGAGTATGCGATGTCTGAGTTTACTACAAATCCTATCCGCATCTCTCATGCAGATACGGTGCAGTTGTCTTACAACAAACGCAATAGCGTTATTGCAAGCGACAAGAAGGAACTTCATCGTAAGGCGCATGAGAGCATCCTTCGCAAGTGGGCACCGGTAGGTGACGATGATCGCATTGTTGAAACAACTGGAGTTCCCGTCGAGGCTCACGCTCCTAAGGCAACTGGCAAAAGAAAGGCGTTTACGAAGAATGATCTCAAGAAGGTCTTTACAAGGATGAATGTAGATGATGTTCCTGCAGATGGCCGATATGTGTTGGTGGATGCTATCATGTACGATCAGTTTATCGATAGTTTGACGGCAAAGGAATCAGCAGCGTTTTTTACGGCTGTTGACGTCAAAAAGGGTGTCTGTGGCGAGCTCTACGGAATCAAGGTAATGATGCGTAGCACTGTGCTCTTCTATAGCGGCAACAATCTCTCTACGGTTGCAGGAGCAGACGATAGTGCCGCAGCGCTAGCGTGGCATGAGGACGCAGTATCAAGAGCGAGGGGTGAAGTGAAAATGTATGGCGATGAGGATTCGCCCACTTATTACGGAGATGTTTATTCCTTCTTGCTCCGCGCTGGAGGGTCTAAGCGTCGTCACGACAAAAAGGGTGTGTATGCAATCGTTCAGGATAGCGAAGGGTAAGTGGTGTTCCTGGTGGGGCAAGGGGGCTTCCCCTTGCTCCGCCTAGATTTAATCAGAAGGAGGGAGCGAAATGTTTAAGGAGAATCATATCCCACGGGGGATCAGAAATAACAACCCTGGCAATATTGTTCGAACAAAGGAGCGCTGGATGGGGCTTAGCTCCGATCAGAGAGATCCGAGATTCCTCACTTTTCAGAGCATTGAGTGGGGGTATAGAGCGCTTATAAAGCTCTTGAGTAATTATATCCGCCTGCGCAAGTTGGATACTGTCGCCCTCATCATACAGAGGTGGGCACCAAGCCACGAAAACAATACGGAAGCTTACATTAGTTCTGTTTGCAGGACAACAGGGCTTGGTAGAAATCAAAAGCTATCGGCAGATAAGGCTACGCTTACCGCTCTAGCAGCTGCTATCTCAGAACACGAAAATGGTAGACCCGCACGGAGTAGAGAGGTAGAGGAGGGCTGGAGGCTCTTTGAGCAATCAGTTAGATAAAGTAAGATGATGGATTGGCAATTTATCACAGGCACGGTGCTCGGTCTTATCGGCACGCCGATAGCTTGGCTGGCAGGGCGAAAGAAGGCGAATAACGATTTTCTCGCAGATCTGCAGTCGAGTATCGATCTACTTTCTGAGCGCAATAAAGACCTCCTTGCAGAGGTGGTTGAGTTGAGGGTGGAAAACTCTACGCTGCAAGCCAACCAGGAGACACTGATGCAACAACTTGATGCGCTCAAGGAGGAGTCGGAGGCAATGCGAGAGCTGCTGAAGTCTATGAATATTGCTATCCCTCGTCCGAGGCGAAGAGGTACAAAGATAAAGGACAATGAATAGATTTCTTTCTGTCTGTTTTTTTGCTCTGCTCCTTGTCTCCTGCAAGGCGCGACAACCGATGGTGACTCAAGTGCCGGTGCGTGAGGTGACAAGCGTAGAGCTCAAGACGATAGAGTTCCCCCGCGATACGGCGCTCATTCGGGTGCCCTTCGAACGGCTCTCGAACGGCACGGAAACATCAGGGGTGGCGGTCTCGACAACCGGTCTACAACTCTTGTGGCAGCTGCGTAATGGCATGCTCAATATCCGAGCGGAGAAGCCCTTAGAGCAATACCAGTACGCCGAGACCACCGTCACAAAGGAGGTGCCCGTCGAGGTAGTGCGAGAGGTGGAGGTCAACCGACTGAGCTGGTGGCAAAAGGCTTTTATGTATGTAGGTCTCGTCACACTATTAGTCCTTATAGGGCGACATGGTTATAGATGGGTGAAACGATCACTAGTGATGAGATAATCAATCACTAGTGATGGTGCAACCAAACACTAGTAATAAAATTAAAGGAGATTAATATGGCATTGATTTACAAGATTTACGAAAAGAAAAACAGGCTTGGTGATGGTAAGAACATACAAGTGGCTACGCAGGTCAATAAGGGCTCTATCCCTATCCGCGAGATTGCGGAGCGACTTGAGAAGATTACCTCACTGGGTCGAGGTGATGTGATGAACGTCCTTACCCATCTCGGCGAGGTGGTGGCCGAGTATGTGCGAGAGGGCTACTCCGTCAAGCTCCACGAGCTAGGAACTTTTACCCCTCGATTGCAGTCAAAGGGCGTGCCCGCTGGCGAGCAGTTTAGGGCAACCCACATCAAGGGGGTAAAGATGCGCTACACGCCCTCTACCTACCTCAAAGCAGAGCTCGCGCAGGTGCGCTTTGAGTGTCAGACCGATGCCTGCAAGGCACCAGCGACAAAGCCTCACGAGGAGGGCGGGAAGAAGCCTGGCACGGGAGGAGTAGACGATAATATTTAACACATAGAAAAGTACAATTATGGCAGAGAAGACATTAGCAGTACTTAGAGTGAAGCAGTTGTATATAGCAGACCCTATCACCAGCTCAGCAGGCGTAAAGAGTGCCAAATGGACGAAATTGCCCTGTACGCTCCGTGATGATGAAATGCCGCTCAAGAGCGAAGACCCAGAGGAGCAGGAGATTTTCTGCAACGAGAGTGACATCCCGGTGTACACCGAGTCCACCGGAAAGCCTTATACGCTATCTGGTGCTTTTGTGGACATCTCTGAGAGTGACATGGTGAGCATTCTTGGATTCGAGAAGACTTCCATAGGGCTGGAGTTCTCTGGCGACCTTCACAGGTTCGAGAAGGCGATCAAGATTGAGACCTACCCAGGGAAGACTTATCTATTACCACGAGTGGATGGTCAGGTGCGCCCTGAATTCAACTTTGGTACCGGTAAGGTAAGCAAGGCACCATTCAAGTTCATTCTCAAGAAGGCGTCAGACGAGTGGAAGAAGGCATTTGTTCAGCTTTTGAGCGTATGATAGATCGAGCTACTATAGATCTTTTGCTAGAGAGGGGCGTGCAATTCAAAATGCCCGCCCCTCGCTGTTTGAGGTGGATGGGTGTGAAAGGCATAAAACTCCGCATTATGCCGCTCTATCTAGGCACGATACTCGAGATACGCAGGCTACGGGATGAGGCGAGTGAACTCGAGGTGCAGGCGGAGGTTGTCGCTCTTGCTGTGCTTAATCATCCTCGGCGCATCAGGTGGTTTAGGCGGTGGCTTACGCGATACCTTATAAGGTATGTGCGCTCCGACAGTCTTTTTGAACTTTTCGCCATTGTGCAAGCGCTCAATAGAGACAGGGATTTTATGACGCTTACCAATTGGGCCGCTCTGGTCGGCGAAGAAGTGATGAGACCGACAGAGGTGAGGGGGAGTTAAAGACCGCTGTGTTTCATAGCCCTTTCGGAATTATGAGCTATGTGCGGAAAAAGTTGCGCCTGACTAGGCAGGAACTTCTATGGGGGGCTCCATGGGTAACTATATTGCTCGAGATGGCCGATAATCCTAGTGTGCGACAGGGCGAAGTAAGCCCAATTGTAACAGATGAATTAGATGTAGCACTGTTAGACGAAATCAATAACACAATAATATAATGCTAGATCCAGTAGAAATACCCATTAATATCAATGGGAATGCGGCAGAAGAGAGTAAGAGTATTGCGCAATCGATAGACGGGATGGCTGATAGCTCGAGGGCTGCTGAGCGTGAGCTGAAGAGGAGTATCGCTTTACAGCAGCAGCACTTGGCACGCCTTAAAAAAGAGATTGCCCATCTGGAGCAGACGATAAAAGAGTCTCCAAAGGCTACTGCTAAACTAAGCCAATCACTCAGTGACCTTAAACGTGAGCTGATAGATGAGACTCAGGGGCTAAAGCATTTGCAAGCAGAACTACGTCTGACATCACAAGCTAAGGAGACGCTCCAAACTAAGATGTACAACGTTCGTGATGAGATGGCTCGACTTAGACAGGTCGGTGGCGAAAATAGTGAGCAATACCGACAGTTGCGCGCGGAGCTGGAGCAACTCAATATCGCATATCAAGGGGTAGTGAGAGAGCAACAGTTGATGACCAAAGGATCAGCAGCCATGACAGGTGTTATTTCTGGACTACAAGGCTTCTTGGGAGTCGTGACCTCTGCTGCAGGTGCTGTGGGAGTACTCTCTGGAGAAAGCGAGCGCTTTGCAGAGATACAGACAAAGGTACAATCCCTCTTAGCAATTACCATTGGACTTCAGCAGGCACAGCAGGCTTTCTCTAGTACGAGTGCTTTTAGGGTGCATACATTATCTAAAGCAAAGGAGGTATATACAAGAGTGCTCCAACGGATGACGGTAGCGATGGGAGGATCTGCCACTGCTGCCAAGGTAATGATGGGAGCTATGACGGCAGGGATTGGCCTGCTCGTCGGATGGGGTATCACCGCTCTTGACAAATATATCAGCAAGCAGAAGCAAGCACAGATGGAAACAGAGGCTTTCAATGCTTCGGTTTCTCGCCAGGTGGGCAGCACAATCGCGAAGTTTGAGCAGATGAGGCAGTCGTATGTAGCCCTCGGCGATGATATCGACGCCAAAACCAAGTTCGTGCGGCAGGGGCAGAAGGATTTCGAAGGGCTTGGTGTGGCGGTTGCGGACGCTCATGAGGCGGATAATCTTTTTATTGGGAACGCCGATGCATTTCGGCAAGCTGTGCTGGAGCGAGCCAAGGCGACCGCAGCCATGGAGCTCGCAAGCGAAGCGTATAAAAAGGCTATCGAAAAGATGCTGGAGGCAGAGGAGCGAGGCGGCAAGACGACCTTCTTTGATCGGCTTACTGCTACAATGGCAAACTCCGACCGAAATCGGTACGGTTACGGCAAGTCGGTTGCCGCAGAGGATCTTGCCCGTGATGCTGCTAGAAGGCTTAGGGTGGAGGCGGAGCGAGGATTTGAGAATGCCGATAGGTTTGTAGCGAAATACCTGCAGTTTGCCTCTAAATATGATGCGGTAATTGCGGGCGCCGGGATTAGCCCTCTTGGAAGGGAGGGGGTGGCTGGCACAAAGTCTGCCGAGCGAGACTTGGAGCGTGTATATCAGCGGCTAGCTAAGATATCTGAGGATGCAGAGAGGGATAGTGGCGCCCTAGCGCTTGCTGCGATGGAGGAGGGCAGGCAGAAGCGGCTAGCTAAGCTAAGGCAAGAGTACGACGAACGTAAGACACTCATTATGGAGCAGCTCGACGAAATAGGTACTATCGAAGCGAAGCATGGTGTGGATGTCTCTCCGCAGAGGGTGCAGCTCAATAAGCTATCTAGTCGGGTGGATGACGACTACAATAGGCAGGTGGCGGATGTGAATACCGCATCTGATGCAGTCATGCAGGAGATTCAGGCGGAGATGGATCGGAGGTTTGCCACGAAGCTCGATCAGAGGTTGGCACAGATCGATGATTACTACAGTAAACTGCAGGAGAGGGCGCGTGCGAGTGCGGAGAACGAGGGGGATTTGGCAGAAGCAAGCGTGTTGATAGAGCGCAATAGGCTGCAGGAGCGAGAACTAGCGCAACGAGAGCACGAGCTAAGGCAGATTGACTTAGAAGAGCGCACGGAGCTTCGCCGTATACAGATGAGTGATAAGCGATATGCCACCCGTGCGCATAGAGAAGAGGAGTTTCTTCGGAGACAGTTGGAGCTAGCAGAGCAGCGATTAGCTAAGCTCATGGAGATAGAGGCAGCCGGAGGAGATGCGGCAGAGGATATCAGGCAAGTTAAGGCAGAGATGCGAGAGCTCTCGGAAGAACTCAAAAAGATGCCGGTAAAGAAACTGGAGGAGTTAGCAAATGGGATGCGAAGCATCTTCGCTTCTCTCTCGAGTGTTGGCGGAGAGGTGGGTGAGGTATTTGGCGCACTATCGAGTTCGGTGGACCGGGTGGTGACCTCTATGAGGGATGGAGCGAATGCCGTAGAGGTGGTATCGGCTGGTATTAGTGGGCTCGCGCAGATATGGGGCATGGCTCGACAACAGGTAGAGGAGAATAGAAAGGCTATCGAGGAATACAATGCCTCTCTCTCGGAGGCGGAGCACCGACAGCGTATGTTGCACCTCGCTACGCTAGAGTATAAGGGGGAGAATATTTTCGGCATTGAGAACCCTTATGCACGTGCAATAGCTGGCGCAAAGCAGTATTCAGAGGCGATGACTGCGCTTTACAAGGGGCTTAGGCAGATGGAGCAAGGGCGTGTACAGACGGGTACACGCAAGGTGGTCAGCGGCAAGAATGTAGCTACGGGAGCAGGCGGAGGAGCGGCGGTAGGCGCTGCGATTGGCTCTTTTATCCCAGGGATAGGCAATTTGATTGGCGCAGGGATTGGCGCAGGGATTGGTGCAGTCTTTGGTGCAGTCTTTGGTGCAAGCAGAAAGAAAATTGTACCCATCTTTGACTCTCTAGTCAAAACCTATGGCTCTATACTCAAGGCAGGAACAAAGACTTTTGAGCTCAATCCAGAAATCCTTGCAAATTACAAAAGGCTAGATGACCACACCAAGAAGCTAGTAGATAACTGGGAGGAGATTCGCAAGAAGGCTCTCGAAGCTGAGCAACAGATGAAAGAGACCTTCAAGAGCTTAGCTGGAGACCTAGGGCAGACGCTATCGCAGACCTTGATAAATGCTTGGCGCAATGGTGATATCTACGATGCAGTAGATGACTATGCGGAGCATGTGAATAAGGTGATCGAGGGCATTATAGAGCAGATGGTCTTTGCGCAACACTTCCAGTCACTCTTTGACCAGCTGGAGGAGCGAATGACTGCCTCATATGGTGAGAGTGGTGATGGCTCTATAGTAGACGATATCATTTGGTTCAGCAAAACTTACAAGGAGGGTGTTGAGGCCTTTGGCCGGGATATGGATCTAGCAAGGCAGGAGCTAGCGAAGCAGGGTATTAAGGCTTTTGAAGCAACAGATACACGCAGGCAGGCAGCGGCAAGAGGTATCGCAAGAGCGTCACAAGATGACATCACTAAGTTTAATGGTCAGATGACTCTAGTGGTCGAGAAGGTAGGTACTATAGTCTCCATTATGGAGGTAGAGCGTACGATGTCGGTGGAGCGACTCAACGTGATGCGTGCAATATTCAGCGAGGTGCAGACTATCGCCCGTAACACTGCTTTTTTGTCTGCACTAGCAGACATCAAGTCGGACATCAGAATTATACGAACTGAAGGCACCAAATTAAAGAAATGAATAAGATTGGCACCAATATATTAGACGAAAAAGGCATCTACCTACATCGAGGGAGCGACTATAGTATATGGTCATTTCCCACCCGGAAGGAGCCTGACTATACAGATTGGCATGAGGTGACCCTACGAGATGCTGACCTGATTTCTCCGCCAGAGTATGAACCCAAAAGGATTACAATGGAGTTCGCCATATTGCGCCCGAATGCAGATCGACTAAAGCTCGTGCGATCACTTTTTGAGCCCCGTTCGGTGGAGTTTTATCTAGGGCAGTTGGGCCAGGTATACCAACTCGCCCCTTTACGATTTACGGGCTACAATCACATAGGCGGTTTGGTGGATAATGCTCCAGGCTGTGGTATCCTTGGAGTGGAGTTTGAACAGAGGTCACTGCCTGCTCTCTATAGGGGTTTAGCCTTTCCGATAGAGGCGGAGACTAGAAAGTGCTACATCACACTGGATGGCGTGGATCTATCCGCCTATGGAATTGTCGTGCAGAAAGCATACGATACAGCTCTACTGCCATATGCTCTCAAGAGACCTACAGAGGTGGTCCCAAGTAAGAGCATTGCAATTGAGTGTACGATGATAGCGACTTCTACAAAGGGACTCAAGGGCAACCTCTCTTCACTCTGGAAAGCTATCGATAAATCAGGTAGTCGTCTTCTCAATGTCGCAGGAACCGCTAACCGAGTTTACTATACACACATGGATGAGACATCAAAATTGGCACCATTCCAAGAGAGAAGCAAGTGTTTCATCAAGTTTACTATACACTTCCAAACAGTACACAAATGATACTAGATTTTTTGACTCCATCAGGCACTACAATGCCCATCGAGGTCGAGGAGAGCAGTAATGTATATCGCTCCGTAAGCGAAGGCAACCGCTTTGAGTTTACAATAAAGTGTGAGACTCCTATCACACTACCATTAGGCTCTACCGTGAAAGTGGAGGGCTATACCTACACTCTGTTTTATCCACTTGAATGTCGAAAAGAAAATACAGAGCATTACGTACACAGTGGTATGATGCACGGAGAGGAGGAAGCTCTCAAGATGGTCAAGATAAAGGATGCAGGGCAGGAGAAGCCTGTGCTGAGCTTTGTGTTGACGGGGAAGCCAATTGACTTTGTCCGCTTTGTCGCTAAGTCAATGGGTAGCGATTGGCAGGTTGGAGATGTGGTGGATGGTGCGGTGAAGACCTTGGCATTTAAGCACGAATACTGCTGGGATGCTATCCGTAGGGTATGTGAGGAGTATCAGACCGAGTTTCGCGTGGAGGGTAAGACTATACATCTCCGCAAGCTGGAGCTCAATAAGGACAACCCTCTACCGCTCTCCTATGGTATGGGGAAAGGCTTCTTGCCAGGTGTAGGTGTACGGAGTGACACTGACACACAGAGGATCGGGCGACTCTTCGTAGAGGGTAGTAGTCGCAATATCAACCCGTCTACTTATGGAGCGATGACCTTACAACTCCCCAAATCGGCAACTTTTGAATACGAAGGCACGACTTATAGCACAGACGAGACTGGATCTTTCATCAAGGGTAAATATTACGGTACATCTCTTGCAGAGGAGAGCTTTGACGGGACGGAGATTTACCCTTGTAGAGAGGGGGCAGTCTCTAAGGCAGAGACAACTCCAAAGGGCTTTGTGGACTTCTTTGACGATTCAATTCCTGAAGCCCTCAATTTTAATGATTACCGCATACCCGGAGAAAAGGCAATGGTGGTGTTTCTCTCTGGTATGTTGCAGGGTCGGGAGTTCGAAATAGCACAAACTAAGGATGCCCTCACGGGCTACAAGCATGAGGAGAGACGCTTCCAGCTGGTTCCATCTGAACAGGACGGGTTCACAATGCCAGGCGGTATATATATGCCAGCCGTGGGAGATAGGTATGCAATTTACGGTATTTCACTCCCTCCAACTTATACAGAGAAGGCATCAATGGAGCTATTTCATGAGGGGTGCAAATTCCTACATAAGCTGGAGACCTCTCGCTTCAAGTTCGATGGCAAGCTCGACCCCTCTTATACTCATGCTAAGTGGCTGGAAATTGGAGGTAAGGTAGTGCCTGGGAGCTATATTTTATTTAGCGACCCGGATATCTTCCCTAAGGGTGAGAAGATACGCGTTGTGGCGATACAGCACCCTATTGATAGACCTTTTGCGGCGGAGCTTACGCTCACCAACGCCTCTGAGGGTGGTTATATTGGGAACCAGCTGGGTAAGCTTGCGGCAGAGAGTATACTTCGCAAACAAGAGCAGAGGTCTCAGCAACGCTCACAGCGACAAGATTATCGCCAAGCACTAGAGCATATCGGTATGGTGGAAAAGGCCGTGGAGGGGATTGAGGGCTTCTCTAAGCGGATTAAGCCCAGCGTGGTGGAGACGATGGGGGTTTTGATTGGCAGTCAGGCAACACAGTTTGACTTCGTAGAGCGGTATGGCTCAATGACGTCAACAAATGTTGCTGTCAATTACGACACTCAGAGTATGCGGGTGATGATTCCTAATGCGTTTATCCGTCATCAGAGCATTGGGATAACGAGCGTCACCAACGCCCGAAAGTCTACCGACTATCGCTACTGGTCAGTCGCTCGCTACACTTCGCCTGCTCTCACCGACACGGAGCAGAGCTACTATATTTATGCTAAAGTGGAGCGTAAGGGCAAGGGAGGTAACTACCTCCTTTCTCCCGACCCTTTGCCTTTTGAGGCAACTACGCATTACCATCTGCTCGTCGGTACGCTCTCCAGCGTCACGGATGGCGATCGTGCCTACAATCGTCTCTACGGCTTCACAATGGTCAGCCCTGGTCAGATGGTCGTTGACGCCATCTCCAGTGCCAATGGCAATATGACAATCAACCTCCAAACAGGCGAAATCATCTCCGACCAAATCAGCTTTAGGCGTGCCAATGGCACTACCGAAGAAGTTAACAAAGCCATAGATAAAGTAGACGCTAAGGTGGATAATATTAAGGTAGGTGGACGCAACCTACTACGTGTAAGCGAAAAAGCAAAAACTACTTACGACCTCCTTAAGTGGGATACAAGCGAGACATTGCCAGCAGGGGAGTACACATTTACTTTCGTAGCAGAAGAGGTGGGTGAGGTAGAGGATGGCAAGCAGAAAGCTACTCCTAATTTGTACACCTTTATGCCTTCTGCTAGCAATACATCTGTTTGGAAATATGTACATCAAAGCAGAGGGTCTTTTGATAATAAAGAAGGGAAGCGATGCATCTATCATTTCAAAGTAAGAAAACCATTCAGTGCTATCTACCTCCTATCCACTATTTCTTGGGATTGGAGAAGAAAAATAACCCTATCACATGCAAAGCTAGAGCGAGGCACCATTGACACCGACTGGACACCAGCACCAGAGGATACCCAGGAGCAGATAGAGACCACCAATCAAAGCATAAAGAGCGAGGCAGAAGCCCGAAAGGCACTAGCTAACGAGCTTGAACGACTACGGCAGAGTGGAGCGAGCGACAACGCCACCCTCACAGCCCTTATTACAGAAGCCAATAAGAGGCTTNGCAACCTACAAGAGCAAGTGGATGGAGAGGTGAGCAATTGGTTCTACCCTGGTGCCCCAGCCCCCAATAAGCTACCCGAGAGCGAGTGGCAGGGCAACACCGCCAAAGCTCGCCACATAGGCGACACCTACACAAGCACCGACACGAGTGGGGAGTATATGGGGAAGTCGTGGCGATACACCACCCA
>NZ_KB904315.1 GCF_000379925.1 Porphyromonas levii DSM 23370 | reverse complement strand
GTTATATGAGTTAAACTATTGATTATCAGATATAAAGATACTAATAATTTGCGATATAAACAAGGATATTACATCGAATTTCAAGGCTTTAAATGACATTTATGAAAGAATGTAGATACAGCATTTCAAATGCGATTGCCCTGGGGTGCTCATGCTGGCTGGGTTTTGCCTTAGCAGTTGTGACCGCACTTTGGATGTACAAACGGTTTTCCCCTTTGAGGTGGAGACGATGCCAGTACGCAAGGAGATTGCAGTAGGTGAGACAGCTGAGATACGGTGTCTTCTCAAGTCGAAGGGTGACTTTTCGGATACTCGCTACACCATCCGCTACTTTCAGCCCGAAGGTGAGGGCGAACTGCGACTTGACGGAGTGGTCTTTGAGCCGAACGACCGCTATCCGCTGGAGAGTAAGTCCTTTAGGCTCTACTACACCTCACGCTCCACTGACCGTCAACTTATCGATATCTACATCGAGGACAACCATGGTCAGCTCCAGCAGCTCTCCTTTGATTTCAATAATAAGCGTACTAAATAAACGGTTTCTTTATAGTTTGAGTGAATAGGTGATTTTTAAATTGTCAACCAATAAGGCGACTAACTGTGATAGCCAGTCGCCTTGATTTTTATTCTATCGTTGCTGTTCGAAAAATATAGAATGTGCGTAGTAATATGTAGGAAAGCAGTATCTTTGTTGTGTTAATTAGAAGTTAACTTTCTGTTTCAGAGACTGTACCACTATCAACTAAGTTATTTTTATGGAGGCAAAAGTATCAAAAGCTGCTATTTATAGAGAACAAACTCAACGTAATGACTTAAAGCAACACGCAGATAAGATTATTCAGGGCATAAAGAAAATTGGACCTAACCATGCCAAAAGAGCTATTTGGGAACTATTCCAGAATGCGGTGGATTTAAGTCCTTCCTGTGAAATTGAGATAGAGTTACGAGAAGAAGAATTGGTTTTTTCTCATAATGGGGAGCCATTTACAATGCACACTTTAGATTGTTTATTTACACAAGTGAGTTCAAAAACTCTTACGGAAAAGAAAGAAGAAAGAGAAGAAGGTGATCCTATAGGACAGTACGGAACAGGCTTTATGACATCACACTCTTTTGGTGACATAGTGGAAGTAAGTGCTGCTATTCAAGATGAAACTGAAGAAGGTTCAGGACACATAAAATTCAGCAACTTAAAAATAGATCGTAGCACGCAAGATTGGGAGAAATTATGTGATGAAATAAAAAATCTAAGAGCTCAAGTAGAAGAATTACTGAAGAAGGAACCGGCTTTTGACGAGTTGCCAAAAACTGTTTTTAAATTCAGCTTTAACAATGAACTCAATAAAACAAGAGCACTTGATGCAACCAAGTCACTCAATGTGATTTTGCCCTATGTGATGGTTTTTAATGACAGGTTAAAGAAAGTGACTGTTACAGATAATGAAGGTGTAACAACAACTTACCTCAATAAAGAAGCTGAAATAGACAACGGAGATTTTTACACGAGAGTAATACAGATAAATGACAAGGAGAGAAGGATTAACTACCTTAAAACTGATAGATTAGCCATTGTTTTACCCATTGAAAGTAATTCACCTGCTGATGGAAGCATTGGAGAAGCAGTGAATTTGCAAGACACTCTGCCACGACTTTTTTTGTTTTACCCATTAATTGGTACAGAGCATTTGGGGATTAACTATATAATTCATTCAAAAAACTTTCATCCTACTGAACCGAGAGACGGCTTACATCTTAATTCACAAAATGAAAAAACGAGGCGGAAGAATTAATCAATCAGAAGCTTATGAAAGAGGCATTTGATTCCATTAACTCTTTTCTTAATCGGAATCTTTCGCAAATCCAAAATCCTCACCTACTTTCTCAAGTCAATTTTCCAGTTAATTCTGACAATGAAGAGCTAAACGAATACTTTAAAAAAATCAAAGAAGAGTGGACTTATAGCTTTAAGACTCTTCCGCTTGTTGAAACGCCAACCGGTCGACTATCGACACAAGACGTATCTTTTCTTAAAAATAATATAATACATGAAGTAGATGAACCCACGCTGGAGGCCATCTACAACGTTGTTAGTGTGTTATATGAAAAGATTCCTAAGTTAGACCTCATACGAAGTTGGACAAAACTAGTAGATGATTGGGATATCCAAGGCACAGAATGGATTGAATTTAATGACATTGCTGAACGGCTATCGGAGAAGGGAAAAATTGAATCATTCAAGAAGGAAGATTTAATTCTATTGTATAATGAAATGATTCGTAAAGGGAAGGGAGAATTGTTCGCAAATAATAAATTACTACCCAATATTAAAGGTCAATTTAGGAAGCAAATAGAGTTAAAAAAAACTATTGAATTGCCTGAAGAACTCTTTGATATAGCAAATGCGATTAATCCAGAAATAACTAATAGCCAAATTAATCCTGATTTTTTACTTGAAGGTTTGGAGTTTTCAGACTTTGACAGAAAAAAATACATGGAGTTTATCAATGCTTCATTAGATGAACATATAAAGGATAATACACGTTCAAAAGATCTGCCTGAAGGATACTTAAAATATTTGATTCAGTATGCTAGGATTATCCCACGTGAAGATTCAACAAGTGGTCCTGTGCAAGTGACAAAACTGATTGAAGAGTATTATGATTTAGCTTCAGAACCGATTATTCTTCCTAATATTTCAAAGGAGGAAGGAAACAATTTAGATACCAGAAAAGGACAAAACGATTTATTCAGAGTGTTTTTGAATGACATTAGTAATAAAGACTGTAAATGGACAGAAGAACATTTAACCGAACTAGTCACTATTTTAAAAGAGGCTTTCAAGTATGCGGAAATAAAAAGGATATTTTGGGAATATCAGATTTTTCCAAATCAACTTTACCAACTAAAAAAGATAAGCAATCTTAAAAGGGATGATAAAATACCAGAGTCTGTAAAGGATTTATACGACAAGATAGTTGAGCCAGAAAATCCAATAAGAAACGAACTAGCACATTCGTTAATTGCGTCAATTGAAAATATTCACAATGATTTGGATACTATCGAAGCTTTGGATTTGACGTCTAAGATAGAGAAGCGGTTCTTTGGGGAATCTGGAAATGAAATTGACATGAAAGATAACCCTTTTAAAAGTGATATTATAGACATCATTAGGAGTTTTAATTCTGAGCAGGAAAACAATGAAAAGCTATATCCAGCAACATCAAGAAATAAATCGGCGATATTGGCTCAGTTGGCAGACCAAGAAGCATCCTTCACTATTTTAAGTCAGACTGATACTGTAATAAAAAAGTTAGCGGAAATAGCTGGACATTCAGATCCCTGTGAATTGATAAGATTGGCTGAAGAGGCATGGCAGACTCAACAGCAAGAGAAACTCGATCTACAATTTAAAATGCAAATTGGGAATCACTTGGAAGATGTGTTGCAGAAAAGATTAAAGGAACACTTAAAAGCAAATGTGGTAAACGAACAAGATGGTCAAGACCTTGTAGTTTATGTCAATGGGAATCCAGTTTATTACATTGAGGTTAAATCAAAATGGAAAGAAGAAACCCCAATAAGGATTTCAAGAAATCAGACATTAAAAGCTCACGAAAAGCGTGCTTGCTTTGCCTTATGTTCAATAGATATGACTAAATACAAAGGAGAAGACAGACTTAAAATTGAAAACATTGAAAGTGTGGCTGAATATATGAAATTCAACACTGACATAGGTGATCATGTAGAACACTTAGTAGAGATTTATGATAGTGCCCATCAAGAAAATGAGTTCTGTTTAGATGGTGACTTTAGGACACGAATACCAATGAATTATATAAAAGGAGGTATTGATTTAGAGCGATTTGAAAAAAGACTCTTGGAGAATATAAATAATAACATTCATGTCCAATAAAGCCCTTTACTTTAATTTCTAACTAAAAAGCTTTATCGGACAGCAATGATACTATATGGATTTTTATAGCCTTATTAACCTCCAAAGAGAGATTGGGAAGTTTGCCTCAATCGACATTTGCTGAGAGTGAGCAACCAACTTTTAGTCG
The DNA here is from genome assembly GCF_000379925.1 of Porphyromonas levii DSM 23370. Lineage (GTDB taxonomy): Bacteria > Bacteroidota > Bacteroidia > Bacteroidales > Porphyromonadaceae > Porphyromonas_A > Porphyromonas_A levii. Next base: position 2,653 of record NZ_KB904315.1, on the reverse strand, counting down.
CTGTACGATGAGGTGGCTATTTTGCTGGACAAGTTGTAGGATTTGGTCGTGGTACTCGGTAGTGGAGTTACAGATGCCACGGCTTTGAATGACTTTAAGAGTCTCAAGATCGAGTTCAATGGTTTCTATTCGTTTGCCATTTATAGTAGCAGAAAGGATAAGGGAATTGGGCTTGAGGTGGTATTCGCTAGCAAAGAAAGAGACAGTGGTGCATGGAAGTACCTTCCTCTACGTATTCTTGTACACTTTCTAACACTCGTACTTGAATGGTACCGTCTGTGAAAGCGATGCCAAAGAATTGGCTCTTTTGCTCTCTAAAGAGTGCTTCGGCTTCTACTGCTTTGAGTCGTCTTTTCTTCTGCTGTTCCTGCTCTCTTTGTCGCTCTACTGCCTTGACGGCTTGGTCGTGAGCTTCTTGAAGGTTGCTAGGACATATGTACTTTGGGCTGTGCTAGTCTTTGCTCAAGTACATACAAAACGACCTGCCAATTTGAGCGTCAGTGAGAGGCTTGGCAGGTTCTACACATCGCTAAGATACTGATTATTTCAAGGTGATATCTTCATTATTTTAAAGGACAACAAAGAGGAGGGCACAAATAATGATGAACCAAAAGATGAAGCTGAGGATGGTGAAAGCTATGCGGAGGACGATGCGGACTACCCAGCGGAGGATAAGGAAGCTTACGATGATACCGATGATGGTCAGAACTTCGGGCGTAAGTATCTTGACAAGGAGTCGGTAGCCACCATAGAGGATGCCGGCAATGAGAGCAACGTAAAAGAGCTGTCGAAGTCGACAACGGATGAACTGTGACTTGGTCAATTCTGGCTCTACTGGAGCTTGGGGAGTTGCCTTCTCAAAAGGAAGGAAAGCTGGCTCGTGCGGGTCTCTATTAATAATGTTCTTATTCATAACTGGAGCTTCTATTTGGGTTTCAAGAGCGGACAAGATAAAGAGGTGTCACAAAGACAAGAGCTGGTTCATTGGCGTGTGACGCGGCTTGAACATCTTAGCTTTTGAAACTAATAGAAGCTCCACAGGTTAATGATGTATCGCACGCTACATTTCTACTGTTGGGAGCTTATTCTTCTCAATCAGTAAAGCGATGGTACCAGTTAGTTCGGTGTAGAGCAATTCATACTCTGGAGTTCCGTCAAACTCGTCATTGAGGTCATACTTCTGTAACACCTCCCTTATTGCCTGGCTACCGAGTAGGATGGGTGTCAGCTTTTCTGGTAATGGTTCGGGGAGTTCAGTCTCAAATTCTTTCTCTAACACCATACGAATAGTATCGTAAGCTGAGAAGTGCAATTCTCTGTAAAGGGTTTCGGAAGCCAGCTCTTCAGCTTGCAGGTGGTCATACCCTTGCTCAACAGCCTCAAGATAGACCGTCAGAGCCTCATCAGCTCGAGCATTGGTAAAAGCTTTGTCCTGCAACTTGTAAGGGTGATAGTTGCTCAAATACTCCTCCAGCTTCAAAAGGAAATACGATAGTTGTCTCTTCTGTCTCATAATTCATTCATCATTATCTGTTGTTACATATCCTATTGCCTTACGAGGCTTAGACTTCTGTTCAAAGAGCTGAGTCAGCACCTTGTAAAGCTCGCTAAAGTGAGAGTTTGTGGATAGCTCCAGCTCATCAATTCTTCGTTTTAGTTCTTCATAACCTATCGCCATTTGTCTCAATGCCACAAATGCTCTAATGATGGCTATATTCATATCAATCGCTCTTTGACTACGCAATACAGATGATAGCATTGCTACGCCATGCTCCGTGAAAACCATCGGCAAAACAGAGCTGTGTTTTAGAGCTTCTGGGAACCGGTCACAATTTGTGACCAGTTGAGAAAACTCATATTCTGAGAGTACAAACATAAAGTCCTCTGGAAATCTCTCAATATTTCGTTTAACCGCTTGCTTTAACACCTTGGTTTGTACTTCGTAAAGCTCTGCTAGGTGATAATCAAGCATTACCCTCTGTCCTCTCACATCAAAGATTTTACTTTGAATTACATCAATCTCTACATTCGTATTCATCTTGTTGCAGCCTCTAAAGGTGGTACATTGTTCAATGAAAAGTCGCCAATCTTATCCGCAAGTTCCATCATATCCTTCTCAATCTTCTTGTTTGTGATACGACCATAAATTTGAGTAGTCTTAATATTGGTGTGTCCAAGCATCTTTGATACAGATTCCATTGGTACACCTTTAGTAAGACAAAGGGTCGCAAAAGTATGACGAGCCGTGTGGTAAATACAAGCATAAGCAGACGTAAGAGGAATATTGGTAGAAACATGGTAACCGGTTGTGAATTAGTCGTTTTTCTATATTCTGCAACAGATAGGGATAGGCAAAACAGTATGGGATATTGAGACCTTTCAGTTACCAAACCGTTATCCTGTTGTTTCCCGAACAAACTGAGGTAACGATTATTGGAAGATTTTTTCTCATTCGGTTTCTTCCTGTCTGTTTCACAATGTTTTGCTTATCAAAGAACGCTTTGATAACGGGTAATTTTGCCCATAAAATTAAGCCTCATCCGATATTCTGCGTGATTGCGGTTACCGTGATCCCTTGAGACTCCTGCGTCAGCTTGTATACACCAATCATCTTGCGGGATGAAATCCGCAAGATATGGGCGACGGGGTTATT
>NZ_KB904314.1 GCF_000379925.1 Porphyromonas levii DSM 23370 | reverse complement strand
CTAAAACTATTTTGTTAGTTTTGTAGTGTGTAGCAGTACATTTGACTCCAAGAAGCCCATATACATGTCGTAGAAAACTGGTATCCATTGCGTAATTAAGCGTTTAGTGGATAATTCGCTCAATTATAATGGATTTCCAGTTTTCTTTCAAATTTTCAAAGAGAAAAATAACCCCGTCGCCCATATCTTGCGGATTTCATCCCGCAAGATGATTGGTGTATACAAGCTGACGCAGGAGTCTCAAGGGATCACGGTAACCGCCATCACGCAGAATATCGGATGAGACATAAATTTGGGCGTAAAGCTCGACTTCAGACCAAGCATTAAATCCGGCCATAACCACTGTAAATACAATAAGAAGAATATAGTCAAGCGGATAAATCAAGTGGTTTCCCTTGCGAGAGTCGGGAATAGTTGTAAGTGCCTTAAAAAGAGAGTCCATAAATCCTTTGTTATATGAGTTAAACTATTGATTATCAGACATAAAGATACCAATAATTTGCGACATAAACAAGGATATTACATTGAATTTCAAGGCTTTAAATGACATTTATGAAAGAGTGTCAATACAGCATTTCAAATGCGATTGCCCTGCCTCGCACCTTGCAGGACTATCGGGACAAGAGCATTATCCCCTACACCCAAATCGCAGGCAAGATACTTTACCGACTCTCCGACATAAACCAACTATTGCAAGAGAACTATCAGAGATAAAGCATTCGCAAGAAGCATTTTCCTGCCGTTTGGCAACCATACAGAAAGAACCTGCCGAATGGTCATCCAAAAGATACCGAGCAATCTCGCCATCGCTCGGTATCTTTTTGCTGATTACTCGCTATCTTTTCACAATAAATCAAGTACATTTGCGTTATTGGTTCAAGAAATCTCTCCCGTGAGCGAAATCCTCCGACTTCGAGAGAGAATACAAAGGAGGAAACCGTATTGAATAATGTCGATTTTTACAAAACAGGAATTTCAAGCAATTGCCTACAAAAAAGCAAATAGCAAAGGATATACTACTTTAAATGAGAGTAGAATGTTTTCCCAAAGCACATCAAAAACAAGTATTTTTTTATCACATTCTCACCATGATAAAGCATTGGTTGTTCAGGCAAAGACTTTTTTTGAGAATTTGGGTATTTCAATTTATGTAGATTGGGCGGATGAAACAATGCCTGAAAAAACAAATGGTATAACAGCACAAAAAATTAAACGTCAGATTTATAGAAATGATAAGTTTGTACTATTAGCAACTAATTCTGCAATTACATCTAAATGGTGTAATTGGGAAGTAGGCATTGGAGATATCTATAAGCTATCAAGTAGAAAGATTGCATTACTCCCTTTGGCTGAAAATAGTGGTGTATGGAATGGTAATGAATATCTACAAATCTATCCAAGAATTGAGAAAGATTCATTAAAAAATAACGAGTACTACATTCGTTACCCTGATGGAACATTTGAAGACTTACTAATATGGCTAAACAAATGATTATGGAATTTACAGACCAACAAAAACAATTCATTAGAGATTATATAGCTGAAATAAATAGTGGTGATGCTGCAATTTTTGCAGGAGCAGGGTTGTCTGCTTCTGCAGGTTTTGTAAACTGGAAAGAGTTGCTGAGGGACTTAGCGACCGAATTAAATTTGGATATTGAAAAGGAACATGATTTAATTTCTGTAGCACAGTATCATTTCAATAAATTTAAACGTAGTAAGATAAATAACAAGATTATCAACGAGTTTAGCACACTCAAAGTAGGAAGTGAAAATCATAAGATCTTATCCCGTATTGGTATCGATACATTTTGGACGACTAATTATGACCAACTTATAGAAAGAACATTAGAGAGCGAAGGAAAGACTGTAGAAATAAAAATTAGACAAGAAGACTTTTCAAGAAATATCAAGAAAAAGGATGCTATCGTTTACAAAATGCACGGAGATAAAAATTCACCAGATGAAGCTGTTTTGACAAAAGATGACTATGAAACATATAATGACAAGAAAGAATTGTTCTCCACTGCATTAAGAGGTGATTTATTATCAAAGACGTTCTTATTTATAGGATTTAGTTTTGATGACCCGAATTTGGAATACATTTTAGGGAGAATAAAAATTTTACTAAAAGACAACACTCCTACTCATTATTGCTTCTTCAAGGAAGTACAAGAGTTAGATTTTCAGGATACTACAAAAACTTCCGAGCAAAATAAAGAAGATTATTTGTATGCTAAAATCAAGCAAGAATTGAAAATTGAGGATTTAATTCGATATGGTATTCGTGCAATAATGGTAAAAGAGTATTCTGACATAACTGCAATACTCTTGGAAATTGAGAAGAGACTAAAAAGGAAAAATATTTTTATTTCGGGCGCAGCTCACAACTATGCTCCATATACGGAAGAAACAGCCAAAGGTCTTATTCATTCTTTGAGTTACAAATTAGCAGAAAAAGAGTATAAAATCATTTCAGGCTTTGGTTTAGGTATCGGAAGTATCGTTATTAATGGAGCTTTAGATTTTAAACTAAACTCAAATTATAGAAGTTTGGATGATTTACTGGTTTTGCGCCCTTTCCCGCAGATACAATCGGGAGGGCAAAGCATTTCCAAAGTGTGGACGGATTACAGGAACGAAATGATCTCAAAAGCTGGTATCGCAATCTTTGTTTTTGGGAATAAAAAGGTTGGAGAAAATATTGTTAACTCAAATGGTATGGAGGAAGAATTTGAAATTTGTTTAAAGCACAATGTTATTCCGATTCCAATAGGAGCAACTGGCTATGTTTCTAAATCTTTATGGGATAGAGTTATAAACGAATTACAAAGCTATTATCCCAATAATAACAGTTTATATAATGCAATTATAGAGCTTGGAAAAGACAATTCCACAAAAGATAATGTGATAAGCAATACATTAACTGCAATTGATATCTTACAAAATATATAATTATGGCAAAAAGACAAGTATTTTACAGTTTTCACTATGAAAATGATGTTTTTAGAGTTCAACAAATTCGAAACATTGGTGCATTGGAAGATAATAAACCCGTTTCTGCAAATGAATGGGAAAGCGTTAAAAGAGGCGGAGAAGCTTCAATAAAAAAATGGATTGACGATAACCTTAGATACAAAAGTTGTGTTGTCGTATTGGTAGGAGAAGAAACGGCTAATAGAAAATGGGTACGATATGAAATCGAAAAAGCTTGGGAACTTGGTAAGGGATTAGTCGGGGTTTATATACATAATCTAAAAGACCCAAGAACGGGAAAATCTTCAAAAGGAAAGAACCCTTTTGATCAATTTGAATTCGATGATGGTACCAAACTTTCAAGTGTTGTAAAATGCTATAACCCCAATCCTAATGATACTTATAATGAAATTAAAGATAATCTTGAAGATTGGATTGAAGAAGCTATAGCATCACGTTAATTCTCCTACACTAAACTAATGAGGGGGCTGTTGGTGAGTTCGAGGAAAAGAGCATTAAAAACAAAAGGGTATGACCATAACGATCTGCACCACTGACAAGCCCTTTTCCAATACTTAAAATGAATCTATAAAGAGAAAGAGTTTGCTCCATTAATGAGGAACAAACTCTTTTTTATATTCAAGTTATCTGCTCTCTTTGTTACATCAACCTCTCCATATCCTTTGAAATCTTTTGGTCTGTGATTTGAGCGTAGATTTGCGTGCTCGAGATGGAGGCGTGCCCCATCATCTTGGCGATACTCTCTATCGGAATGCCTGCCTCCAAAGTCAGTGTGCCGAAACTGTGTCGTCCAACGTGGTAGCCCAGCGGAGTGCGAATGCCACAGGCCAAGCCCACGGCTTTGAGATGGGTCAGTAGTTTGCCCTTGCTCATCGTATCGGGAAATATCTTGTAATCTCCTTTGCTATTCTCTTTCGTGTAAAGTGAAAGTATCTGCTCCGCTATCGGATGCAGGGGTATCAAACTCTCCACCTCCGTTTTCTGTCTTGCCTTGCGGATATACCGTTTTCCCTCGCTGTTCGTTTCGATTTGCGAAGCTCGCAGGCTCTGCAAGTCGGCAAATGCCAAACCCGTAAAGACCGAGAAAAGAAACATTCTTCGGCTCAATTCTGCCCCTTCGTCCTGTAACGGGAATGCCAAGAGCTTTGCCACATCGCCTTTGCTCAGGAAACGAGGCTTGCGCTCCACGACTTCGTACTTCACCTCTTCAAAAGGATTGAAGCGTATTGTACCCTGACTGACGGCTCGATACATCAGCCGACTCAACCAACACAAATGCCTGTTTATCGTTGCAGGGGCATAGCCCTCCTTCTTCAAATGGAAACGGTAATCATCAAAGAAGTCTATCATAAGAGCCGTTAAGGGAACATCCTCCTCGCCACGACTTCGCACAAAGGTGTTAAGCTGTCTGTCCGAACACCGATTGTTGCTGTACGTTCCTTCGCTCTTGTTTTCTCGTTGGGCTTTGAGTTCCTCCGAACTAAGAGCGAGAAGAGTCGTCGGAGTCCTCCCGATGCCTTGCAAGTAGTTCTTCAGAAGCTCGGCACTCACCGCTCCATATTTATAGAGCAAGGTATTGTACCCTTGCTCGACTTCCTCCCGAAAGGTTTGCAGGTGTTGGTTGGTCTTCTTGTCCGTTGTTTCTCCTCGTTTCACGCTCCAATCGTGAGGATTCGTGCTTTCGCCTGTGGTTATCACTACGTTCGCTCCGTCAATGGTGATACGGCAAAGGATTGCCGTTGTACCGTCCGCTTTGGTCTTGCTCTTATTGATATAGAATAGTATTTTGAATGTACTGCGCATAGCTCTTATAGGGTTAAGGTTAGGTTTTCAGTGAAAGAGAGAAACCGCTCGAACTCATCGAAGAGTTTCTTCGGGGTAACGTGGGCATATCGCTCGGTCGTTTGGATATTGCTATGCCCCAACATTCGGCTCACCGTTTCGATGGGAACGCCACGTTCCAAAGTAATCAAGGTCGCAAAAGTGTGGCGACCAACGTGTGCCGAAAGGGGGATGGAGATACCTGCCCGAAGTTGCAGGGCTTTGAGCTGAATAAGGTAAGCCGAATAGGCTATGGGAGCAAAGAGCGTACTACGTTCCTCCGATTGATACTGTTCTATCAAACGCACTGCTTCGGATAGGAGTTTCACACGGCAAAGGGTATTGGTCTTTTGTCTGCGAAACTTCAGCCACAACGCCCCCTCATCATCCGTAAAGAGGTGTTCCCGATTCAGAGCGACCATATCACAATAGGCAACACCCGTATAACAGGAGAAGAGAAAGAGATTGCAAGCGGTCGCCAATTCCACTTCATACGGCTCAAAGGTCAAGCCCCGCAACTTATCCAATGAAGCCCTATCCAAAGCCCGAGGTAGTTTGTTCTCTCCTCGCTCTATCTCTACGTGCGCAAATAGTTGTCGCTCTGTCAAGCCTTCACGATACGCCAAACGGCAGACTTTCTTTACCACCAATGCCATCTTGCGATAATAGGCTAGCGAATGTCCCAATACTCCAATAGAGTAGCGTTGAAGACTTTCCAAGAAATCTTCTTCTATCTGTCTGAAAGGAATGTCTGCCGTATGGTACTTCTCACCAATAAAGACTTGCAAATGCTTACGGATAGTATAGTAACCACTCATAGTCGTAGCCTTTATTTCGGTGCCCACCTTTTGCTCCATCTCTTCGACCATTCGGTCGTATCTCTCCAAGAAAGTTGTTTGGCTTTGCATACTCCCTTGGAACTGCTCCTTGATGTCTGTTGCCGTAAATACCGCACCTCGCTCGCAAAGGAGTCGATAAGCCGACTGCACCGAGAGAAGCAAGCGTTCCAACTTGCCATTCGTTGCCACCGCTTCACGGCTCTTGCCGTTCAACCTGCTCTCACGAGCATTCCACAACTTGGGGTCGCACGAGAGTTTACAACTGAATTGGGCGATGGTTCGCCCGTAGGTTATGCGCCCCATTATCGGAGCTAGTCCCGACTTGTCCAATCCGCTCTTTTTGAGGTAGAGCAACACCTTGAATTTGTCTGTTTGCATACGCTTCTTTTTTTATGGGCAAAGTTACCCGTTACCGAAGCGTTTTCAGCTACGCAAGACATTGTGATACAAAGCATAAGCACCGTAATAACAGAAAGGTGAGTTACCGAACACTCTTCTGTCAGTTACCTTCTCCTGCCTCTTCGTTACCATTCGAGGAATGAACTAACGATTTGGTAACGGAACTTCTGCACAAATCCACATCTTCTGCACTTTACCCCTCTGAGCAAACCACCGAGATATGGCGCAAATCCCTCTCATTTCCATTTACTTACCTTCAATCCTCACCCTAATACTCTTTCCCCGAATAGTTCCTAGGAATAAATTTACTTTTCTGCACAAATAAAAACATTTATCTCTAGGAATAAATATTTTTATTCCTAGAGATAAATTTCCCCGCTCGCGCGACCTAGATTGCGCAAAGTATAGATCGGCGCTGTTGGGGGGTAGTATTTGGGGGTACTTTGGGGTGCTCTTTGCTGTATTTTGGGAGGTGTTTGGCTGTTTTGGAGATTGGTCTTTGTCTTTTTTATCTATTTATAAGCTACTGAATACCACAATTATTGTAAATGGGTACACTTTGGGACACGAGATTGCCAGCGGGCTATTTGGTTAGCTCGCTACTGAATGTTTCCAATTGTTTGTTTCCCTCTCCTCTCCCTCTCCTTTTTGCTACACCGCTAGTTTTCTAATCTCTTTATTCGAGGAGAAGAGTCGCAG
>NZ_KB904313.1 GCF_000379925.1 Porphyromonas levii DSM 23370 | reverse complement strand
TTCGCCTTTCGCTTCAGCTCTCTTATTTAGCTTTTTATTTATGAGCGTTTGAAATGGTCTCCAATCAATGAGTTTGTCAATTTGCTCTAGAAACTCATTGCGTGCTCTAGAACTTCTCAATTCGGTAAACACCTCAGTAAATGAGGGTGCATTGTTGCTCGTTTGCTTGAATCCCATAACTATTGTCGCTATAAATCAATACTATATCCTCCCCTTAATTACACAATAAAGATACTAATAATCAATGATATACGCAATAATTTGAGACGGTTTTTCGTGCAACATTCTCAATATTACGATAGGCATTCCCTTTGAAAGGTAATCGGACGAGCCACTCGATAAAGTACCACACGTAGAATAGGATATACCCCATCTCTTTCATTTGAGCCGTATGTATTCGCTCATGGTTGATATCCACCGCTCCTACCGCATGCTTCCACCCCTTCCTTACGAGTATAATACCGAAGAAATTAAGGCACAAGAAGCCATCGAAAGGGATAAATCTATTCTCTAATATCTTCATAGGTCTACGATATCAATAGTACAATGCAGTAGCACGAGAGGTAGCAAAGTCCCCTCGTGATACCTTACTGTGCTATCTCCGATAGTTCCAACCAACGAAGTTCACTAAGATCTAGTTCATCCTTCACCTCACTATACGATGCCCCAAGGCGTACCAGCTCCTCGGGGGATGCCGTCCCGCTATTCATCTTATCCTCTATAGCTTTCAGCTTCAGCTCTAGTTCGGGGAGAAGTTCAGTCAATTGCTCAAGCTCCCTTTGCTCTTTATAGGAGAGCTTCTTCCTTTCTCTCTCCGAGCGTTGTGGCTTCGGCGCCTCGGTCTTCTCAGTCTTAGACTTAGCTACTACCTTCTCCTCCTTGGGGGAATTGCGGTAGTCGGTATAATTACCTGGGAAGTCACGCACCTTTCCATCGCCTTCTAGCACAAACAGATGTTCGGTGATACGATCCATGAAGTACCTATCGTGCGACACGACAAGCAAACACCCGTCGAACTGACTTAGGTACTCCTCCAGCACCTGTAGCGTAGGTATATCTAAGTCGTTAGTAGGTTCGTCAAGGACAAGAAAGTTAGGCTTCTGCATCAGTACCGTACAGAGCTGAAGTCTACGGCGCTCTCCACCACTCAGAAGTGACACATAGTCCTGCTGCCGTTTCGGAGGGAAAAGGAATCTAGTTAGGAGCTGCATAGCGCTATGCTCCGCCCCACTGCGCCCTACAATACGTTCGGCAATATCGGTGACGACTTCTATAACCTTCTTATCTTCGGGAAAAGCAGGTGGCAACTGCGAGAAGTAGCCAAACTTTACGGTCTCCCCCACCTCGATAGTCCCTGAAGTAGGCTCCAGCTCCTGCATAATCAGACGAATCAGAGTGGTCTTGCCAGCTCCATTAGGACCAATAATACCGACTCTGTCTCTACGTGCAAAACTATAGGAGAAGTCCTTAATCACATCGAGGGTACCGTAACTCTTAGATAGCCCTCTGGCTTCAAATATCTTCTTTCCGATATATACCGACTCATTGTCTAGGCGAGGCCCTTGCTGGATAGGGATATTCCGCAGCTGTCCTTGGAGCTCCTCAAAGGCATCCTTCCGATAGCGTGCTTTGGTACCACGTGCTTTCGGCATTCTGCGCATCCAATCCAACTCTGTCCGATAGCGATTCCGAAGTGTCGCTTGTTCGCTCTCCATCTGCTCAAGACGTTCAGCGCGCTTCTGGAGATAGAGACTATAATTCCCTTCATACGTGAATATCTGCTTATCGTCTAGCTCCATTATGGTATCGCACACCTGATCAAGGAAGTACCTATCGTGCGTCACCATCAGTAGTCCCGCATTGGAGGTCGAGAGATAACCCTCCAGCCACTCCACGGTACTTGGGTCTAGGTGGTTAGTAGGCTCGTCGAGGATAAATAGGTCTGGACTCCTAAGAAGCACCGATGCTAATGCTATGCGCTTCGTTTGCCCTCCCGATAATCCCTGCGTACTCCTATGAGGATCTCCCAGTTCCAATTGCGTCAGCAGTGCCTGTAGCTCCTGTTCTATATGCCAGCCATCGTGCTGATCCATAGCTGCGATAGCACGGTTCAGCCGATCCGTATCTTCGCTCTCCACAGCAGCCTCATACTCCAAGATGACCTCCTGAAGGTTCGGAGCGATACCACTAAGACTAGCAGAAAGGATATCGGGGTAGCCCGAGAAGTCACTCTTTTGAGGCAGATAAGCCAGCTTAAGGTCTCTCATCGTGGTAATCTCTCCACTATCGATACTCTCCTCGCCTACCAGCATACGGAGAAGAGTAGTCTTACCCGCTCCATTAGGAGCGATAAGACCAATCTTCTGCCCTTTCTCTATAACAAAGGTAAGGTGACTAAAGAGCTCCAGAACCCCGAAGCTCTTGCTTAGATTATCTACTTGCAGTAGCGACATCAGAAAACTATAGTGATTCGACCTTGTACGACAACGAAATCTATTCCTTTGAAGTTATCGCCGGCAACTGAGTAACTACCGTGAAAGTCTTTATGATGATCAAGATAATTAGCATGCAGAGAGAAGCAAAGGTGTTTCGTTGTCCAATAATTGGCAAAAGCACCATAGCTCATACCAGCAAGCGCTTCAGTCCCTTCGTGATCATTAAGATAAAGCCCCGATGCTCTCACTCCAAGCTCTAGCGCCTGATCACCATCATAAGGGCTACCACTAAAGTCTCCGCTACTTGCTTTATAGCTACGTGGATTGCCGAGTACCGTATAGCTCGCACGCACATTCCAACCAGCGTACTGAGGGGTAGGAAGGTTCTCAGCACGGAAGAAGTTGGTTCCAAGACCCTCCGCCGTAAATAAGAAGTTCTTATTCTGGTAGGCAAGCTCCACACCATAATTAAGTTGGCTCTTCGTATTGGCATAATTATAGGTGACAAACTTCGGAGCAATAGCACCTGTCTCTATACCCATGGCACCAGTACGAACGCTATTGCCATTCGTCATACGCATCCAATAAGCATTGGCACCTAGCTGTAGCTTCTCAAGCCTCTTATTGACTACGTTGTAGGCGAAGCGTCCTGCCACTCCTACCTCAGGTCGCTTGGGCAGACCTATTCCCACGAAGTCATTGAGGTTAAATGTATAGGCACCTAAGGCTGCATAGTGCCTGCCACTGGTACTATAGAGCGCCAAACCGAAACGACGAGACGATGCCATGGATAGTCCCATAGGCGTATCCATAGCCATAGCGCTACTTGTACTGTAGTTTTTACTCGCTGGGCCAGGCACCTTCATCTGCCCAAAAGTCAGCTTTAGATTATCACTCAACTGATAGTCGAGCAACATATTGAGTAGGCTAATCTTATTCCCAGCATAGTTGAAGTGAAACTGAAAGCCCCAGTGCTTACTAAAGCTCCCCGAGAGTTCTGTCTGGAGATTGGAAAACCGTACACTAGGACTAATAGAGAAGGGGGTTCCCTCTAGCGTAGCCTGCTTGGTATCGAACGTGGGCACAAAACCTGCACCATCGAGCGTGTAGGTATTTGCCACCTTAAGCTTGAACCCATTGCTACCCTTTACATAAAGTGCAGCATTGTGGTATGCGACTGATGTCTTGGACTGTGCCATGGCACCTCCTAGCGTAGCGATTACCATCGCAATGGTAAGGACTAATCGTTTCATACAAATATATATTACTGTTTTGGAATAACTTGGTTATCGTCTATAGAGTGTTATCAATGTAAGTAGGAAGTCGAAAACCACCATCTGGACATTCCCATTCTGCACCACCTCCATTCGGGCACTCTGTATCTCCTCCATCACTTTAGAGTAATTATCTAGGGGTAAAGCCGCAGCAATCGCTTGTGCCTCTCGCCCTAAGGCAGAGGAGAGGAACTGCACATCGTGGTCGCCATACTGGAGTGCCAATACCTCCCTAAGTGCTGGGGGCAAAGCATCAAGTAAAGCTACCACCTCAGGTCTATCTAGCTTAGCCACCTCTTGGGCGTACTCCAGAAACACCTTAGGGTCGCGGCACAAAGGCAAACTCAGCAATTGCAAGGCATCGTTCTGGCTGTGTACCTCGCCTCCATTCTGCTCCAGCTGCAGCGCTCTATACAAATTACCCTGAGCCAAGTGCCCTATCTTCATTGCCTTTTCTGTCTCAATTCCCTCCTTCGCTATCAAATAATCTACCAGCACCTCCTCGGGAATCCCTGGCACCGTCACCCGCTGCAGACGGCTGGCAATAGTAGACAAGAGCTTCTGTGGTTCGTGCGACACCATGACAAACACCACTCCAGCTGGTGGCTCCTCCAATAGCTTCAGTAGCTTATTGGCGGTCTCGGAGCGCATCAATTCAGGCTTCCATATTATGATAACCTGATATTGGCTCTTGAACGAGCGCAACGAAGTAAAATGAATAAGTCTTTCGGCTTCGGCTACAAGTATCTGCAGCTGTTTATTACCCGCACTCTGCAAGTCGCGCCACTCCAGTTCCGAGAAGCGCTTTGCCTTACTCATGAGTTGCGTGAACTGATCTAAATAAAGGTCAGAAGTCGTTTCCTTGGTATCGCCACTCTTAATCACTGGAAATACCATGGTGAGATCGGGGTGCTGTAGACCATCCATTTGCCTACACGATTGGCACACGCCGCAGGGTAATCCCTCCTCCGTCCTATTTTCACATAGGATCTGACGCGATAGCACAAAGGCAAGTGGCAAAGCCTCACTCCCCTCCTCTCCTGTGAGAAGAAGGGCGTGAGGCAATTGTTTTGCTTGGAGAAGAGCACCGAAGTGAGCAACCAACCTCTCCTGCCCAAGGAGCTCCTCAGGCTTTGGCACTATCACCATGCTTGCGGGTCTTAGATATGACCGTAATCGGGCTTACTGAAGTCCACAGCAGCGGTAGGATTGGCATCCTCGCTAGCATGATAACGCATAAACTGGCTACGCTGATACATGGTAGCATGATCTACACGAGTGGCAGCCAACTTGCTCTTAAATTCTTTAATCTCGTGGTACTGCTTACGATCCATCCAGTCAGAGAGGAATTGATTAGCCTCGCGGATAACATTGGCACCCCCCTTATATAGAGCGCTACAATACTGTACAGCATCAGCACCTGCGAGTAGCCCCTTCACAAGATCCTTACCATCGCGCGCGCCATTGGAGAGGGCGATAGAAAGGTCTGGCACACCACCACGAACCAATCCGGCATATCGGAGGGAGTCGGAGAACGAACCTTGATGGCTCAGCACTGAACCACGACTAATCTCCTCCTCTTCAATATCAATATCGGGCATAAAAGTACGGTTGAAGAGTACCACAGCATCGGCTCCAGCGAGCTTCAGGTCTCTAGCGAGACGAACGACGTTGGTGAAATACTTACTTAGCTTGATGATAAGTGGCGTATTGGGCAATACCTTACGAAGCCCCTGAACCATCTTGATCAAATCCTGCTCCGACTCTCCCCAAGGCTGGGTCACCTTAGTCTCCAGTCTCATAACGTTGCACTCTAGGGCATCAGCGCCAGCATCAATTAGCTCCTTGGCATACGTTACCCAGCTATCACTCTTATAAGCATTTACACTAGCAATTACAGGGATATCTACGGCTTGCTTAGCCTCACGGATTACATTTACATGCGATTGTAGGGCATGCTCCTTCACGTAGTGTTGGAGGTAATCCATCGCTGCGGAGTCGTGGTAGCCACTATTCATCTCCTCAGTCATTTGGGTAATATCCTGTTCTATCTCCTCCTCAAAAATCGATTTTAGGACGATTGCACCAGCACCAGCATCTGCGAGCTCCTTGATCTTCTTGACTTCTTTAGTCAATCCCGAGCTAGCTACGATGAATGGGCTTCTCAGTAGCAGTTTTCCTGCGTATAGTGTTGATATATCAGCCATAAACACATATTAAAATTGTGATTTCACTTCTCCCACAAAGTTAGCAAAATATTTGGGATTTCTGCATACATAGCGATAGACTGTTACGGTGTGTGAAAGGCTCTCAATAACTTGCGGACACTCCAAGAGTACCGAGACCGTAAGATACTCCCTTATACTCAGTTTGGAGGGAAGAGCCTATACAAGGTGAGCGACATTGAGAAGATGCTGGAGGATAATTACATCAGATAAGATGCTCTCTCTATAATAGAGCTATATATATGGATAATTATTCAGATGATGAGATCGTGAGATAGATATCAGGATAGGTATCTCACGAGTCAACTTGTCGCGCTGTCGACTTGACAACGGTTTTGTGTTACCCAAAACGTCATCTCTTTTCCCTACTTGGCAAGGTGTGTTTTTGTCCGACAAAACTTCGCTTTTCCGACAAAAGGCCTTGCCCCACAGGGAAAACAAATCACTCCAGAGTCGTGCTTAAAACGGGGATAAGGTGACCAAGCAAATTGCCGTTATTCTCTACGATGGTAAAGTCAAAGGTGCTATTTTGGAGCTTGGGCAGCCACCTTTTCTGTTCAGGAGGGAGTACAACTATTGATGGATAGCGATTAAGCGTATCTCGCCTGTTCTCTATGCTTTTCAATTGAACGTCCAAGTCTTCTGTCTCAAGATGGAGAGTCAAAGGAATAGGCTCTTCAATATTGGTCAATACCTTGCCGTTGGCATAGCTTATATAAGCAGTTGTGCTAGGCTCTGAAAGATCGTAAAAGGTAATGGTGCCTGAATAGACCTGCTTGTAGGGCATAAAGTAGGCGATACCAAATAAGACCATCAAGACTGCAAATAGGATGATGGTGCCGTATCTGACAAGTGCGGGAGGGATTTGTCCCACAATGCTCCGCATCTTTTCGCTTCTCAGTTCGTAGCTCTTTTCTTGTTTCTCCATATCAGTTACCCAGCTCTAGTTGGTTCTTCACGAGTTCATAGTACTTGCCTCGGCTGGCAGTAAGACTCTCATGGTTGCCTACTTCTACAATCTTTCCTTTGTCAAGTACGACGATTTGGTCGGCATTTCTGACAGTAGATAGACGGTGAGCCACCACCACTACAGTTTTACCCTTGTAGAAGTCTTCTAGCTTCTCTGTGATAGCTCGCTCGTTATTGGCATCAAGAGCATTGGTGGCTTCATCTAAGAATACAAATGTAGGGTCTTTATAAACCATTCTGGCAATCAATATTCGCTGTCTTTGCCCTTGGCTAATACCCTGACCATCTTGCCCAATCATTGTATTGTAAGCCAGCGGAAGACTTTCTATATGGTCTGCAATGTTAGCCGTACGAGCAGCAGCCCGTATCCGCTCTATGTCTGGAGTGTCGTCACTTATGGCGATATTCCGAGCGATGGTGTCACTAAAGAGATATCCCTCTTGCATCACGGCTCCGCCACCAGCTAAGATTGTACTCCTCGAGGTCTCTTCCTGACACCTTTATACTGCCCTCTAACGGCGAATAATACCCAAGCAGTAGCTTTATCAAAGTGGTCTTTCCGCTTCCACTGGCACCCACTATAGCCGTTACCTTGCCATTGGGGATAGTAAGATTGAGATGGTCTAGGATAGGAGTTGGGCTATAGATGTCGTACTTAAATGAGAGGTTCTCCACCTTGATGTCTAAGTTATCTA
>NZ_KB904312.1 GCF_000379925.1 Porphyromonas levii DSM 23370 | reverse complement strand
CCCTTGTGCTTCTGCTCTCTTATTGAGCTTTTTATTGATAAAGGTCTGTATGGGGCGCCAGTCAATAAGAATATCAACTTGCTCTAAGAAGCCATTACGTGCTTTGGCTCGTCTCTGCTCTGTGAAAACTTCTACAAAACTTGGATTATCGTTGGATGTACTCTTGAAAGACATATGGAATCAGTAATTATTCCTTGTTAAACATATACAAATATACTGATAACCAATGAGATAAACAAGTGTTTAACGCAGTTTTTTGTGCAACAGTCTCAACTCTATATCCCAACCAGGGTACTTAAAAATTTGATCAAGTAGCAACACCCGACCTCCGCTATCCCTATACTCTTGTGCAAAATGGTAGATAGAGTGATTGGAAAAATAAAAGTGATTGAGATTGACATACAGAGCTGCCTTAGGCTCATGCTCACTAAGAATCTTGCCCAACTGCACAAGCTGATAAGTCTTACCAATACCACGAGTGCCTCTAAGACAAACAAGCGAAGCATTACCACTCTTCTCAGCGCACAATATACTGCGAGTGGAGTCCAAAGCGAGACCGAGAAACTTCTCTTCGGCACGCTCCTTGTCCCCTACTGGCAGGCACATATCGCTTCTCAGAATGCTACTCATAATGGCTAACTATCAATGATGCCACAAAGGTACACTTAATTTCGGAAAATGTCAACTCTACATTGCAGAAAAAGGTATTTAATTACCATGTCCACCATAAGTTACTACGATATCCTCCTCCTCTCCTACCCATTTATAGGTAACTATACCTATAAGAAAATTAAGAACGCCACCCCGCTACCACGATGATACCTCTAACACAAACCAGCAATGCACCTCGCACAATCGCCCTCCCTATCACGCATGACCATTTAATATATACTAATTGGTGCATTTGATATATATTAATCAACCCATTTAGTATATATTAAATTGGATGATTAGTATATATTAAATGGTCATGCGTTAGCATAGATCAGCTAAGTGGCTCTACTAAAAGGGATTTATCGAATCTATTACAAAGACTCACTGCCAAGCCTTACCCCATGCTCTTTAGATTTAATTGACCTTATATCATGGCAGACCAACTAACGACTTGACCCTATGTCCGTGTGTTGCCCCTAGCCTATTGTTCTCTACTCCCCCTATTCCCTTGGAAACACGTGCGCTAAGTGATTGAACTTATCAGGATAGCGACCATGAATCCCAAAGAGCTTTAATCCTAATAAGAGAATGTTGTACGAAGTGCCATTCTCGTCGATTTGCAAGTAAATTGGCTGAGATGTTGCACGGTAGTGAAATACAAGGCACTAAGACTGAGGCTAACGGGAGCGTACTCACGTACGTGACCGAAGCCGAATGTCGAAAGTAACGCAGTAGTTCGCCACCGTACAACAGTCTCAATAATATAATAAAGAATAACAGATACACAATAAAGATAGAAATACCAAACAACTCGAGCAAAAGCCCATTAACAATAGTTATTCTACCGATAACCATAGAAATAAGACCATAAACATATATTTGGTATTAGTAATCAAAAATTAGAGCTATATTTGCAAAAGAAGAAATAAAAGCCAAACAACTAAAATAGGGCTTAGTTACGCAAATTACCAATAGTCAATAACTCAAGATAATAGACACATTAGTTATATGTACAGAAGTATAATAATTGGGAATTCTTTCTCTAAGGCACTTATGCTAAAAGAGAAAATCATGGCAATGAATACTGATTTACAGAGACCAGAAATCAATAAATCTACCACCCAAGGAGACAAACTTGCTCTACTGAGTGGATATGACATAGCATTTATTTACCTCGATGGTGAAAATGCATTTGGTTTACTACAACAACTTCCTGCAGAAAGAAACTTTGAAGTAATATTTATTTCTGAAAAGTTTCAATTAGACTATGCAATTAAAGCCCTGAAACTCTCTGTCGCAGACTATATTACCACACCCATAAAAAACACAGATCTAGAAAAAGCTATCAATAAATCCATAGAAATAATAAAATTAAAAAGGCATAAGAAACTACCTTTTTACAATAACACCAAAAGTCTACCCCCCCCCACACAAAATATATAAAAACAGTAGCATTGCATTTGAAAAAAGGACTGGCGAGATAGAGATTATACAGTTAGACGAAATAGTATATTTCTCTACCGGAAACAGCCATGAATGTGAAGTCAAACTCATAGACAGTACAAACATCACACTCAACAAAGCGTTAAGCCACTACAGAAAGACATTTATTGAAGAAGGCAACTTTTTCCCAATCAACAGAAGCATCATTCTTAATTTATCATACATCAATACCTTTAATCCCCAGAAGCAAATTATCCGATTAACAACAGGCGAAGAGCTAAGCATTTCTAGAAGACAAGCATCAAAACTTCGTCAGCTATTATTAAGAACAGAGGAAGACAACGACCAACATATCGGATAAAACAAACTCAACTACAATACTGAGACTGTCGCACGATGGCGAACTACCGCGTTACTTTCGACATTCGGCTTCGGTCACGTACATGAGTACGCTCCCGTCAGCCTCAGTCTCGGTGCCTTGTATTTCACCACCGTGCAACGTCTCAGCCGATTTGCTTGCAAATCGGCGAAAATGGGCACTTCGTGCAACATTCTCATACAGAGATTACACATATACATATTATATTAATGAGGAGTGAATTTAATACGTCTCCACATCATCAGCCTGCTTTTAAGTTAATTTCCACTTACAGAGTAGACTAAAATTGTGACTAATCGAATATAAAGGCATAATAAAAACGACCAACAACAGAAGGCAAACAACCAATCAATACCTTGAAACCACCGTTAACAATAGAATTTGCCCCGATAACAGATATTCTTTTGGCAATCAGGTTGTTTTGTCGAGATTTGCATTGTGTAACATACACCTCATAAAGAGGACACTTTAGGATCATTAGCTATTTGAATATCACTCACAAACGCCATAAGGTTTATGTGAGTAGACATCAAAGAAGAGCTTAGACCTATAATGAACGCGAAACTCATATATGTAAGTATTACATTAAATTTTTAACAACTAAGAATTATGATGAAGAAGAAAATCATGGTGATTTCTTTGTTTACGTTCGCCGCTATCACTCTGATGGCAATCGGATGTAGCAAGGATTATGGTTCAGACATCGCTTCTGTCAACACTAAAGTTGACAACTTGGACAAGCGTGTTGGCACACTAGAAACCCTTGTCAAAGACATTGATGCCCAAGTTAAGGGTGGATCAGTCATTACAAGTGTAGAACCAACGAAAAATGGTATTACAGTAAAACTAAGCAACGGCAAATCTTACACCATCACCAATGGTAAAGACGGCGTTAACGGCAAGGATGGTAAGGATGGCGTTAACGGCAAGGACGGTAAAAATGGCGTTAACGGCAAGGACGGTAAGGACGGCGTTGACGGCAAGGACGGTAAGAACGGCGTTGACGGCAAGGACGGTAAAGACGGCGTTGACGGCAAGGACGGTAAGAACGGCGTTGACGGCAAGGACGGTAAGAACGGCGTTGACGGCAAGGACGGTAAAGACGGCTCTGTGGTTAAAATCGGAGAAAACGGCAATTGGTTCATCGATGGTAGGGACACAGGTCTCCCATCCCGTGGCAAGGACGGTGCTAAGGGCGACAAGGGTGAGCAAGGCGCTCCTGGTAAGGACGGAAAAGATGGCGCTAAGGGCGACAAGGGTGACCAAGGCGCTCCTGGTAAGGACGGAAAAGATGGCGCTAAGGGCAACAAGGGTGACCAAGGCGCTCCTGGCAAGGACGGTGTATGGTACGAGCCAGGCACTGAGGGAGCAGAGAAGGGCTTCTGGGTGGAGGTATCTACCGATGCTGAAGGCAAAAAGGTTCGCAACGTTACTACCATAAAGTGGCTTCCAGAGGGTACAATCACTGCTATATTCAAGGATGGGGCAGTTACATTCTTCAACGTTGCTGGTGCACATGAAGGTGTTAAGATTGGTCTTGTGCCAATTACTAGCCTAGTCATCATTCCTGATGCTGTAGCTAATGGTGGATCACTTCCTGTAGTAGACTTCGGAAATATCGTTTATAGAGATGGATGTACTGGTGGCACTCCAACTGCAGAGAGCTACCTAAGGTTCAGGGTTTCTCCATCTAATGTCAATCTAGCATCAATCGATGCTGAGCACGTTAGCTTCTACTTCAATACTCCTGTCCTACGTGCAGAGAAGAAGTTTGTTGAGAGCGTTACAAATGTAGAGCTCAAGGATGGTGTACTCACCGTATACTTCAAGGTAAATAAGAGCATGGCTGCCTCTGCTGCAGAGGGCAAGGACAATCAAGTTCAGCTAAGAGTGCCATTTGCTAAGGAGATCAATGAGGGTACTGAAGTACATAGCGATTGGGCTAGAGTAGCTTTCACAGACCACGTACTTGATCTTGGTCGTATTGCTCATGAGGGTATTGGAGAGGTAAAGGATGATCTCATAAAGCTTTATACTAGTCTAGAAGATGCAAAGGGAGGTGTCTCATATCCTATCTTCTACAACAAAGCAACGAATCTTCTTGACATCGTTAGGACTTTAGAGAATCGCAAGTTGTTTACTGACAACTCTAAGTATGGTCTAACATATGTATTTGACCTCCTTGATAAAAACGGCAAGACCTTTAAGTTTGAGGAAGGTGTTAACAAGACCGACCAGCAAGAGTTCATTACTCTTAAGGACGGAGTTGTTACAGCTCGTGTATTCGGGCAAAATGGCAACCAAGCATCTATCGACAAAACTCCTATCGTCAGAGTTCGTCTAGTAAATGGAACTTGTGTGGCTAATATGGGCTTCATCAAGCTTCAGTTCACGAAGGAGGAGATTCCTGTGGTTAAGCCTGAGATCCAACCTGTGGTGATTGATCTTCTTGAAAAGGAAGCTAGCTGTGATGTAATTTCGAGTGGCATGACTGTTAAGCAAATGAATGAGGATCTATACCACCACGCTAATCTAAGCAAGAATGACTTCCACAAGAAGTTCCAAATCAGGGCAAAAGTATTTGCGACCTCTCCATACACCAAGGATGGCAAGTCATATATCGTAAATACTTCAAAGGAGACAGTGGCTTCTTCATTGTTCAAATGGGACTACAAGGAAGGCACAGAAACCGAGCCTGTAAGATTCTATGTATCACCTCAGATGCAAGCTAAGTATGCTGGGCAAACCATCAGAGCGGTAGCGGAGATCTTCGACGCAACCACCAACTTTGTACACTATGAGGTAATCTTCGACATCAAGATTGGAGTAGAGAAAGTTTATGTTCAGCGTTTCACCAATATGTGGAATGGGAATAGGGGTATGATCAATACTGAGATTCCTGCAAAGGGAAATACCAACAGTATTATGCCTAATCTGAATAGCCTGTTCAAACTTAAAGAAAATACCTCTAGTTTAACTCTTCGCTACAAAGATGGTAAGGTTATCACTGATCCTTCTTATACCTATGAGTACGAGTTTGATACAGAATACTATAATACAAATCGTACAGTAAAAGGAACTGATGGTAAGACTTATACTTTCGATGTAGATAAAGACAAAAAGATCCTATTTGCTAAACTTGGCGACAAAAGGGAAAAGATTGCAACTTTAGAAAAGTTCCCCGGAGATTTGGGTGACTACTTAAAGTATGAGAAGGGAAGTGAATTCGCGAAGAGAATCCTCAATACCGAACCTGAGAGTGTAGTGATAGGTCTTGTCATTAAGACAACAAAGTGCAATGGTGACACTCCTACTGCCATTACTTCATTAAATGAAGGTCTAGAGCGAGGAAAGTTCCAAGTAGTAGTTCGTCGTCCTCTTAATATGACTGCTAACGCCAAGGACTACTTCATTGACGGTCTTGATAAGGGTGAAAAGCATACTTTCTTTAATGTTGCTGATATAGTTGAGCTTACCGACTGGAGGAACATTGCCTTTACCAAGGAAACTGTAAGCCGTGAGGGTGTTAACTATTACGACTACTACAAGATTGGTACCTTCAGGATTGATGATACTAAGATCACATATCAGGACAAAGAGGGTGGTAAGAAATACCCGCTTCAAACAACAATGAATGTTGAGTATAAAGATGGCAAGCTTAGCTATACCAATAATGGTGCTGCGCTTATGGAGTCTATCTACCTGAATGTGCCAGTAATTATCCCTCATCAGTGGGGTGAGCTTCATGGAACATTCACAATTGAGGTAAAGCCTACTTCTGAGGCCATCAAAAAGTAATCCATCTCTAGCTGCAGCTGTTTTAAATAACAGCTGACAATTGTACAAAAGTTTCTGAGCCCGCCAAGGTATGCTTTGGCGGGCTCTCATACAAATACAAACAACTACATATAACTATGACAATTAAGAAAACAATATTGGCTCTAACGCTAGCATTAGGATCTGTAGTAGTGTATGGACAAAATGTAGACCGCAAGGTAAAGGAAACGGCAAACACTTTGTTTAATAAGCACCTATACATGCAACTACAAGGTGGGATGGCACATACTGTTGGAGAGACAAAGTTTACAGACCTCCTCTCTCCCTCAGCATCTCTCCATATTGGATATCAATTTTCACCAGGTTTTGGGGTGAGAATAGGTGCCACCGGATGGCAAGCGAAAGGGGCTTTGGTAAGCCCTAATGAGCTTTACAAATGGAATTATTTACAAGGAAGTGCTGACCTAATTTGGAACATTGTCAACAGTTTTAATTACAATCCTCACCGCACTGTAAGTCCCTACCTCTTTGCTGGAGGAGGTGCTGCAATGGGCTTCAAGAATATAGAAGCACAGAAGTTGGACAAAAGCAAGTTGCCCCTATTATGGAGCTCAAAAAAGTTGTTCTGGGTAGCTAGAGCTGGATTAGGCATCGATATTAGAGTATCTGACCACATCAGCATAATGCTAGAAGGTAATGTAAATATGCTCCCAGACAACTTTAATTCGAAGGTTGGAGATGTACTCGACTTCCAAGCCAATGCTCTAGCTGGAATCAAGATAAATTTGGGCAAAAGTTATACAAGAACAGAGCCAGTATACTACGAACCAATATCCATTGCAAAACCAGAAGAGCCAGAGGTGAAAGAGCCAGAGGACGCACCTACGGTCAAAACAGAAGCTACTACTACTCTACGTAAGTTTCCAAACCTTCCATCGATCCACTTCGAGTTTGATAGCGATAAGATAGATGAAGAGAAGTACGAAGCTGAGTTGTCTGAGATTGTGAGTATTCTCCAAGAGTTCAAGGAGACTAAAGTAAATATCATCGGATTTACGGATCATGCTGGAAGCAACCAGTATAATGATGCCCTTTCTATGCGACGGGCAATAGCTGTGAAGAATTACCTTATTTCAAAGGGTATTACTGCGGATAGAATGAACGTCACTGGAATGGGCAAGGATCCTAAAGTAGATGGCGAAAAGGCGTTTACTATACAAGCTAGAAGAGTAGATGTGCAGAACGATTGATAACTGAGACATAATAATTTACTTTAGAAGACTGTTGCACGAAAGCAAACTACTTCGTTGCTTTCGCACAACAGTCTCTTTACACTTACATCGGCACCGGATACGATAGTTCCGATATCTAGAGCGTAACTCTCCCAAAACGGGCGCGTAAGGAGAGAATAAAATAGCCTGTAGGTACGATTTGGTACCTACAGTCTATTTTGTGTCTCGGTGTCTTTTTGAGTTAGACTTCTATGTGACCTGGGAGGAGGTTGATTATTTCGTCTTCTGTGAGCTCGCCTATCTTGGGGAGCTTTGGAAGGACTGCTAGTAGCCAATCGTAGAAGTTGACTCCTGCCTCATCGCAGGTG
>NZ_KB904311.1 GCF_000379925.1 Porphyromonas levii DSM 23370 | reverse complement strand
GGGCACCTCTTTTTCGTTTTAGAATACTCTATATCTAAAACTATTTTGTTAGTTTTGTAGTGTGTAGCAGTACATTTGACTCCAAGAAGCCCATATACATGTCGTAGAAAACTGGTATCCATTGTGTAATTAAGCGTTTAGTGGATAATTCGCTCAATTATAATGGATTTCCAGTTTTCTTTCAAATTTTCAAAGAGAAAAATAACCCCGTCGCCCATATCTTGCGGATTTCATCCCGCAAGATGNTTGGTGTATACAAGCTGACGCAGGAGTCTCAAGGTATCACGGTAACCGCCATCACCCAGAATATCGGATGAGGCTTACTTTAATGTTGTTGAGAGGGGCAAATTCGGTGCGCTATAGGTGCGGTTATGTGTGGTATTGGTCGCTAGTGAGAAGGATTATATGCTTTAGCTGTTTCGGGTGTTGCCGAAATTGCTTTCGATAGGGCAAAAGCGTTGACTGTAAAGCGGTTGCGCTTTCTTTATATCTTGGATGACCATTTAATATATACTAAATGGGTGATTTGATATATATTAATTGTGTTATTTAGTATATATTAATTCCCCTATTTGATATATATTAAATGGTCATGGGGTATACCTAGGGCGGTCAACGGGTAGGGGTAAAAGTTTTTTCGCCTCCCCTGAAGGGCGTTTTTCCTGAGAGGGTTGGCTATTTTCTGGGTATTTTAACTATCTGGTTGACCTTGTATGCCTGAGGGTTTACTGGTCGGTTGACTCTCACTTCCTTATTTACTTGACTATGCGCACTAAGTGGTTGACCTTTTAGTCCTGTAGATACGCCTTCTTACTCGTCGGTATAGATTTTTCTTCACAAATCGTCCTTGGAAGCGTATATGGGTTATTTTTCGTAATTTTGTGGCAGGGAGTAGGGCTGAGCGTTGGACTTGTAGGATACGTATGAGCATATTATAGAGAGTGATGAAGAGATTAGCGCCAAAGAAGCTATACCTATATATCATCAAGAGTTTTTTACCACTGCTAGCTGGGGGCTTTGCTGTCTCTCTCTTCGTTGTGGTATTGCAGTTCTTATGGCAGTCTATTGGCGACCTCGTAGGTAAGGGTGTGGATGGTGTCGTACTATTGAAGCTCCTCTTCTTCGCATCTATGACGATGGTGCCGTTGGCACTGACGTTAGGTGTCCTAGTCGCTTCACTGATGACGTTTGGCAACCTAGGTGATCGGATGGAGCTACTTGCCATGAAAGCGGCAGGAATACCATTGTGGAAAATCTTTAAGCCTATCTTTTGGGTTGTGGTAGCACTCGCCGTTGGGGTATTTGTGTTTCAGAACGACTGGATGATTACGAGCCAAGTGAAGTTTTGGCAGTACTACTTCTCGATACGTAATAAGTCGCCCGAGCTGGCAATCCCCGAAGGGAGTTTCTACAAAGACTTGCCCAACTATAGTGTGTACGTGGAGCGTAAGGATAGCGAGGCAAAGATGATGTATGGAATGATGCTCTACGATTATTCCGAAGGCTTTGAGAACTCTATGGTGGTAGTAGCAGATAGTGGTCGCCTCTATACTACGCCAAGTGGTGCTGAGTTGATATTAGAGCTGTACCATGGGGAGTCGTTTAGGAATCTGAACCAGAGGGATGAGGTGTACGAGAGCTCTGCAGATCGTCCTTTCGTGCGTGAACGGTTTGGATTTAAGGAGCTACACATCCCTTTCAATAGCGACCTTAGCATGATAGATGAGTCGGTGCTGACCAGCCAGTTCGTAGGTAAGAATGTGATGGAACTAAAAGCGTATACTGATTCACTTCAGGTGAGTATCGACTCGCTATCTGAGGTAAATAGGCATACATTATTACTTGCCAATAACTATTTCCAGACCATGAGCCGTGCGGAGCGAGTCCCTACGGTGACTCGTGTGGCTACGGAGGTATACCCCACAGAGGTAGTTCCCGAGGATTCGGAGGGGACTCAGGCTGTTGCACCGAGGGTGGAGCCTGATGCTCCTAATGCTTTTGCCCAATTGCCAAAGGCATCTAGGGCAGAGTACTCTATGGTAGGAAAACTAGATCATGTGGGTGCAGCCGTTGCTAGCGAAATCTATGACCGTGCGATAGCACTGCTGGCAAACTTCCAGAATGATACTTATTTCTCTGTGGAGGCGCAAAGGGAGCAAGCCGACTTGAAGCGAAAGAACGAGGCGGAGTACTGGCGTAAGTTTACCTATCCCGTGGCTTGTATCGCCTTCTTCCTGATAGGCGCTCCACTGGGTGCTTTGATCCGTAAGGGTGGTATGGGTGTGCCATTCTTGGTAGCGGTATCTTTTTTCATCATCTTTTATATACTAGAGACTACTGGTATTAAGATGGTACGTGAGGGGACACTAGTCAATTGGTTTGGTATGTGGTTGCCCAATATCGTACTTATCCCCGTAGGACTTGGTTTGTGTCTGCTTGCAACCAAGGATACCAATAGGTTTAGTCTGGATAGTATAGGGCTCTTCTGGAAGCGTTATATTATGGCTGGCACCAAGCGGGTGGTACCATTTAGAGAAGTGAGTATGCAGACTGTCGATTATGCTGCGTCTCGAGGCGCGATGGTCTCCCTCGAGGAGACTGTGCCTGAGCTAAAGCATGCTGGGCGTATAGGCTATCTCCGCTTCTTCCTCGATGATGCGCACTTTGAGGTGAGACGTCGGTTGGTGACTCAGCTGGAGCAATTGGTGGGGCAGCTAAGCTATAGTAGGGATTATCAGCTGGTGGAGCACCTCAATGCTTACCCTTATCTGCTAGATGTAATGAGGGCGTGGAGGAGTAGAAATAAGCTAGTCAATAGAGCTCTGATGTGGCTCTTGCCGATAGGTGTAGTGTGCTATATGGTGTACCTCCTAAGGTACCGTAGAGGTATGGCGGCTTGGAATAGGGTGATTGAGACTAACCAAGTAGTGGGCAGGGATATTGATAGGATAGAACAGGAAAAAGTATAAGTCTTGATATTGAAATAGAAAATGGAATTTAAGTTGAGTACTATTGAGGAGGCTATAGAGGACTTTCGAGAGGGCAAGATTGTTATTGTAGTGGATGATGAGGACCGTGAAAATGAGGGCGACTTTATCATCGCAGCAGAGAAGGT
Organism: Porphyromonas levii DSM 23370; assembly: GCF_000379925.1. Lineage (GTDB taxonomy): Bacteria > Bacteroidota > Bacteroidia > Bacteroidales > Porphyromonadaceae > Porphyromonas_A > Porphyromonas_A levii. Next base: position 4,795 of record NZ_KB904311.1, on the reverse strand, counting down.
AACCCCTGAGATTATCAATTTTATGATGAGTAACGGAAGAGGGGTACTCTGTACGCCAATGACGGAGGAGCGCTGTGAGGAGCTCGAACTGCCTATGCAGGTGCCAGATAATACTTCACTTCATGAGACACCTTTTACGGTGACGGTAGATCTACTGGGTAAGGGGGTGACGACTGGGGTATCTATGTATGATAGGGCGACTACAATAAAGGCTTTGGCAGACCCTAGTACGAAGGCTACGGATTTAGGTCGTCCTGGGCACATCAACCCACTAAGGGCAAGAAGTAGAGGGGTACTGCGTAGGGCAGGACACACTGAGGCTTCGGTGGATTTGTGTAGACTTGCAGGGCTGCAGCCCGTGGCTTGCCTGATAGAGATTATCAATGAGGATGGCACGATGGCACGTATGCCTCAGCTGCAGGTAATAGCCCAGAAGTATGGGATGAAGATAGTGACGATTGCGGATCTTATTAAGTACCGTCTGCGCTCTGAGAGCTTGGTGGAGAGAGGTGTGGAGGCACACTTGCCGACACAGTATGGTGACTTTAGGGTTATCCCATTTAAGCAGAAGAGCAATGGTATGGAGCACGCAGTGCTCATTAAGGGTGATATATCGGGTGCGGAACCAGTCTTGATTCGCATGCATAGTAGTTGCATGACTGGCGATATCTTTGGTTCGTACCGCTGTGAGTGTGGAGACCAGCTCCATGAGGCTATGCGTAAGATAGAGCAGGAGGGCAGAGGGCTGATTGTCTACCTCCAACAGGAGGGTAGGGGTATCGGTCTGATGAAGAAGATAGCTGCCTATAAGCTGCAGGAGGAAGGGATGGATACTGTGGAGGCAAATATTCATTTGGGTTGCCGTGCCGATGAGCGCGACTATGGCGTAGGTGCAGAAATACTCCGTCAGTTAGGGGTGACTAAGATGCGCTTAATGACGAATAACCCAGTGAAGAGGATTGGGCTAGAGAGCTTTGGACTAGAGGTGTCGGAGGTGGTACCCTTGGAGATAAAGGCTAATAAGCATAACCACGACTATCTGAAGACAAAGAAGGAGAAGATGGGACATAAACTTAAGGATATCTAAGGCGTATGGTAACGAGGTTAAGTGTAAATGTCAATAAAATTGCGACTATTCGTAATGCTCGTGGAGGTAATAACCCCGACGTGATACAGATGGCTAAGGATATTGAGCGGTTTGGTGCGGAAGGTATCACAGTACACCCTCGCCCCGATGAGCGACATATTCGCTATGCCGATGTGTATGCGCTTAAGAAGGTAGTAACAACGGAGTTTAATATTGAGGGCTATCCATCGCCCGAGTTTATGAAGTTGGTTCTAGAGGTTCAGCCTACGCAGGTCACCCTCGTGCCTGACCCACCTGGGGTTCTCACCAGTAATGCTGGCTGGGCTGTCCGAGAGCACTTCGACTTTCTTAGAGATATCATAGGGCAGCTCAAAGGGCGTGGTATAAGGACTTCTATATTCGTAGATACCGACCTTGAGAATATTAGAGCTGCTCGAGAGGTGGGCACGGATAGGATAGAGCTCTATACTGAGCCCTATGCTGCGAAGTACCATGAGGATAGAGAGACTGCAGTACAACCCTTTGCCGAAGCCGCTAGGGTAGCAGGTGATCTTGGCTTGGAGGTGAATGCAGGTCACGACTTGGACTTGGATAATCTGCGTTATCTGGCTCAGCGATTGCCTAATCTAGCAGAAGTTTCTATCGGTCATGCGTTGATTTGTGACGCCCTTTACTTGGGGATGGAGGAGACAGTACGGAGGTATTTAGAGTGTTTGAGATGATAATTAGATTATTGATAGGATTATGCTGAATATGACATTACAGGTGGCGGGAGATACACTAGTGAATGCTATGCCGGATCTCTCGAATGGCGCTGCGGTTACTACGACTGTAGCCGATACGATGGAGCGCCTCTCTGTATGGGAACTGGCGATGAAGGGAGGATGGATTATGGTGGTGCTGCTATTGCTATCGCTACTTGCTCTTTATATCTTCGTGGAGCGGTTGTTGCTCCTCAAGAGTATGGCGCGCAAGGATCCCGACTTTACGAGTAAGATAAGGGACTATATCCGCGAGGGTAAGATACAGTCAGCAATAGACCTTTGTCGCTCTAAGAAGACTCCTGGAGCGAGGATGATAGAGAAGGGTATACAGAGGCTCGGCAGACCTATTGGCGATATCCAGATGGCGGTAGAGAATGTGGGTAATATCGAGGTGGCTAAGCTGGAGAAGCGGTTGCCTGCCCTCGCTACCATAGCCTCAGGCGCACCGATGATTGGTTTCTTGGGTACCGTTACGGGTATGATTAAGGCGTTCTTCAATATGGCTAGTGCAGGGTCGTCTGTAGATATTAGCTTGCTGTCGTCTGGTATATATGAGGCGTTGGTGACCACAGTAGGTGGTCTGATTGTAGGTATCTTAGCTCTTTTCGCATATAACTATCTTATCGCTAAGGTGGATGAGGTGATCACGAAGTCGGAACAGGAGACGTTGGAGTTTATGGATCTAATTAATGAGCCAACAGCTAAGCGATGAAACTAAAGCGTAAGAGTAAGGCAATGGAAGTCTTTAGTATGGCATCCATGACGGATACCATATTCCTGCTTCTTATCTTCTTTATGGTAAGTAGTACGCTCGTGGTGCCAAGCTCCCTCAAAGTAACACTGCCGCAGTCGAGCCAACAGAGTACGCCTCGTCCTATCACGCGTATCGTGCTCACTGAGGATATGAAGTACTTCGTCGGCGTAGAGGGTGAAGATGACCGCCAGGTAAGCTTCGAGGAGATCGCTCCTTACCTAGAGGCAACTAAGGCTGCGAACCCCGACATGTATGTAGCGCTCTATGCCGATGAGGAGGTATCGTATCGAGAGATTGTGCGTCTGCTTAACATCGCAGTAGAGCATAAGTATCAGATGGTGTTGGCCACAAGACCATTGGAGTAAGCTATGCTAGATAAGGACAACTATAAGAATAGGGCAATTGCACTAGTAGTAACTGTTGTGGTGCACGCTCTGGCATTGGCGGGGTTACTATTTATCTACCTCCAAAGCGTAGTCCCTGAAGAGCAGGGCGGTATCTTGGTTAATATCGGAGATGCCGAGCTAGCGAGCGGGATGTTCATGCCGCATCAGCTGGATCCCGACTTCGTTCCACAAGAACCGCAACCTACACCGGAGCCTGTGGTGGAAGAGCGAGTACTCACTCAGGAGACGCCCGAAGCTCCTCCTATGACTACTCCACCTGATAATAAGAAGGAGCAGAAAGAGCGACAGAAAGCGGAACAACAGAGACTGGAGCGCCAAAGGGCTGAGGAACAACTTAGGCAGAAGGAACTAGCGGAACAGCGCAGAAGAGAACAGATAAAGAAGAATGTATCGGGTGCTTTCGGTGGTACTGGTAAGTCAGGTACAGGAAGCGATCCCATGGCAGCACCTGGAAGAGCGGGTTCTCCAGATGGTAATGTGCAGTCGGGTGGTGTCAATGCAGGAGTAGGCGGCTTCGGCAGCTTCTCTCTAGACGGTCGTAGCCTAGGCAGTGGAGGTCTTCAGCGCCCGAGTTATAATGTACAAGAGGAGGGCGATATCGTGATTAATATCACGGTCAATCCTCAGGGACAAGTCATACAAGCGCTTATAGGTGCTGGTACTACTATTGGCAACCAAACCCTCCGTAATAGCGCCCTAAGTGCAGCTAAGGCTACGCGCTTCAATGCTATCGATGGGCTGAATAATCAGACTGGTACGATTACATATAGATTTAGACTAAAGTAAAAGTAAAAGTATGGGAAAGAAAGTTTTTATCTTCGTTGCTAATGGCACGGAGGAGACAGAAGCTGTAGGGATACTAGACACTCTACGTCGTGGGGGTGTGGATGCGCACTTCGTCTCTATTTACAAGGAGAAAGAGGTGACATCGTCTCACGGACTCAGGCTTTGTGCTGACTATAGTATTGAGGAAGTAAAGGACGAACTCGTCGATGCTGTAGTGCTCCCTGGCGGAATGCCAGGAGCTACCAATTTCTATGAGAGTAAGGATTTGCGTAGTATCGTTACTCGCCACCATGAGGCTGGAAAGTATGTTGCGGCAATGTGTGCTTCACCACTCGTACTTGGTAGAATGGGGTTGCTCGAAAGTAAAAAGGCGACCTCCTACCCCGGCTTTGAGTCCGAACTCATGGGCGCTAAGTATATGGCAAAACCCGCTGTAGTAGATGACAAGGTGATTACTGGGCGTGGACCTGGTTACGTCTTCAATTTCGGTGCTGCTATCTTGGGCGAACTAGAGGGCTACGAGAAGGCTTACGAAGTTGCCGAAGGGCTTCTTATCACAGAGGAACTAGAAGAAGAGTAATAGCTAAAGGCTATATAGATAAAGGGGCTATCCGCACTGTGCGGGTAGCCCCTTTATACTTGGCACTAATAGACCTATGGTAACTCTCCCAAAACGGGCGTATTGTGTCGGTTTATTATTATAGTCATCTTTGCGGTTGGAAGTTGTTCAGGTATTAGATGACTACGATTTATGTTTAATCTAAATGAAAGCAATTGCTTTTTCCTGTTTATTAGTGGCGTTGACTTGAGGAAAGGGTTTGGAGGTTTGGAGGGGATCATTCTTAGAGATGGTCGCAATCCTTTAGAGGGGGATGTGTTTGTGTTTATCAATAGGTCGAGGACTACGATGAAATTGCTCCACTGGGAACGGGGCGGGTATGTGATTTACCATAAACGCCTGGAATGTGGTCGGATAAGCCATAAGGTGTTTGTCAAA
>NZ_KB904310.1 GCF_000379925.1 Porphyromonas levii DSM 23370 | reverse complement strand
ATCAACTCAGACCAAGGCGTACAGTATACGAGCAAGAAGTGGGTAGAGCTATTAGAGGAGAAAGGAATAAGGATAAGTATGGATGGGAAAGGACGTTGTAAGGACAATATTTGGATAGAACGCTTCTGGAGAAGCATCAAGCAAGAGTATATCTATCTTAATCCAGCCGATACAGTCTCAGAACTACGGCAAGGAATAGGGAAGTGGATAAAGTTCTATAACTATGAGCGCCCCCACCAGAGTATCATCAAGCTACTACCTGCCATGGAATATGGAATAGTAGTAGCTGCATAAAAATAACCAATAACTATGTAAAGAGAAAGAAAATGAGTACGTTTGTAACAATGAAAGAAAAAAACACTAGCCCGTTGTCGAAAAATGGGGAGTACTATAGATTGTTATATTACTGTGTGGTAAGATATTTTTTCTGAACTGTAATTTATGTAACTTTACCCGTAATTATGGGATACATGAGGATTGTAAACTAATACAATGATATTAAGAATATGAATTTAGTTAATTATGAAGTTTAATGTGCTACTATTTGTCACTTCTTTGTTGCTTACAGTGCCGAATCTTTTAGCACAAACAAGCAATGGGTATATGGGGCTTATTAATTATGCTCTTGACGCAGCAGATCAGGCTGAGAGTATTGGGCAACAGCAAGAAGTTTTAAAGCTTTTTGATAGTGCATTTAGTCAATACCCCGACAGTATAGAAACAGTTGGTCTTTACGCAGCGTCTACTGCTGCAGCAACCTTGGGAGAGAAGGATAAGGCATTTAATTACCTCAACCAGTTATTGCTCCAGGGGAAAGATAGTTATGGTTTAGAGGGTTGGTTTCATATCATATATGGTGAGTCTGAAGAGGATTTTAATAATCTCAAAGATGACACGCGATGGAGTACTCTAATTGCTCAAGCCTATTCGAAGCAGAAAGCATTTATGGCGCAACTGTCAAGGCATGAGGAGGAGTTCTACCTTACTAATTCTTATCTAGAGCAAGAAAAATCTAAAGCTAGTAATGAGGAATTGTACCAGCTTCTTAGAAATGATAGTCGTTTTCTAGATAAACAAGAAAGAGAGTACTCATTATCTCTTACAGTGAATGATTCTATCCAGACTTCGTTTTTTGTTCTGTTGCCTAAAGACTATGATTCTAGGAAACAATACCCTCTATTATTCTTCTTACATGGGGCGGTGAAACAAAACCAATTTGTTGATTTCCTAACGAAAGAGGAGGTTCAATTCCAATGTGGAAAGTTTATTCCGAAAATTGCTGAGCGGAACGAGGTAATACTCGTTTTCCCAAAAGCGAATAAGCAGTATAATTGGATGAACCCTGATGATGGTTTCTTTATGGTTCCTACTATTCTTAATAAGATTAAGCACAGTATAAATGTAGATGATAATAGAGTCTTTATTTTGGGACATTCAAATGGCGCTACAGGGTCATTTTCTTATCTTATGAAGCAGCCCTCAAGTTTTGCTGGCTTCTATGGCTTTAATACTTACCCTAAGGTGTTTACTGGTGGGACGTTTATTCAAAATATTTTGAATAGATCTTATATGTCTATCACAACTAATCTTGATTATTACTATCCACCAAAGGCTAATGATAGTTTGTCTCGATTGATGCATGAAATAGGGGCTGACTATAAAGAGTGTAGATATGTGGGATTCCCGCATTGGTTTCCACAATTAGATGAATCTGAGTCTGCAGTAGAGCTGCTTTTTGATGATATCGGTGTTCGGACTAGAAACCCGTTCCATTCTAGAATTACCTGGGAATTTGATGATAATAGATATGGTACTATCGACTGGGTTACCGAGGCAAAGCTAGACACCATTTCACCTAAAGCTACTTGGCATAGTCGTTCGGAAAATTTTGATATTAAAGAGTGGTTAAAGTATGATGAGAGAGATAGCCTTGTAGTAGTACCAGTAGAGAAGAAGGGTTTTGATTTTCCTCGGTCTTCAGGTAAAATAGTTGCCGAGTATGCTGACAATATTTTTAGAGTCAAGACTTCGTGTATATCTTTTTTCTGCATTAATATTTCACCTGAGATGGTTGATATGAGTAAACCTGTTGTCATTTATTGGAATAATAAACTGTATTACTCAGGTATTATTCCTATTGATCGAGACTTTATGTTAAGGGATATACAGGAGCGTAGAGATAGAAAATGCTTGTGGGTCAATAGGATTTGTGTCCAATAAGTCGGGGATATGAAGAATATTAATCGGGGCTAGGCAGTGGTAACTGTATAGCCCCGATTAATATTTTGTCATAACTGGATTAGTCGAGAAGCCCTTTGAAGCGAAGCTCCCAGAGCTTGTAGAACCCACGAGTAGAGGCATCACCGCTATTCGCATGTTGGCGGAATAGAGTGCGAATCTCCTGAACTTTCATCAGAATAAGCGGAGCCACTTCATAGCTATTGGGGCTAGCAGGCATAAAATTGAAGCGGAAGAAGCTATGGTCGTGATGATCCTCCTCTGGATGATTCATACACTGAGGTGTAAAGGTGAGCATATCCCACGCTTTCTGATCTTCCAATGATAGTGTGTGCTCGAACATCTCATCAGCACCCTTTATCCCCGTGTAAGAAATCAGGTTGCGTAATGCTGCATCCTCAAGTGCGGTGTCTATAGATGTGAGATTTCTACCTGCGTAGGTCGGTGCGAATACCTCCTTCATAAAGTCCGAAAGGTAGTCCGCAAGAGCGTACTCTCCGCTTTCCATAATGCCTAGTAGCCTAAAGTCGGCAAGTAGGTCGGAGATAACCGAAGATGGTATCAAGCGTTCCATGCGCCAACCATCCTTATTGCCCGATTGGTCGTACTTCTGCTTAAGCTCCTTTGTGAAGAGCCAACTATTCATCTCTCGTACCTGCTTTATACTCCAGCGAAGTGCTTCTTGCTGTTTTGCCTTTGGGATATAGGTCACAGGCATCTGACCATCTCCTTGTCTATTTTCAAAGTAAATCCGACCGCCTACGTATGGTACTACGTGATTGATATGGCGGAAAAATTGACCCGCAAGCTGGGCATGTGCTTCGTACAAATCATCATAGCGCTCTCCCGGCTGTTGTAGCCACTTCTCGAAGTTATTAGCAATAATCTTGAGGTTGGAGATACCATAGTCTCCAGCCTTGATATGATTATCTCCAAGGTCTTCCGTCTGATCCGTAGGGTCGAGAGTATTCACCTGCTGAGCTCCGAAGCGATACATAGGATTGTTGGCCTTAGCCATAATCCACTTGTCTAGCATCTTCGCTTCATCTCTATAGCACTTCGCCTCTGGGATATAGCGGTAGCCCCAGTTGATGGCATGTATATCGTATACACCGATCAGTGGGGGTGTGAGCTTTACACCACGCTCCACATCCCCAGGCTGTGCCACGTAGTTGTTACGAGCATAGTCCATAATCGATGGTGTGGTGCCGTACTTTTGGGTAAACTGAGGGTCTCTGAGTTTCTCCACTGGGAAGGAGAAGCTAGCACCCATGTTGTGCATCAGTCCCAGCGTGTGCCCAATCTCGTGAGCGGCTACATAGCGCATCGCCTCAGCCATTACTTCATCGGGGAGTACGTTGGTTCGTACCCTCTTATCCGCCGCTGCCGTTTGGGTAAATCTCCAGTGATGGAGTAGCGAGAGCACATTATGGTACCAGATGACATCGGCATTAAGAATCTCTCCACTCCTAGGGTCTATGAAGCTAGGCCCCATAGCATTGGCAATACTCGTTGTAGCGTACTTAACACAAGAGAAGCGGAGGTCGTCGGGGTCGAAGTCAGGGTTCTCCTCTTTGCTAGGGTAAAGACGTGCTTCTATCGCATTCTTAAATCCCGCAGCCTCAAAGGCGATATTCCAATCATTGATACCATCCATAACCGCTTGTCTCCACTTCTCTGGGAAAACTGTATCAACGTAGAAGACAATCTTCTGGAGAGGTTCCACCAGTTCACCTCTATTATAGGCGAGCGTATCGCTAGGCTCTAGGCGCCAACGGTGGATAATCTGGAAGTTCTCTATCTTGTCCAGCTTCGTGGTGAATCGGTTGCGCCTAGAGGAGAAATAGCCTACACGATTATCTTGCAGTCTTGGCTTCATGGGCTTCTCCGGAAGCAATACTACCGAACGGTGTACCTCTATAGTATAGGGGTAATTATCCTTACGATAGGATAAGATACTCTTAATCTCAACATTCCTTGGGAAGCTGCGTGCCGAGGAGATATAGCTCGAACCTCTCTGCATACTTCCTGCCACCTTGCTATCTTCGGCTGGGTCTATGTTGCCCTCACCCCCTAGAAAGAAGTCTGTGACATCGATCACTACATTATTGGCGTTCTCTGCTTCCACTCTGAAGCTCGTGAGGATAGGCTCCTCGAAGTTGCGCTTAAACGATGGCGCAATAGGGTCATCCTCATCTACGAAGTTGAGGGTCTCCACTGAGTACATATATACTTTGTCGCCCTGCTTCTTTAGCCGAATCATGAAAGGTTCGCTCACCATCTGACCTGCTACAGCATCCGCAGTGTTGGAAGTACGGGAGATACGGTTAGAGATTAGTAGTGGCTTATTCCAAATGGAGTCAGAGAGCTCGAAGTAAAGATTATCCTTCTTCTTTATGACTACCACGAGTCCACTATCTACCTCTGCCTCCTCTACGAGGTCTTGGTATTTTCTCGTCTTTTCATCTGGCGCATCTTTGGCTCTCGCTTCAGCCTCTTCCTTTGCTTTTTGTCGCTTGCTCTTGAAGATATCTCCCAGCTTTAGCTCCTCCTGAGCATGGCTTGCAGATGGATAGACCATGCTTATCCCAATTGCAAGAAGTAGCAGTACAAGTGTCTTTCTCATTATTCTTTATTGATTCCTAAAAGTTGTTCAGCAAAACCGATTCCATAGGCGAAGTGTTGCACATATGTAGCAGCCACAGCATAGCCCGCTAGTTCCAGTGATTGTCCCTTGGCATAGACGTCAAATACAATTGCCAAGATATAGGCAACAAGTATCCCCCAGAGTGCAATGCTCCCGCTCAGTAGCACCACGATATTGAATAGCACAAAGAGGGTGGGGAGCGTATGTGCTAGTCTGAGCGTGCCTGGATGGTACTTGTTCAGTACTATTCTGGCTCGTCCACTATGGCGGATTTGTCGGAAAAAGTCTGCAAAAGTACCCCTACGCTTATGATAAACCCATACTTCCTCAAATAGCTCCGACTTTCCGCCTATCGCCAAAGCCCTCATGCTGAGGTCTAGGTCTTCGCCATAGCGCATACCATTGCGGAAACCCTTTAGCTGGGCAAAGAGGGAGCGCCTAATGCCCATATTGAAAGTACGGGGATAGAACCTATCCACACTCCCTTTCTTGCCACGGATACCGCCCGTAGTCAGCAGAGAAGTCATGGAGTAGTCTATCGCTTTCTGTATCAATGTAAAATCCTCCCTCGCTCTATCCGGACCGCCCCATAGGTCACAGTTACTATTCTGTAGCGCTTTCTCCAGAGCCACCATGTAGTGGTTGGGCAGCACCGCGTCACTATCTAGGAATATCACCCATTCCCCCTTGGCTGCATCGGCTCCTCTATTGCGCGCACCCCCAGGGCCTGTATTCTGCTGTGTGATATAGCGAATAGGGAGGTCAAAACTCCTAATCACCTCTTCCGATGGATTCGTGGAGCCATCTTCCACCACAATAATCTCATAGGGCACTCCGCTCTCATCTAGTTGAGTAAATGAGTGGAGCAATTCCCTTAGCTCATCGGGTCGGTTGTAGATAGGTATGATAAATGAAATATCCATGTTATCTCTCCTGCATAATTGCTTTTCTATAGGCATCTAAGTATTGTGGATAGAAGTTGCCCCAACTAGCCTTCTTGGCTAGCGCCATTGCCCTTTTCTTGCTTGTGCTTACTGCCTCTGGCTCAAACGAACTGAAGCGGCATACCTTATTGGCAATCGTCTCGGCAAGCTCCTCAAAGTTGTCGTCCTCTCTAGGAAGCGCTTTAGCCCCGAAGCACAGACAGTTCTTGTCATTCGTCTTCATCGCCCACATGCCGAAACCCGCCTTGTCTGTAGTGAGAGTAGGCACGCCAAAGGCGATACTCTCCAATGGGGTGTAGCCCCAAGGCTCGTAGTAACTAGCGAAGATGCTTAGGTCTAGAGCCGGGAGTAGATCGTAGTATTTGATATTGAGGACGCCATCGGAGCCATCTAGGTACGCTGGGAGGAATATAGGATACACCTTCTCGCCCCATGAACCAGTCAAGGCGTGTAGGTGCCCCAAGGTTGGATTGTCCAGTCCATCATACAACTCGTGCGTAAGGTAGGGCATCTGCATGGGCATGGTTAGTTCTTCTTCGTTCTTGAGCGCAGCCATAAGCTCTGGTCTTGGAGCCCCCGACCAGCTGGGTACTAGGATAAGGGCTATCACTTCCCTCTCGGGCTGCTTTGTAGCTGTCCTCCTGATGGCATCGATGTAGATATCTAGCCCCTTATTACGGTATTCGCTTCGTCCCGATGTCGCTATTATAAAAGCCTCCTCCGACAGTCGCTTCCCATAGAGCTTTTCAGCAAGAGAGATAATTGCTTTTCTACCCGTCCGTCTCAGCCCAGCACGCTTATGCCCCGAAGGGATAAATCCTTGCTCAAAACCATTATAGAGTAGGGCATCGGGGCGCTTCTCGAGCAATTGCTCTGCTTCACGCGCTGTCACCTCACTCACCGTACCAAAAGCGTCTGCGGTATGTGCGGCCCTTTTCTCCACCTGATGCTTGCACATCACACCGAGTTCATTGGCCATCTGGTCGCCATTGTAGTTGGACATTTGGCTGTAGAGCGGTTTGCCATTCCCTGCGATAGACCTGCCTACCGAAGTTGCATGCGTGATAAAGATGTTGCGTACTTCAGGAGTCGTCATCCTCAAGTAGAGTAGCCCCATCCCCGTTGTCCATTCGTTGAATATCGCCACTGGATGCTCGCTAGGTTGTAGTGCTACCAACGCTGCCATCACCCTAGCCACAGCTATAGCGAAGAGACATGATTCGTCGTAGTCGCCATACCCAATATCACCCCTAATTCCATAGCGTTCCCACATCTGGAAGTAGAGGGTGTCCTTTTCTTTCCACAGAGGGGCAAAATCTACAAGAGCGACCCTGGGTTCACCAATAATATTCCAAGTACCAACGGTTACAGGTAGACCGCATCTCTCGCTTAGAGCGCTAGCCAACTCCCTGTCCGATTTTTTGCGAGAAGGGCAAAAGTCTGGTTGCTTCCCCTCTAGTTTGGGCCCGATGAATAGCACATGCTCCCTTCCATGATGCTCCACCATAGTGGCAGCTCGTGTGCTCAACACTGTGTATATACCACCTACTTTATTGCAAACCTCCCACGATGTCTCCAGTAGAAGAGTAGGCTGAATCTCATTCTTCATATCAAAATAAAAGACTGAGCACCTCCTTGGCTTTCCCAGAAGGTGCTCAGAAAATAACACATAAGTTGACCTACGAGGATTCGAACCTCGACAAACAGAACCAAAACCTGTTGTGCTACCATTACACCATAGGTCAGTACCCACCTAAGTCTTCAAGTCCTCCGACAAAGGCACTGCAAAGATACTAAATTATTTCTATTATACAAATATAGGAGCCTCGCTAAACTAGCGACTTTAGATGGGTGCTATTACTAAAGGGTGCTGCCTCTCTCTCTAATCGACGAATAATCAAGTATTTCGGCTGACTCCTATGGTAGGTTGGAAGCGGTTTAGGGGATACACAAATTGTTGTTGGTATCGCAGCCAAAGTGGCTCGCCATATCAGAGAAATTTATTCCTAGGAATAAATAAATTTATTTGTACAGACAAATATTTTTATACCTAGAGAAAAATAAATTTATTCCTAGGAATAAATTTCTCTCCTCGCGCCATTTCCATTGGACCTAGATTCCGCAAAGTATAGATCGGCGCTGTTGGGGGTAGTATTTGGGGGTACTTTGGGGTGCTCTTTGCTGTATTTTGGGAGGTGTTTGGCTGTTTTGGAGATTGGTCTTTGTCTTTTTTATCTATTTATAAGCTACTGAATACCACAATTATTGTAAATGGGTACACTTTGGGACACGAGATTGCCAGCGGGCTATTTGGTTAGCTCGCTACTGAATGTTTCCAATTGTTTGTTTCCCTCTCCTCTCCCT
>NZ_KB904309.1 GCF_000379925.1 Porphyromonas levii DSM 23370 | reverse complement strand
TAATGAGGCAGAGGGAAAATTAAACAATTGGGTGTCAATGGCATTAGAAACAGCTTCAAAACCTCTAATGTCATTAGCGAACACAATCAATGCAGCTAAAAAGGAAATACTCGCATGGTATTATGGACGGCTATCAACCGCCAAAGTGGAGGGAATAAACAATAAGATTAAAGTGATGAAGAGAAATGCTTACGGATATAGAGATGATGAATATTTCAAACTAAGGCTTTTTGCTCTACATGACTGCCGTATCACACGAAATGTCGGATGAACCAGACTTTCTCCATATCATTAGTAGGAGCCTAGGATTTAGCCTTCCAAAGCAGAACCTCCGTGAGAGTCTGATGGATGTCGTGGATAAGCTCCTTAGTATGGATCGTCCGCTCCTCATCTTTGACGAAGCGGATAAGTTGAGTGATAGTGTATTCCATTACTTCATACAGCTTTACAACCTACTGGAGGATCGGTGCGGTATGACTTTCCTGAGTACAGCGTACATCGAGAAGCGTATGCAAAGGGGGCTTACTCTAAAGAAGCGAGGTTATGCCGAAATGAATAGCCGATTGGGGCGGAAGTTTTATGTGATAGATCCTACAACAGGCGTAGATGTTTACGGCATTTGCCAAGCCAACGGTGTGGAGGATAAGCATGAGATTGGAGATATCATAAGTGATGCGGAGCAGTATCAATTCGACCTCCGTAGGGTGAAGAAATTAGTTCAGGCAAGGAGGTAGCTATGATGGATATTCAAATAGAGATGAGATTCCCAACATTGACGAGGGCAGAAGCTCTTAGAATGTATGAGCCTATACTTGAAAAGCACCCAGACAATAAGGGGTTAATACTGATAGTCTCTTGGCTAAAAGAAATGCCCGATTATGCTAAGGTGCGGATTAAGGCAGATGTGCTGAAGAATATCTATGAAATAAAGAGAGTAGATAGAAAGAAGGCAAAAAGGGACAAAAAGTAATTATGGCGAAACAGGCAATGAGCGTGAGCCAACTATTGGCTCAGAAGAAGGAGACCTTTCAACTAAGCCCTGAGTGGCAACTTGCCTTTGGTGAGCCTGAGAAAGTCGGCACATGGCTCATCTGGGGGCATAGTGGGAATGGTAAGACTACCACTGCCCTAATGCTCGCCAAAGAACTTTGTAACGAAGGCACTGTGTTGTACAACTCACTTGAAGAGGGTACCTCGCTCACTCTGATGAATGCTGCTGAACGTTGCGGATTGGCAGAAGTGAATAAACGATTACAGTTTATCAGCGAGGATATGGACACATTGCTTACTCGCCTGAAAAAACGTCGTAGTCCTAAAATAGTATTTATTGACTCCTTCCAATACACTCAAATGAATTACCCCCAATATCTAAGGTTTAAGGAAGAACTTCCTCGTCACCTTCTTATCTTCATTAGTCATGCTGAAGGTAAATTCCCTTCAGGGAGAAGTGCAAAGAGTGTGATGTACGATGCCACTTTGAAAATCTGGGTAGAAGGGTATAGAGCTCATAGCAAAGGGAGGTTCATCGGAGAGCGTGGGTATATCGATATCTGGGATAAGGGAGTAGAAGACTACTGGGGCAATAGGAAGTAAAGAGAGCTGGGTATGGTCATGACAGAGATAGAGTTGAGACGGAAGTTTAAGTTTAACATGAATAAGCCAGAGCTTCAAGCAGTATTGAGAATGATACTTTGGTACATATACAGCCGAGACACATCATATAATGACATTGTGGAGCTCGCCAACGTACAGAGAGCGATTAAGCTTGGGCAGAGACTAACAAACAGGATTCACTCAACAGAGAAGAGTAGATGTAAGTTTACCCTTAACATACAAGAGGCAGGTACGATGTATGTTATTTTAGAATGTCTACCTCATCAAGAGCTTCAACCTTTAGAGGGTGTAGTTGTGAGAAGAATGTATGAAGTGATAACGAAATAAAAAGCGATTGAGATATGGAACTGATGACAACGATAGAGTTTGTAGACAAAGTGAGAACGATGCGTGATGCTCAGAAGGAGTATTTCAATACAAGATCTAGAAGCGTACTAGAAAAGTGCAAGCAACTAGAGCGAGAGGTGGATGCTGAGCTTGCTCGGCTTCAAATGAAGCAGACGAAGGCTGGTGAGTTGGTTGGTTTATTTGATTAGGGAGTTATGGAGAAGAAACGGAACTACGCAAGGCTGTATTGCCTATTGAAGGAGGTGATGCCTGGGATTGAAGCTAAAGAAGCGAAGTCTATCCTCGCTAGTCAAGTGAGCGATGGGCGTACGGAGAGCCTTAGAGAGCTTACCAATGTTGAGTTCGATATCGCTCTCGTATATCTTACCAAGAAGCTGGAGGAGAGTAGTGCAGAAGTAAAGAAAGCTCGAAGCAGGGCTCTTCATCAGATTCAGAAGTATGGCATTGATACGACTGACTGGGATGCCGTCAATCGGTTTACACGCCAGCCACGGATTATGGGTAAAGACTTCTACTACCTTGATGTGGAAGAGCTGGAAAACCTCACAAAGAAAATGAGGGCGATTAACACCAAGAGGGGAGAGCCAAGTCAATCTCGCCCCAAAGATAGGGATTATGAATTCATCTGGGTGAAGAACAAATCTGGAAGAAAGGTATATGTCAATTAACACTATAAAAGAGAGTAAGAGATGGAAACAAAGAAATTTGAAACGAGCCTAACGGCTGAAGAGTATGAGGAGCTTCAAGCACTACGTGCAGAGAGAGCCAAGCGAGAAGAAGCAGAACGCAAGCAGGATGACCTGCGAGCTTATCGGGAGCTGGTTGATGAGACCATAGAGGCTGTAGTCCCACAGCTAACAGAGACAGCTGTTAGCCTTTTTAAGACAAAGGAGGCGGTCTTTGAGCTCTTTGACGAGGTCATTGAGACTAAGGAACAGCTTTTAGGGGTCACCCCAGAGAAGCAACGCTCACACACCTTCACCAATTCCGAAAGTACGAAGCGAATCACAGTTGGCTACCATGCTACAGATGGTTACTTAGACACCGTCACTGAGGGCATTGAGATGGTCAAGAACTACCTTGAGAGCCTTGCTGGTGACCAAAATAGTCAGAGCTTGGTCAGCATGATTCTTCAGCTCCTTAGCACTGATAAGCGAGGTAACCTTCAAGCATCAAGAGTCGTCCAGCTTCGCAAACATGCTGAAGAGAGTGGTAGCGAGCAATTCATGGAGGGTGTGAGGGTTATTGAGGAGGCGTATAACCCTACTAAGACTCGTCGTTTTATTGCTTGCCAGGTAAGGGATAAGAATAATGCTTGGCGAAATATCCCGCTTGGTATGACTGATGTGGATAAGCTCAGTGAAGTGATGGAGCAAGTATTGGGTGATGAAGAAGAGGAAGTGTGATGGAGAAGAGGTTAGTTATAGCTGTTGACTTTGATGGTGTACTGAATGCGAGAGAGTACCCTAAAGTTGGGGCGACCGTGCCTGGTGCTGTCAGTGCTATGCGAGAGCTTCATCAAGCAGGGCATACGCTTATCATTTGGACATGCCGAGAAGGTCAAGACCAGACAATGGCAGTCAATTGGTTACTTGAGCATGGCATACCATTTGATGGTATTAACTGCAACACCAAAGCGAATATCGAAGAACACTCGAACGACTGTCGAAAGATATTTGCAGATCTTTACATTGACGACCGACAGGTGGGTGGTTTTGTTGGCTGGGAAGCTGTACTACAGTGGATTAGACAACTAGAATGACCGCCACTTCGTTATAATTGATTATATTTGTGGTAAGGAGGTAGCTATATGGATAACGTGAGTGAATACACCCTAAAAAGAGCTCTTAGAGTTTACGAAATCTATCAAGCCCACTATGAGGCTGGAGCCCACAGTCGTTCATCGAGGTGGGTGTACTTTCATCGTGTACGTCCTGTATATGCTATCTCTGAAACCACCTATAAGCGATATCTTAAAATCGCTCGGGACTATCATAATCAAGAAGCCGTTGATGATATCCCACTACCGTCATCATCATAAAAGGAGAGAAATCAGTACCAAAATGGTACTGATTTTTTGTTTGTAGGTATTGCTTGGCGAGTTTTGCACCATAGATAGAATATAAATAGAGTGTGGTGCAATGTCTGTATTTACTATTTACCGCCCCGATGGTGTATCGCTGTTAGATGGGGATCGAGCAAGAAAGAAATTTAACTGGGAGGGTACCTGTTACCGCTCTATCATGGGTGTAAGCACCCTGCAGTTCAAGATAGAACTTAAATCAGCTATAGATATCCCTGTAGGAAGCTTTATCGACTACGGTGGTCATCGCTATACCTTATACTATCCGCACTCCATAACTAAGCTACACACCAAGAGCTTTGAATATCAACTCCTCTTCCATGGAGAGGAAGAAGAGCTAAAGCTCTTTAAGTTGAAAGATGTCTCAGGAGGTAAGCCCTACCGCCTTAAATTCTTCTTAACCGCTAAGCCTATTGACTTCTTGCGAGTGATTGTAGACACCCTTAACCTCTTTAGTAGTGGTTGGACGGTGGGCAACTGCATTGATGCCAGCGAAAAGACCATCGCCTTTAACCATGAGAATTGTTTTGCTGTTCTTCAGCGAGTAGCACAAGAGTTTGATAGCGAGTGGAATATTGAAGGCAAACAAATTAGCCTAGGCAAGGTGACCCACATGGCTGACACACCTCTTGCTATGCAGTATGGTTATGGCAACGGCTTCCGAAGTGGCGTTGGTCGTCGCAATGATGGCGACAGCCAGCCTATTGGTAGGCTCTATGTAGAAGGTGGTAAGCGAAATATAGACCGCTCTAAATACGGCAGTAGTACACTCATCCTCCCCAAGAATGCCATACTTAACTATGAGCTTCAAACCTATCGTACTGATGCTGACGGTATGTCTATCACTTGTGACGGTAATAACCATCCAGCTGAAGATAGCTACGATGGCTCAGGAGTGTACCCGATGCGAGAGGGTACCGTCTCTGAGGTGGTACAAGTAGTAGAGGGTGGTAGTACCTTTTATGACATCAAGGATAACAGCATTCCTGCAAGCTTAAACTTCAATGATTATCGCATTAAAGGCGAAAAAGCGACTATTGTCTTTCAAAGTGGAGCTTTAGCTGGGCGAGAGTTTGACATCGTGCAGACTGAAGAGAGCTTAACGGGTTACATTCATGAGGAGCGACGATTTAAGCTTGTCCCTGCAGAGCTTGATGGCTTTGAAATGCCAGGTGGCACTTTCATTCCTGCAGTGGGCGATAAGTATGCCCTATTCAACATTTCATTACCGAACGAATACCTTTCAAACGCCTCTCAAAAGATGTTCGAGGAGGCAGTGAAATACTTCCATGAGCATAGTCATCCCACCTTTATGTTTGAGGGTGAGGTAGACCCCATTTGGGCGAGACAGAATTGGCTGGAGGTAGGAGGCATGTTTGTTCCTGGTGGTCACATCCTTTTTAGTGACCCTCAATTTCATCCAGAGGGTAGTGTCATCCGCATTATCGCAGTTAAGACCCCCATAGGCGAACCATATCAGCCCGAATTGACCCTATCCAATGCACCGCTGTCAGGATCATTCGCCAGCACCCTTGGCAAGCTTTATGCAGAGCCCGTGCTTGCTGAAGAGCGAGAGAGGGGACTTCGCCAGTATACGAAGCGATATTGGCAAGATGCTAAGGAGTCTCAGAATATGCTCCTACAGGCTATGGGTGCCCTCGGTGATGAATTTACCTCGACACTCTCTCCAGTAGCATTGCAGACCATGCAGGTGCTGGTGGGTAGTGCAGCACTGCAGTATCGCTTTGTGACTTCCAAGACGGCTCCTGCGACTGCTAATCACCTTATCACATGGAATAAAGTAGGAGCTTCGCTTGATGTGCAAGCAGGTATCATTCAGCACCGCACACTAGGGATAGACACGATTACTTTCAATAGGAAGCCTTCCGACTTCCGTTACTGGGATTTGCCACGCTACAAAAGCCCAGCCCTTACTAACCAGCTTACACCTTACTACCTTTATGCCAAGGTAGCGAAAAATGGAACGGCAGGTGCATTCGAGCTGGACGATAAGGCACGCCCCTTTGAAAGTGCAAGTCACTTTAATCTATTAGTAGGCTTGCTCAGCTCAGAAAGAGAGGGTATGAGGAGCTTCGCACCGATGTACAGCTACTCAGAACTAACACCTGACGGGCTGACCACTCGGCTGATTAAGAGCTTAGATGGCTCAACCTATTTTGACCTTGAGCGAGGCGAGATAGGTGGTAACATTCTATTTAGAGGTGGTTCACTAGATGAGTGGGCTGAAGAAACTGAGGATGCAGTCACCAAGAGTGGTTATCAGATTCACTGTCCATTTACCGAGGTGTTTTCTGTTTACAATGATAGTGCTGGTTATGGGGCGTGTAAATGCTCCCCAAAGCTCTACAAGTATGGTAATGAGCTACCGATAGATATAAGTAAGTTGCGAGTGTTTCGTAAATGTTGGGCTGAAGATGGCACTATCCTTAATCCTGGCATGGGCTACGAGCTTGAGCCATTGACAAACAGTCCGACAAACAGTGATTACTTCATTGACGACTATTATCATGAACCTCAATCCTTATATGGCATACATCTGGATGTAATATATGCAGAAGCCTGGGAGACCATAACCGAAGCTCCTTATACCAAGCCAGTCAATATCCTTACTACTAACTCTTACACCTATTACCATGTAAAAGATGGCAAGAAAGGGGAGGACGGTAAAGATGCACACTCACTCCTATTTACCATCTCCCTAAATGGTGAGGTTCGGAATGGAAAGGTTAGTGAAATCTGGTTCCCCAAGCTAACCGTGATGTATGACGGTAGCGAGATTACCGATTACGAAATGGTGTCTGTAGAGAGTAGGTATAATCGAGGCAACTGGGGCGAAGACAGCTGGAATGACTCGAGTCAGAGCTTTGAACTCGATATTATAGACGTAGGATATACGGAGGGTGTTCGGCTCGATGTCCGAATTCATTACAGAGGTTTAACAGCGACCAATAGTGTATATATCCCTAATACTAAGGATGGCAACGATGGAGTGAGTATCACAGGCGTTGTGAACTATTACCTTGCTAGTGCAAATGGAAGCGGAGTGACAACAGCGACTCAAGGCTGGACAAACTCTATTCAGACCATGACAGCTGAGAAGCCCTACCTATGGAATTATGAGGTGATTAGCTATACCAAAGGCACTCCCACTACAACTAGCCCCGTGATTATTGGCAGGTGGGCTAAAGATGGGCTACCTGGCAAGGGTATTTCGGGCATTGTGGAGTACTACCAAGTTAGTACTTCTAACACTGTACCTCCTTCAAACTGGGTAACTAATGTAGTCACCACCACCACAACTTACAGGTATCTGTGGAATTATGAGAAGATCATATACTCAGACGGCACTAGTGAAGAGACAGCCAAGAGAGTTATCGGCACCCATGGAGCTACTGGGACGAATGGAGTAAGCGTTGCTAAGGTAGATGCTGAGTTTGCGAAGAATAGCACTCCTGGAACGGCACCTTCATTGGGTTGGCAGACTACGGCTCCAACCATTACAGGTAACGAACAGCTGTGGACACGTACTAAGACTGCCTACTCAAGTGGTAACCCGACCTATACGAGCCCTGTAAATATTACACCAAAGAGAGGCAATGATGGACGAAGTGCCGATAAAATTACTGAAGAGTACGCTATCAGTACTAGTAAGACGGTACAGCCGACTACTGGCTGGAGTACTTCCCAACCTACATGGGAGCCAGGTAAGTATATCTGGAGCCGTGTAAAGATTGAGTATTCCAATCCTGATGGAACGGAATATACAGGCTATGCAGTTAGCTCGGAGTGGGAGGCAATCAACAACGTGCAGATAGGAGGTCGCAACCTAGCTAAATCATACGCCCCGAAACGTCAGAAAGGTGATTACGCAACTTACCTTTTACACTCAGAAATAACGGAGGAGGGTTACTATACTATTAGCTTCGACGTCGATGTCGTCAAGCCTCCTCTAGGTGGTAAATTTATGTGTCTATTCTGCTATATGTCGCCATATGAGAAATTTAGCTATGCTACTTACGAGGAGGGGAGAAAGCGATACAGTGTAACAATAAAGGTAGTCAAGAATGACAATGCGAGCTATACAAGAGTACCTAATAGCTTGTATTTGTACCCGAATGTCAATTATTACGACCCTACAACTGAAAATGGAGGAGAAGCGATATTTAGCAATGTAAAAGTCGAAAAAGGGAATAAAGC
>NZ_KB904308.1 GCF_000379925.1 Porphyromonas levii DSM 23370 | reverse complement strand
GACCCACCACCAAACGCCAGAAAAATCTACCAAGCCCTAAACTATAAAACCCACCCATTTAGAAAAATCAAAATTTGTAGTACACAGTAACTCTTCAAAAAAAGACAACAACACTAATAACAGTCACTTACACTCCGACAGGGGTCAAACTTGGGCTAGCGACACTCTTTACTATCTAAGCGATTTCGGCTCACGCTGGAAGGCACAGATAGGAGTGAAGTATATTTTCTAATAAATATATATTCATAATATATGGTAGAGTGGTGGAGAGCTTATGGCTTCTCCACCGCTCTTTTTAGTGCTTTAGTTAGGGAGAGTGCTAAAGATTTGGTAATTTTGAGGACATTATATAGATAATACGAATAATAAATATAGAGACAGATGAAGTTTACAATTCTGAGTGATGTGCTACGTGACCACCTTCAGGTGGTTGGGCGTGTAGTGAATAGCAAGAATACTCTTGCTATCATGGAGTTTGCCCTATTTGAGGTGAGTGGTGATAGCCTTAGCCTAACTGCTACTGATGGTGAGACTCGTATTGTGACCCGATTTCCCCTAAACGCTAAGGAGGGAGAGGATATGAGCTTCTGTGTAAGAGTGCGTCAGCTACTAGAGCCTCTTAAGGAAATACCAAATCAGGTTATAGAGTTTAAGCTTAGTGAGGATAATGAGCTAGAGGCGAAGTACAATAATGGTCATTTCTCTTTCCCTGTAGTGCAAGGTGCAGACTTCCCGTCTGTAGAGTCTCTTGGCGATGATAAGCTAGAGATCCAGATGCCGGTAACCAACTTCTTGGAGGGTCTTGAGAATACTCTTTATGCAACGAGTACAGACGATGTGCGCCCTATTATGACAGGTGTCCACTTAGATATTCGTCCTGAGCATATTACATTTGTAGGTACGAATGGTTTCCTTCTTGCCTACTATCGTCATTCTATGCTAGACTTAGGGGTGACTGAGCCTTACAAGATTACCCTGCAAAGGAAACCTGCGCAGCTTTTGTCTCAGGTATTCCAGAAAAAAGATGACGAGATAGTGGAAATAGAGCTTTATCCCAACTTCGCTCTCTTTAGGACGCCTGGAGTAGAGCTTCAGTGCCGTCTGCTCGAAGGGAAATATCCTAACTACGAGACCGTGATTCCAAAGGAGAATGACAAGACATTGGAGGCTGATAGACTGCAATTGCTAGCAGCCACCCGCCGTGTATCTGTCTTTGCTAATAAAGGAATGGATCTCGTGAGTTTCGACTTCGCTCCTACTCAGTTGACCCTTAAGGCAAGTGATATCGACTTTAGTACAAAAGCTGAAGAGGTCTTGCCTGTTTCTTTTTCCTCCACTGAGGCTAGGTTCTCGTTCCGCTCTGAGCACCTGATTCAGATATTAGGAGTGATGCCCTCCAAAGAGATAGTGATGAAGATAGGCGATGCCTCACGTGCCGCTCTTATCTCTCCTATAGAGAGTGAGGCAGGTGTGGAGATTGTGATAGCAGTGATGCCATTTGTCTACAGCTAATCGGTATGTCTAGATTGGATCTAAAGCGCCCGATAGTCTTTTTTGATTTAGAGACTACTGGCTTGGATGTAGTAAGGGATAGAATTGTGGAGATTGCGCTTCTCAAAGTGAACCCCGATGGGTCGGAAGAGAGTTTCCATACGTTGGTCAATCCAGGGATTCCTATTCCAGCCGAGTCGTCTGCGGTACATGGTATCACCAATGAGATGGTAGCGGATAAGCCTATCTTTGCAGAGATAGGCAAGAGGGTGGCAGCCTTTATCGAGAATTGTGACCTAGGGGGATATAACTGTAATCGTTTCGATGTACCACTATTGGCTGAGGAACTACAGAGGGGAGGTATTCCTGTGGACTTCAGTAGTCGCCGTGTAGTGGATGTCCAAGTTATATTCTATAAAAGAGAACCACGAACACTTACTGCAGCCTATAGGTATTATGCCGATAAGGATCTAGAAGGTGCTCACTCCGCTGATGCTGACACGCGTGCTACGTATGAGGTGCTCTTAGGTCAGCTAAAGATGTATGACGATCTCCCAAGAGATGTGGAGCACCTTGATGCCTATACCAAACTCAATGATAATGTAGACCTAGGCGGACGTATGGTATATGATACTAAAGGCATACCTTGTTTCAACTTTGGTAAATACAAAGGACTGCCAGTGGAGGAAGTACTTATTCGAGATAAAGGGTATTTCGATTGGATAATGCAAGGAGATTTCCCATTGGATACCAAGATGCATTTACAGAAGATTGCAATAAATAGTAAGCGGTGAAAGGAAAGCATATTATTTTGGGCGTGACTGGGAGCATAGCAGCGTATAAGAGTGCTATACTAGCTCGTCAATTAGTCAAAGCTGGGGCAGAGGTACAGGTCGTAATGACTCCAGCAGCTAAGGAGTTTATTACGCCACTTACATTATCTACCCTTACGGGCTGCCCTGTTCTTTCAGAGTTTTTCAATGAGAGAAGTGGGGCATGGAATAGTCATGTGGACTTAGGCGTGTGGGCTGATGCAATGGTTATAGCACCAGCCACAGCTAGCACTTTGGGCAAGATGGCAAATGGAATTGCTGATAACTTGCTCATCACCACCTATCTTTCTTGTCGAGCACCTGTCTTTATTGCACCAGCAATGGATTTAGATATGTTCGCTCACCCATCTACCACTCGGTCTATCCGTATGCTACAGGATTGGGGTGTAACGACCATTGAGCCTGGAGTAGGCGAATTGGCTAGCCACTTGGTGGGAAAGGGACGTATGGCGGAGCCCGAAGAGATTGTAAAGGCATTAGAGAACTTTTTTAAGCCGCAGCATGAGCAAACACTCTCTGGTGTACACATGCTGATTACTTCGGGTCCAACCTATGAGAAGATAGATCCAGTGCGCTTCATTGGTAACTATTCTACAGGTAAGATGGGTAAGGCTTTAGCGGAAGCCGCAGCCGAAAGAGGTGCGATAGTACGCTTTATCACTGGACCAGTCTCTACCCTTCCAGAGTCCGCTAATGTCCGTATCACAAAGGTGGAGAGCGCACAAGAAATGTATGATGCCTGTGTCGCTGCCACTGAGGAATATGAAGTTGCTATTTTTTGCGCTGCTGTGGCCGACTACCGTGTAGCTACAAAGGAACAGCAAAAGATAAAAAGGGAGACACGAGGGGCTATGTCTCTAGATTTAGTTCCCAATCCTGATATCTCTGCTGCTATGGGGGAACGCAAACAAGAAGGTCAGTGGCATATTGGCTTCGCTCTTGAGACAGAGGTGAACGAGGAGGCAATCCGTGATAAGATGGAGCGAAAGAAGCTGGATATGATTGTCGTCAATTCGCTTCAAGATAAGGGGGCCGGTTTTGGCGTAGATACTAATAAGGTAACGCTCTACGACGATGATGGCTGGCACTCTCAGGAGCTTTCTTTGATGAGCAAACGAGAAGTAGCTGAAGCTATACTAGATCGTTTGGAGCAGTTGCAGGCTGAGGAGTAAATGAAAGGCAGACGACTCATCTTTGCAATACTATTTTGTATTGTAGTCGCTATGGCACAGGGGCAGACATTCTTCGCTCCAGAGGTGATCGTCAATGCGTATGGTCTACCAGAGAATACTCAGAAAGACCTGAACCACCTACAGGAACAACTCCAGACAATGCTGGTCAATTATGCCCCAGATATCTCTGTGGAGTATACCCCCAAGCAGCCGATTCGTCTTACCATGGTGCTGTTTGTAGAACAAGCCATAGGATATCAGTATCAGGGTAGTATAGAAATGGCCTTTTATCGGCCACGCTTTGGAAGAGATAGAGAGTCGTTACTGTTATTGCTTCAAGAGCAGGAAATCAACTTTAGGTTCCAACCACGGCAGAGTCCTGCTTTTATTGGAAGAGATATTCCCGAGGAGCAGATCAGTCGCATGATTTACTACTTTGCTACCCTTGGAGCTATGTACTACTACGATAGCTTTTCACTCTATGGAGGGGCGCCCTTCCTGAGTTATTTACAGGAGCACCGCAGTATATTTGAGACATCGTGGCAAGGAGAGCTCAGTTTGTTGGGACAAAAACAATCAAAGTATGCACCATCAAGGCACCTCGAAGAGCTTCGTTCCGACTGGGGAGACCGTTTCAGGGAGTTGTGGTACCTGTACCATAGAGAGGCATTGGATAGCGAAGTCACTACAGGTTACGGTGAGGTAACCAAGGTCGTGTTGCAAGGGGTGAAGCAACTGAGAGAATACAATAGTTCGCTATCCTTCTTTACCCTTTTCTCTGATGCCAAAGCACTTGAGCTTAGTCAATATCTCCAAGCGGAGCAGACCCCTACTGCTACAGAGATACGTAGGCTTTCAGAAGATCTATTTCCATCGATAAGTTTTAGCAGATGATTACTCGGTTATACATAAAGGACTTTATTCTAATCAAGGAGCTTGAGCTATCCCTTCAAGATGGTTTCACTACCATCACTGGAGAGACTGGCGCGGGTAAGTCTATTCTAGTAGGAGCTATTGGGCTGATATTGGGCAATAGAGCAGATATAAAATCTATACGAGAGGGAGCGAATAAAGCCATCATTGAGGCGGATTGTGATCTTACGGGAGTTGTGGGATTGCAACACATATTTGCTGATAACGATCTCGACTTTGAGGAGCGGTGTATACTTCGCCGTGAGCTAACCAGCAATGGCAAAAGTCGTGCATTCATTAATGATACCCCAGTAACGACTGCGGTGATGAAAGCCGTTGGAGAACATCTCGTAGATATCCATTCCCAGCACCACAATATGCTGATAGGTGATGTAGACTATCAAATAAATGTACTAGATACACTTGCCAATAACCACTCTCTATTGGAGGAGTATACTGCTGCTTTCGCTGCATTCTCTGAGTCCAAACAGACACTTTTGGCAGAGCAAAAGAGGATAGAGCAACAATCCAAGGAGCAAGAGTTTATAGCATTCCAGCTAGAGCAGCTAGATAATGCGAACCTCAAAGCTGGAGAACTGGATCTGCTAGAGGAGAGGCAGGCGATGGCTCAGCACAGCACAGAGATAGCAGAAGCGTTACATTTCGTCTCTTCGTTTGCCGAAGGTGATGAGGAGCGACAGGGGGTGGTAGAGCAGGTGCATGGTGCTACGAAGCTTATCGGTAGGGTTGCTCAGCACTACACGCAAGTTGGAGAGTTACACCGACGACTAGAATCACTAGAGGTAGAGTTGCGAGATATCACCAGAGAGGCAGATAACCTACTCGATAATATTGAGGTAGACCCCCAGGAATTGGAGCAGATAGAACAGCGTCTCGATCTGCTTCAGGGCTTGCTCTTTAAGTTTAAGCTTACAGAGCACGATGATCTTATAACGCTGAGAGATCAATATACTCGGGCGCTAGAGGAAATCACTAATTCAGACGAGCGTCTCTTGCAGTTAGAGCATGAGGTTCAGCAAAAGCTAGACACGGCAACACGTCTCGCTGAACAACTGTCTATTGCTCGAGAAAAAGCAGCTGATAGGTTACTCCCTCCGTTGCACAAGCTGATGTCTGAGCTAGGTATTGCTGGAGCTACTTTCAAAGCAGATTTACAGCGGTTACCGCAGTTGGGAGCGAATGGCTTCGATGGGGTACAATTCCTTTTCGCTACCAATAAGCAGACTACCTTACAGCCTATTCGGGAAATTGCTTCTGGTGGAGAGATTTCACGATTTATGCTTGCTCTCAAGACTATTTTGGCAGAGCATACGGTATTGCCTACGGTGATATTCGACGAGATTGATACTGGTGTTAGCGGAGAGGTCGCAGAGAAGCTAGGAAGGGTAATGGCACGATTGGGAGAGCATATTCAGGTGCTATCCATTACACATCTACCACAGATAGCAGCTTTGGCAAAGCATCAGTTGGTAGTGGCAAAGAAGGAAGATAAAGATACATACTTCACCACGATACACGAGGTGGAGGGCGAAGAGCGAGTTCGACAATTGGCTACAATGCTCACAGGGGCGGAGATGACTGATGCAGCGCTTGCTAATGCAAGAGAATTACTAAGTAAGTAAATAAGAATGGAGAGAGATGATAACTACCGTAGAGGCGGTGATGGAGAGCGCAATAGTCGTTCAAGGCAGGGTGGCGAGAGACGTGAAGGCTCGAGAAGATTTGACGATAGACCTCGTGGTCCAAAAAGAGACTTTGGCGATAGACCCCGTGGTCCAAAAAGAGACTTTGGTGATAGACCCAGTGGTTCGAAAAGAGACTTTGGTGATAGACCTCGTGCCCCAAGGCAATTTAGGGAAGAACAAGGAGCTTCAAGGCAGACACAGTATAGGCAAAGGCAAACGAAGCCAATGTACAACCAACCAAGTGAGCAGAGAGATCAGATGATCTTTGGTATACACGCTATTCGTGAGGCTCTTAAAGCAGGTGATCCGATTGACTTCATCTACGTGAAGCGCGAGACCAATAGTGATACCATGAAGGAGCTACTAGATGCTATAGGGGAGCGCAGAGTACCAGTCCGCCGAGTGCCAGTAGAAAAGCTTGATCGCCTTACCAACCGCAACCATCAGGGCATTATTGCGGTGAAGGCAGCTGCACACTACTTTACCCTAGAGGATGTCATCCCTACGCTGTTCGAAGCAGGTCGAGACCCGTTCATTGTTGTGCTGGATGGTATTACCGATGTGCGTAACTTCGGAGCCATTGCTCGTACTTGCGAGTGTGCAGGTGTTGATGCCATTGTTATATTTGAGCAAAACTCCGTTTCAGTTACTTCCGATGCCGTCAAAACCTCTGCAGGAGCGTTATCTCGTATTGCTGTATGTCGGGAAAAGTCAGTAGAGTCCGTTATAGACTTCCTCAAGGAGTCTGGGATAAAAGTTATCGGTGCATCCGAAAAGGCTACAGGTCAGATGTATGATGTGCAGATGAAAGGTGCACTCGCATTAGTCATGGGAGCCGAGGATACAGGTCTATCGGAGTACTCGCTCAGTAATTGTGACGATCTTGTACGTATCCCACTATTTGGCGAGATTGGTTCACTCAATGTATCGGTTGCTACAGGTATCCTTCTTTATGAAGCCGTAAGACAGAAAAAGTAGTTTATATACACAATAAATATTTACAACGATGAAAGAGATTATCAGTACACCCAATGGCCCTGCAGCAGTAGGTCCATATTCACAGGCAGTTGCAGCCAATGGTTTGGTATTTGTATCAGGACAGCTTGGACTAGATCCTAAGACTGGCAACTTTGCCAGCGAGGATGTCGTAGGTCAGGCGCACCAAGTGTTTAAGAATGTCATGGCTATCCTCGAGACAAAAGGTCTGACATTGGATAATGTGGTAAAAACCACACTATTCCTAACAGATATCGCAGACTTCGCCAAGGTAAACGAAGTATATTCAGAGTACTTCAAGGCTCCATATCCAGCACGTAGCGCATTCCAGATTTGTGCACTACCAAAAGGTGGTTTAGTAGAGCTTGAGGTAATTGCTGCTGAGTAAGCCAGCAATTCTGTGCTTGTATAGGCAGCAATCTTCCTAATATGAAGGGGCGTACACTTTTGTACGCCCCTTTTCTACATATAGTAAAAACAAGAACCCCTTGTCGGTTTGAACATAGGGAATAGGCACAGGCCAAGTGAAGTGATGAGCTGTGTGTTAGGGATGATTCCCCACTTTATACGTTACAGAATACTGTCGAGTTCCCAAGCCGAAATATGGTCGATGCCTTCGTTTGTTGGAAGCTTGAAGTCATCCAAACTGACCACGTACTTCTTGAAATTATCTTCTATCGACAAAAGAGACCGGTACTCTCGCTCTATTGTTTCTTTCTCAGTTAATTGTAAGGAGACTTGGAAGTACAACCTCTTGCCCCCTTTGATAGCAACAAAGTCGACCTCCGTATCTCTATTAGTCCCCACATAGACTTGATATCCTGCCCTCCTAAGACTTAAATAGACGGCATTCTCCAATAAGTACCCCATCCCATAGCCAAATCCTGAATAGAGATAATTGTGGTAGCACAAGTCATTTAGCCCAAGTTTGACCCCTGTCGGAGTGTAAGTGACTGTTATTAGTGTTGTTGTCTTTTTTTTAAAGAGTTACTGTGTACTACAAATTTTGATTTTTCTAAATGGGTGGGTTTTATAGTTTAGGGCTTGGTAGATTTTTCTGGCGTTTGGTGGTGGGTCGCTACAAATTCGGAGGACCACCTTTTCCCCTAGCATGTTGGTGGCTTCCGTCGTAACTGCTTTTTGGGTGGACATTATTCGGACGATCTCTTTCCAATAATGTCTGATTCCTTTTCCTTTCAGTTGTACACGTATATTATTGACCACCCAATAGG
>NZ_KB904307.1 GCF_000379925.1 Porphyromonas levii DSM 23370 | reverse complement strand
TAAATAGATAAAAAAGACAAAGACCAATCTCCAAAACAGCCAAACACCTCCCAAAATACAGCAAAGAGCACCCCAAAGTACCCCCAAATACTACCCCCAACAGCGCCGATCTATACTTTGCGGAATCTAGGACCCTATATCAGTGAAATTTATTCCTAGGAATAAATTTAATTATCTGTACAAATAAAATTATTTATTCCTAGGAATAAATTTTGTTGCTCGCCTGAGTCGCAATGACGACTCAGGCGAGCGGTTTTCAGTAAGGGGTAATTGAGGGGTGAGGAATCTATTTTATCCGTCATATCGGGTTAAACTGCATAAATATCCTAAATGGGTTTTGCTCTTCGGAAATAATTTGTATCTTGCGGTCGATTGAAGTGTTTTATCTGTGGAGATAAGCTGTTCAAAACCTTGATTGGCTTGATCTTTAGATAAAATTCTAGCAGTCATCAGCACACTTTATTCGCCTTTTCATAGGCGGGTTTGATACGTTATTTTTAAGTTTAAAAGGTAATGACAGGTAGAATTGTACTTGCTCTATGCACTTGCTTTGCGCTTGCTGGACTTACCAGTGCTCAAGTGCCGCCAAGGCAGACCAAGCAGACTACGAGTAAGAGTCCCAAAGTGGCGACGACAGCTCCACCCAAAGAGGGCGGTAGTATCACGGAGATGGCTAGTTTGCTAGCAGATAACAACGGCTTTCTGGACAAGAAGAAAATCTCGGACTACTCCAAGGCCATCAATAAGGAGATGGGGTACGACGTGATTAGCGAGGAGGACTTGGAGTTCCCCTCAGTAGATCTCTACGGTGTAGAGTCTTGGCATAGCGATGCCGTTAATCCTTTTATTGGAAGTATCAGAGCCGATGTGCCTGATTCGTTTGTTGTGGATCTCACACAGTTTGTTTATCCCCTAGACGAGCTCAAGCGCGTGACGAGTAAATTTGGTTACCGTCGTCGCTTTCGTAGGATGCATTACGGTATTGACATCTCGGTAAGGGTTGGCGATACGATAAGGGCTGCCTTCGATGGTAAGGTACGTATGGTGGATTACGATGGAAGAGGTTACGGTAGGTACGTAGTAGTGCGCCACACCAATGGGCTTGAGACCCTCTATGCGCACAATTCCCGTATCCTCGCTAAGGAGGATCAAGTGGTGCGTGCCGGAGACCCCATTGCATTGGGCGGTAATACCGGTAGGAGTACAGGTCCTCACCTCCACTTCGAGTGCCGATACCTAGGACAGGCGCTCAATCCTGAGAAGTTGATCAACTTCTATACAGGTGTGCCACAGTCTAGCGAGTACCTAGTGCTAGCGAAGAACTACAATGGAGGCAATGGCAAGGCTAGGATTTCTCGCTCCAGCGGTAACCGTGGCGATGGTGTGAAGATGCACCGTGTAAGGCGGGGTGATACCCTTGCAGAGATCGCCAAGAGGTATGGGACTACGGTCTCAAAGATATGCAAGCTGAACCGTATAAGTGCTAGGACAACTTTGAAGGTGGGGCGTAGCCTCCGAGTGGGCTAACGAGAGATGACGTGCCATAGTGCGTTCTATGGTTTCATAGAATAGATAAGATAGAGGGCGTGCCTGTGTGTTTTGTTTCGCAGAACCATTGGCACGCCCTCTCTTTTTGTCCGATCTTACTGGGTGGTGCGAATAGATGAATGGCGCCTTGGTGTGCCTATTGGACTTTAGTTGGTATTTACTTTTTATAGCAAAATATTGGTAAATTTGTAGCTCTATCAGAGAGCATAGAATATACATATTACATAGAGTGGTGAGATGAAGAGAGTGACCTTTTTCCAAGCGAGTGACAAACAGGTGTTTGCTGTAAGGCATAGCCATCCTATAGAGGGCGCAGATGAGCAAGCTCTACAGTGGCTGTTCGGCGGTGCTGTGCTGGTGGATCCATCTAGTCTGGGTGGCAATTATGTAGGGCCAAGAGCCGAACTCATTACCCCTTGGAGTACTACGGCAGTGGAGATAACCCAGAATATGGGTGTGGCAGCACGCTTGGGGATAGACCGCATAGAGTTCTTCACCCCTGTGGAGAGCGATGCTAAGTTCGATAAGATGCTCCTAAGGCGGTACAACGGACTAGCCGCCAATATCTTTGATTCCGCTATTAATGGGCCTGAGCATATCATCGAGGTGAAGGATATCCGTAGCTACAACGAGGCGGAGGGGCTTGCGCTGAGCGATGAGGAGATAGAGTACCTAGAACAGGTAGCTAAAGAGCTTGGGCGTCCGCTCACTGATAGCGAACTATTTGGCTTCTCTCAGGTCAATTCGGAACACTGTCGGCACAAAATCTTTGGCGGTGCCTTCGTTATCGATGGGGTAGAGCAGGAGCGTTCGCTCTTCAAGATGATCAAAGAGACTTCGGCAGAGCATCCCAATAATCTCGTATCGGCATACAAGGATAATGTAGCATTCAACAAAGGACCAGAGGTGGAGCTATTCGCTCCTAAGAGCGCTACTGCGCCCGACTTCTTCCGTGTGCGCAAAGCCAAGTCTGTGCTCTCTCTCAAGGCCGAGACCCATAACTTCCCTACCACGGTAGAGCCTTTCAATGGTGCCGCTACTGGCTCGGGCGGAGAGATACGCGACCGACTAGCTGGCGGTAAAGCCAGTCTCCCACTTGCAGGCACAGCGGTATACATGACGCCTTATACCCGTGAGAACCATCAGCCATGGGAGCAGATGATTTCGGCTCGTCCTTGGTTGTATCAGACGCCACAAGAGCTACTCACCAAGGCGAGTAACGGAGCAAGCGACTTCGGTAATAAGTTCGGTCAGCCCCTGATTACGGGTTCGGTCCTCACATTTGAGCACCAAGAGGGTGCCGCTACATGGGGTTACGACAAAGTGATCATGCTAGCTGGCGGTATCGGGTTTACCACAGAGCGCGATGCCCTCAAGGGAGAGGCAGAGCCAGGCGATAAGATCGTGGTGATGGGTGGCGACAACTACCGCATCGGCATGGGTGGAGGCGCTGTCTCTTCTGTCAATACCGGTCAGTACGAAGACGCCATAGAGCTCAACGCCGTTCAGCGATCCAACCCCGAGATGCAGAAGAGGGTCGCCAACGTGATCCGTGCGATGGCAGAGGGGGATATCAACCCCATCGTCTCTATCCACGATCATGGCGCTGGCGGGCACCTCAATTGCCTGAGCGAGCTAGTGGAGACACAGGGCGGTAGGGTATATATCGATAAATTGCCAGTAGGCGATCCATCGCTTTCTGCCAAGGAGATTATCTCCAATGAGAGCCAAGAGCGCATGGGGCTACTCGTGAAGCCGGGCGATATAGATGGGCTTCAGAAGATTGCCGAGCGCGAGAAGGCACCTTTCTATGTAGTAGGCGAGGCAACTGGCGATATGGAACTAACGTTTGAGCAACCCGATGGTAAGAAGCCATTCGATATGAAGCTCGACCAGCTCTTCGGCTCAGCGCCCAAGACGATAATGACCGATACCACGCTCGAACAGACCTTCTCCGAGCCAGCGGCAGAGGTACTCGCTTCGGATAAGTTCGCAGAGCACCTTCGCAACGTCCTCGCTCTCGAAGCCGTAGGTAATAAAGATTGGCTCACCAATAAGGTAGACCGCTCGGTGACAGGTAAGGTAGCACGCCAGCAGTGTGTAGGACCTCATCAGTTGCCACTAGCGGATCTAGGCGCCATGGCACTGGACTACCAGGGTAAGGCGGGTATTGCCACCACGATCGGACATGCGCCACAAGTGGCGATGGCAAACGCTCCTGCAGGTAGCCGAATGGCGATTGCCGAGGCGCTCACCAATATCATAGGCGCTCCGCTAAAGGAAGGTCTCAAGAGCGTATCCCTCTCTGCCAACTGGATGTGGCCGTGCAGAAACGAAGGCGAGAACGCTCGTCTCTACTCCGCTGTACGTGCGGCAAGTGACTTTGCTAAGGCACTAGGCGTAAATATTCCCACAGGTAAGGACTCCCTCTCTATGACCCAGAAGTACCCCGATGGTAGCAAAGTGCTCTCTCCTGGCACACTGATAGTTTCGGCTGCAGGCGAGGTGTCGGACGTACAGAGGATTGTAGATGCCGCTTGGTACGGTAAGGGCACCATCTACCAGGTCGATCTCTCCCGCATGGAAGCGCGACTCGGTGGCTCGGCACTCTATCAGACCTTGGGCAAGATTGGTGCCGAGGTGCCAGATATTGCCGACCCAGCTTATTTCGTCAAGGCGTTTGGCGTGCTTCAGGAGGCGATGTCGCGTGGCTTCATCACCGCAGTACACGATATTAGTGCCGGTGGTGTCATCACCGCTCTCGTAGAGATGATGCTCGCCAATGGTAGAGGCGGTATCGAGGTCAGCGCACCTACCGCTCAGCTCGCTACCTCGCTCTTTGCCGAGAATAGCGGACTATTGGTATTCACTACCGATGGTGCAGCGCTCGAGAACTATCTCTCGGGCAATGGCATAGACTTCAAGGCAATTGCCCAGACTACCGATACCCCTGTGCTCTCCATACAGAGTGCCGATCTCTCATTGCAGTGGACAATGGAGGAACTACTCCGTCAGTGGAGTGTGGCTACCGATGCTATGGAGCCTTACCAGACCAAAGCCGCTGCTGCCGAGGCAAGACAAGCCAACCGCGGCAAGCAACCACTCAAGTTCGTGATCCCATCCAGCATCAATACCCTCCGCCCACAGCGCGAAGAGGATATGCGTAGTGGTGTCACCGCAGCTATTATTCGCGACAAGGGCACCAATGGAGAACGAGAGATGGCTTACGCTCTCTACCTTGCTGGGTTCGATGTCAAGGATGTGCACATGTCCGATCTCATGACCGGCAGAGAGACCCTTGAGGGCGTCCAATTGATAGTCTTCTGTGGCGGATTCTCCCACTCCGATGTCTTGGGTAGCGCTAAGGGCTGGGCCGCAGGCGTTAAGTACAACGACAAAGCTAGGCGAGCACTCGATAAATTCTACGCTCGTAAGGATACCCTATCACTGGGTATCTGCAACGGCTGTCAGCTCATGGGCGAGCTGGAGCTCCTTTATCCCGAGCACGAGTCTAAGCACAAGATGGCACATAATGCCTCAGGCAAGTTTGAGAGTAGCTTTGTTTCCCTCACCATCCCTGAGAACAACTCCGTCTTCCTCAGTTCACTCGCTGGCACTACAGTAGGGTGTTGGGTTGCCCACGGTGAAGGGCGTTTCGACCTCCCCTACGGTCTGGAGCAGTACAACATAGCTGCCCAGTACACCTACGATGCCTACCCAGCCAACCCCAACGGTTCGCCCGCAGGTATCGCAGCGCTCGCCAGTGCCGATGGTCGCCACCTCGCCATGATGCCACACCCAGAGCGTAGCATCTTCCCATGGCAATGCGGCTATTACCCCGAGGATAGGCACGACGAAGTTACCCCTTGGTTCACCATGTTTACCAACGCCTATAACTGGCTGAAGAAGTAAGAGCCGGAAGTAAGAATAAGTAGTGGCTATGCGGGGCAGCCCCTGTATAGCCACTTTTTTATTGCCGATAAATGGTATCTTTGTAGGGGGAGACGATTATTCTAAGTGCTATGAAGAGAGTGAGGATAGTGGCAGAAGCCTCTGTGCCCTATGTAAAGGGCGTGCTGGAGGATTTGGGAGAGGTGACCTACCTACCGTCGGCGGAGTTTACGCCAGAGACGATAAAGGGGGCAGACTGGTTGATTGTACGCAGCATCACCAAGTGCAATAGGGCACTCCTGGAGGGCTCTAGCGTGAAGCTGATTACCTCTGCTACCATTGGCTTTGACCATATCGATACCGCCTACTGCCAAGAGGTAGGCATCACGTGGTACGCTGCCCCGGGCTGTAATGCCGAGGCGGTGGCGCTCTACTTTGCCTCCGCCATCGCCCTCCTTGCCACAGAGAGCGGTTTCGATCCTCGGGGTAAGGTGCTTGGCATCGTAGGTGTAGGCAATGTCGGACGCCTTATAGAGCGCAATGCCAAAGCCCTCGGCATGGAGGTATTGCGCAACGACCCTCCACGCGCTGCGCAAGAGGGTGCCGATGGGTTCGTAAGCCTGCATGAGATAGCTACCCGCTCCGATGTGATTGCTTTCCATACCCCGCTGACTAAGGAAGGGCAGTACAAGACGGTGCACCTCCTCGATGATAACTTTATCGATGCACTCGAGCGAAAGCCTATTGTGATGAATGCTTGCCGAGGTCCCGTGACGGACAATAGGGCGCTCTTCAGGGGGCTACGCCAAGGGCGCATAGAGCGCACCATAATAGACTGTTGGGAGGGCGAGCCTCACCCCTCGGAGGCACTCCTCGATGCCACTTGGCTCGCCACCCCTCATATCGCAGGTTTTTCTGCCCAAGGCAAGGCCAATGGCGCCCGCACCTGTGTAGATCACGGTCTGGCGTACTTCGGGCTTAGCACCAAGCGCAGGGGGCTTCTCTATCCCCCCGAATTGGGCGACCCTACTTTGCACCTTACCAGTTCGCAACCCCTATATGAAGCCCTTCTACAGTGCTTCGATATCCGAGCTATCGACCGTAATTTCCGTAGCAATAGGCACCAGTTCGAGGCGCTTCGTCGCACCCATCCCTATCCCTACGAGCCCTCGCAGTATCGTCTTTATGCCGATGAACTTGGCGGTGAAGTCGACTCCGCACGAGCCTTAGGCTTTGATATACTGGAGCGATGAAGGTATTGCTCCTCAATACCTATCCCCGTGGGGGCGGTGCCGCTGTGGCAGTTCGCCGAGCACAGGAAGCGCTCGAGCGGGCAGGTATGGAGGTGAGAGTGCTCTGGGGCACCGACTTTGGTCTTCGCCACAAGGCAGCATTCTTTGCCGAGCGTGCCGATGTCTTCCATGCCGTTCACTACAACCGTTCTCAGTTGTTTCGGTTCTCCACTGCTTCCCGAGGGGTGGATATCGCACACCATCCTTGGGTAGAGTGGGCGGAGATAATCCATATCCATTGGGTGCAGCAGGGGTTCCTCTCGCTTCAAGGACTACAACGCCTCTTGAGCCTTCAAGGTAAACGATTCTTCTGGACACTTCACGACCTCTGGGCGCTCACCGGAGGGTGCCACATCCCTTACGTTATCGGGCAGGATGGGCAGACCTCTTTCTGCGAAGCCTTTAGGAGCCACTGCGGTCATTGTCCCCTTTTGGGCAGCCGCAAGATGCAGGACCTCAGCTTCAGGGTCTTTGATCAGAAAGCTCAGTTACCGCTCCACAAAGTGCATGTGGTGGGGGTCAGCCATGCCCTCGCTACCTATGCACGGCATGCCAAACTCTTTGCAGAGAGTAGGGTGACAGCACTCCCAAATCCTATTGATCTCGATCGATTCAAACCCCAGCCCCCCTCCTCACCTACTACCGAACGTAAACTCCTCTTTGTGGCTGCTCGTGCCGATGACCCTGTGAAAGGGCTCGACCTTTGCCGTGCCATGCTGAGGCATGCTGTCCGCCACTCCGAATACTTCGAGCGAGAAGCGCACCTCTACATCGTGGGAGAGGTGAAAGAGCACGCCGCACTCGAGGGTTTCCCTATCCGGGTTACCCACCTAGGGCGCCTAGAGCAAGCTCAGTTGATTCAGCTCTATCAGGAAGCCACCCTTTTGCTCTGCACCTCACGCTTCGAATCGCTCGTGACCACCCTAGTGGAGGGGATAGCCTGTGGTGTGCCGGCAGTCGCCTTCGAAGTGGGCGGCATGGCAGATATCATCCAGCCCGAGCAGGGCAATGGCGCCCTGATTGCGCCTTACGACCTAGAGGCTATGGCACTCGCTGTGGTGGAGTGGAGCGAGCTTCAGCGCCCACGAGCCCCCTTCGCCATCGCTGCTACCGTGCAGCACTTTGCCCAAGAGATAGTGGGGCAAAAGCTGGTACAGCTCTACCTCGATACGCCTCAGTAGAGCCGCACCGTTCTCTCGCCTGAGCAACCAAATTTATTCCTAGAGATAAATAAATTTATTCCTAGGAATAAATTTTGCTGATATAGGGTATTAGTGAAAGGTATGAGCGATAACAATTTAGCCCAAGTTTGCCCCCTGTCGGAGTGTAAGTGACTGTTATTATTGTTGTTGTCTTTTTTTTGAAGAGTTACTGTGTACTACAAATTTTGATTTTTCTAAATGGGTGGGTTTTATAGTTTAGGGCTTGGTAGATTTTTCTGGCGTTTGGTGGTGGGTCGCTACAAATTCGGAGNACCACCTTTTCCCCTAGCATGTTGGTGGCTTCCGTCGTAACTGCTTTTTGGGTGGACATTATTCGGACGATCTCTTTCCAATAATGTCTGATTCCTTTTCCTTTCAGTTGTACACGTATATTATTGACCACCCAATAGGCGAGGAGTCCGAAGAAAAGGTGTGCTTCG
>NZ_KB904306.1 GCF_000379925.1 Porphyromonas levii DSM 23370 | reverse complement strand
AGTTTTGTAGTGTGTAGCAGTACATTTGACTCCAAGAAGCCCATATACATGTCGTAGAAAACTGGTATCCATTGCGTAATTAAGCGTTTAGTGGATAATTCGCTCAATTATAATGGATTTCCAGTTTTCTTTCAAATTTTCAAAGAGAAAAATAACCCCGTCGCCCATATCTTGCGGATTTCATCCCGCAAGATGATTGGTGTATACAAGCTGACGCAGGAGTCTCAAGGGATCACGGTAACCGCCATCACGCAGAATATCGGATGAGACCTTTTTCTTGCCCTTCGAGGTATAGGAGTACTGGTATATAGGTTCGTCGCTAGTAGGATAGGAGAGGGACTCGGTAGAAAAGTAGTCTATGATGTCGTGGCTATACATCATCTTATTGGATAGTTTCCAGCCCTCTGCTATGTACCAGTTGTAGCGGAGATAGGCATTCCAGCCCTTATTCCACATGAAGTCGGTAGGGTTGTTGTACCGCCAAGTAGGGTTGAGCCCTCTGAGCATATCTCCCTTTTTGTATATCTCCTTACCTGTAGGCTCGTAGGTGATATCGCCAGGCATGGTGCGGGGCAGTCCGGCTTCGGTACCATAGAAATCGTGTACGTAGCTTAGCCTGAGGTCTAGGATGTGCTTTGCCGCTAGCTGAAAGGTGGTATTATTATAGAGCGAGAACCTGCGGTCTCCTGTGTGTCTCCACCTATCGCCCCATTCACGATTGACATTGAATAGGGTATTGATACCCTCGGTTACCTTGCCCCCAATGGTGCCCGCAATCTGGTGGGTATTCCACGATCCCGTAGCGAGTAAGAGCTCTAGTAGGGGTTCGTTCTTTGCCGCCTTTCGTACGATATTGATAGAACCACCTACAGAGGAGTGCCCACCGAGTACTGAAGAGGGACCTTTT
Organism: Porphyromonas levii DSM 23370; assembly: GCF_000379925.1. Taxonomy (GTDB): domain Bacteria; phylum Bacteroidota; class Bacteroidia; order Bacteroidales; family Porphyromonadaceae; genus Porphyromonas_A; species Porphyromonas_A levii. The sequence goes on along the minus strand of NZ_KB904306.1, from coordinate 7,533 downwards.
ACCACCTCGATGGACTCTACCATAGAGAGGTCGGGGAGTGGGAATGAGTTCCAGGTGGTACGCTCATCGCGCATGCCATCGACTTCGATAGGGGAGTAGTCGAATCCGCGTACACTCACTTGCTGGAAGGCACCGTAGGTGGTACGTGTATTGACACTAGGAGCGAAGCGTGTAGCTTCTTGGAAGTTGAAAATGCCTCTTAGCTTGAGTGGCTCTAGCCTGATATTGGAAATCGTTACGGGGATGTCCTTTAGTGCCACATCGAGTTTGCTCATCTTGGGTCGCCTATTGCCAGTTATGACTAAGGTGTTGAGCTTGTAGGTATTGCCCGAGATACTATCCGTATCAGAGCTCAGCACGCTCACTGGTTGCTGGTCGGCAAACCCCTTTTGTGGCGTTGCAAGAAAAGATAATGCACCCATAATGAGTGCGAATGCAGAGTGTTGTCTCATCTAATAATCAATATGTTAATGAATAATCGCTATTTATCCAACGTCTGTTCATCCTGCATAAAAGACCGTAGAGGCACAAGTAGGGAGGGTGGGATTTGGGGAAACTGAAATCTACTATACCGCTTACCGTATGTGCATGCGTCCTTTGTATGATGATAAATGCTGTTAAGCAATGCAAAGATAATAAGAAAACGGGAGTCCTTGTGCCACATGTGCCTACAATTGTTGGAGGGCGATGAGACAGTGGCGGGTGAAGTAGGCGTTGCGGTAGGAGATAGGTCGGAGGGCGCGGAACTGTGCTTGGGTGAAGGGGGTAATGCTTGTGATGAGTGCGCCTAGCGAGGGATAGTGCTCGAGGGGTAGATAGGTCATGGTACAGAAGGTGGAGTGGCTCCTGACTTGGGGCAGAGAATTAGGTGCTACTCGCTCGATGGCGCTTAAGATAATAGCGAGGTCAAACTCAGCATTGTGCATCACAATCGTGGTTTGAGGCAATAGGTCTGCGAGGAAGTACTCTACCAGCTGAGCTTCTGTTATGCCATGCCGCCTTAGGTCTTGCTCTGATAGACCATGCACCTCTTGTGCCTCCTGGCTGCCACTGTATGATTGGTACACTCGGTGTGTGCGTTTGCGGATGAGCTGGTATGCCTCATCTAGAAGCAGCCAAGTAGCCTCAACGATCAGGTCTTCGGCTCCACGTATCGTGCTTAGCCCTGTGGTCTGTAGGTCGAGAACCATCCACCTTGCCTTTGCTCCGGTGGGCGCATGGGGGATTGGGGGTACTACGATTGCTGCCTGCCTAGTCTGAGGGACTGCCTTATAGGTCTCTGTGGGTTTTGGTTTGAACTTTCGGGAGCTGGACTGGCGCAGTAAGAGGAAGAGGATATAAAGAGCTACCACCCCCAGCACTATCATCATGACGATGTTAGGTGCTAGGGGCGGTAGCTCATTTATAATGTATAGCATAATGCTACATATTGGGAGAGCTTTTAGTAAGCGCGTGCGAAGAGCACTCTGCGGGCTGAAGGCTTGCCGCTATACATGCAGGTGCCTGGCGTGGTATCGCCATCGGAAGGGATACAACGGATAGTTGCCTTGGTCTCTTCTTTTATGGCAGCCTCTGTCTCGGGGGTACCGTCCCAATGGGCGAGGATAAATCCGCCCTTCTCATCTAGTACTCTCTTGAACTCGTCGTAGGTGTCTACGATGGTGGTATGCTCGGCACGGTAGTCGAGTGCTTTCTGTAGGATGTTCTTCTGGATATCCTCGAGCAGCTGTGCCACATACTCTACGATGCCATCAAGCTCCTTAGTCTCCTTGGTGAGCGTATCTCTTCGGCTCACCTCTATAGTGCCATTCTCTAAGTCGCGACCACCCATAGCGAGGCGTACGGGTACACCCTTTAGCTCGTATTCAGCGAACTTCCAGCCTGGCTTCTTATTATCGGAGTCGTCGAGCTTTACGGAGACACCCTTTGCCTTGAGTCCATCCACGATTGGCTTGAGGGCTACACGAAGCTCCTCTAGCTGCTCCATAGACTTGTAGATAGGTACGATGACCACTTGGATAGGGGCTAACTTAGGAGGAAGTACTAGACCATTATCGTCGGAGTGGCTCATGATGAGGGCACCCATCAGACGGGTAGAAACACCCCAAGAGGTTGCCCATACGAGCTCTTCCTCGCCCTCCTTATTGGTGAAGGTAACACCGAAGGCCTTGGCAAAGTTCTGCCCCAAGAAGTGGGAAGTACCACTCTGTAGCGCCTTGCCGTCTTGCATCAGCGCCTCGATAGTATAGGTATCAATAGCGCCCGCAAAGCGTTCGGTCTCGCTCTTGTGTCCCACTATTACAGGCATAGCCATATACTGCTCTGCGAAGTCGCGGTATACTCCGATCATTCGCTCGGTCTCCTCACGCGCCTCTTCGCGTGTAGCGTGGGCGGTGTGTCCCTCTTGCCATAGGAATTCTGCCGTGCGGAGGAATAGGCGGGTGCGCATCTCCCAGCGGACAACATTAGCCCACTGATTGCATAGGATAGGGAGGTCTCTCCAAGACTGTATCCACCCCTTATAGGTATTCCAGATAATAGTCTCAGAAGTAGGGCGTACGATGAGTTCCTCCTCCAGCTTAGCCGCAGGGTCAACAACCACACCCGAACCATCGGGGTTATTCTTCAGGCGGTAGTGGGTCACCACTGCGCACTCCTTAGCAAAACCCTCTACGTGGTCTGCCTCCCTAGAGAGGAACGACTTCGGGATAAATAGCGGGAAGTAGGCATTGACATGTCCTGTCTCCTTAAACATACCATCCAGTACCGCTTGCATCTTCTCCCATATCGCATAACCATAAGGCTTAATCACCATACAGCCACGTACCTCACTATTCTCAGCGAGGTCTGCCTTTACCACTAGCTCGTTATACCACTTAGAGTAGTCTTCGCTACGAGGTGTGAGGGCATCAGTCTTCTTTGCCATATTATCTATCTATATCGTCTAAAGTATTTTAATGCACAAAGATACCAAATACTCAGATATCAGGAGGGGTATACAATCCCAATTATCCCATTGTAATTGCGGTATTAAAGGTCGTCCTCTATGGAAGCACTCTTGGCGTAAGCACTAGGCTTGGCTTCGAAGAAGTCGGTTTTGATGAGATTGGAGTTGCTATACTGTGATACCCAATTCATACTTGCGGGCTCCTCCTCATGCCCTGGGAAAATTACGCCTAAGCCAAGGTTGGAGCTGCGAAGATTGGCTAGATACATGATGTAGTCGCTGACCATCTGAGTGGTGAGCCCTTCAATGTCGTCGCCGATGACGTATTTCCCCCAAGCGATCTCCTGCAGCGCTCCTTCCCTTATCATCTCTACGAACTCCGCTTCGCGCTCTGGGGTGAATAGCTCTGGGTGTTCGTTCTTAAGCTCGAGTATAATGGAGCGGAAGAGCCAAAGGTGGGTGTTCTCATCCCTATTGATATAGCGGATCTCCTGCACGGAGCCTGGCATCTTGCCCATACGCCCTAGGTTGTAGAAGAACATAAACCCAGAGTAGAAGTAAACCCCCTCCAAGATATAGTTAGCCACCATAGTACGGACTAGCTGTTCGGGCGTCTTGTGCAGCTGGAAGTCATTGTATATATCGCCAATGAACTTATTTCTCTTCAGGAGATGCTCATCGTCTCGCCATTGGTATAGGATAGACGTGCGCTCTTCAGGTGAACAGATGGAGTCTAGCATATAGCTGTAGCTCTGTGAGTGTACCGCCTCCTGAAAGGCCTGAATAGTAAGGCATAGATTTACCTCGTTGGCCGTAATATACTCTCCTACGTTGGGGAGGTTGGCCGTCTGTATACTATCTAGGAAGATCAGAAATGAGAGAATCTTGTCGTAGGCTGTTTTCTCGGCGTTGCTCAGGATACGGTAGTCTTTTACATCCTGCCCTAGGTTAATCTCCTCGGGAATCCAGAAGTTATTCATCGCTGTACGATACCAGTTGGATACCCAACTATACTTAATGTTGTTGAAGTCATTAAGGTTGGTGGTATTGCCATTGATCATCCTACGTTTCGATAGGTCTATATCGCCATGCTCATTGAAGAGCGCTTTCTTTTTTAGTTCCATGGGGAATGATTTGTATTTGATTGCGTAATACTTATGCAGAGCAAGTCTCGCACGCCTCTACTTCGAGTGCCAGACTGCGGATATAATAGAGTGTCTTGACCCCTTGGTGCCAAGCTCTGAGATAAAGGTCTCGTATGCCACCAAAGGTGATGTCTTGGGTAATATAGAGGTTGACACTTTGTGCCTGATCTAGATGACGCTGCCGTACTCCCGCTGCATCTACCACCCAATTTTGGTCTATCAGATGCGCCGTCTTATAGAGCCAATAGGTTTCGTCGGAGAGGTCGGGCGCCACACGCGGTACTATCGAGCCCTTCTTCTCCTCTAGGAAGAAGCGATTCATGATAGGATCAGTGCCCGCTGTCGTACCTGCAATGATTGAGGTCGAACTCGTTGGGGCTATAGCAAGTAGATAAGCGTTGCGCATACCCAGTTCAGCCACCTGTGCGGCTAGCTTTTGCCAACGCTCACTCGTGTAGTCGCGCTTCGTGAAGTATTCCCCCGTCTGCCAGTCACTCCCCTCGAAGCGAGCGTACTTCCCCTTCTCGGCAGCAAGGAGAGACGAAGCCTCGATAGCGTAGTAATTGATACGCTCATAGAGCTTATCCATAAAGTCGAGGTGCTCTTGGCTCTCCCAAGCGATGCCTCGCTTTGCAAGTAGGTGATGATATCCACTACTCCCCAAGCCGATAGGGCGCATCTTATGATTGGTTATCTCGGCATACGGAATGGGGTAGAAGTTGAGATCAATCACATTGTCTAGCGCACGCACAATGGTGTGCACCGTATCTCTCAGCTCTGTAGAGCTATCTGTGTCGATATTGCCCAGTACGAGCGAAGCCAGATTACATACCACGAAGTCGCCTGCGATAGTCTTCTCTACCACCACCTCTTCGCCATCCTCTAGCACCACTGTCTGTTGCTTCAGTCGGATTTCGCTCTGTGTTTGGGCAATCTCGGTACATAGGTTGGAGCAATAGATAACACCGCAATGACCGTTGGGGTTCATACGGTTCACCGTATCTCTATTGAAGATAAATGGTGTTCCAGTCTCCACTGCACTCTTTATGATAAGGCGGAGCATATCTTTGATGGCAATAGGGCGCTTGGCGAGCCGATTGTCTTGCAGACACTCTTGGTAACGTCGTGTCCACTCCTCTCCCCAGTAGTCCTCAAGGGCATACCCCTTTACGCTCAAGACTTCGTGCGGACAGAGCATGTGCCACGTGCCATTGGGGTCTGCTTCAAGCTGCTGCCAAAAGAAGTCGGGAACGCATACCCCAGGGAATACATCGTGCGCCTTCATGCGGTCGTCACCGTTATTGGTCCTGATCTGGAGGAATTCCGGCATATCACGATGCCATATATCTAGGTACAGTGCTACTGAGCCTTGTCGTACGCCCAATTGATCTACCGCAATAGCTGTATCGTTAGCCAGCTTCACCCATTTGAGTACGCCGCCAGCCACGCCCTTAAATCCGCGAATATCGCTTCCCACAGCACGCACCTTGCCAAGGTAAATACCCATACCGCCACCATACTTAGAGACCTGGGCAAAGTTGTCTATCGTACGGTAGATACCGATGAGGTTGTCCGGCATCACATCTATAAAACAACTCGAGAGCTGACTAAGAGGCTTGCGCGCATTACTCATCGTAGGCGTCGCCATAGTCACCTTTAGCTGCGAGAGGATATCGTAGATCTTGCTAGCCCATTGTACCTTGTTCTGCTCAGGTATGGCAAGGTGCATAGCGATACCCATAAACATCTCCTGAGGGCTCTCCAGTACTACGTGGTTGCCAGAGTGTATAAGGTAGCGCTTGGCTATTAGGTGCAGACTACTATAGGTAAGTAGATTATTGCGGCGGTTATCCATGATAGCTGCCAGATCATCTACTTCTTCCTTGGAATAGTGCTCCAAGATATACCGACCGTAAAGCCCCTCTTCGGTGAGGAACTTTATCTTGTCGTAAAAGGTGGAGATATGATATTTCGCCTCCACTTTCTCTAGTCCTTTGCGCAGCTCCAAGCCCAGCAGTCGAGCGGCAACGAACTCCCAATTGGGCGCCTCTCTAGTAATGAGTTCTACGGCAGCCTTGATAAGCATCTGCAAAGGGTCTGCCCCCTCCTTATGAAAGGCATAAAACTTGGCGTAGAGCAGGTCTAGCGCATAGGCCGCTCCTGTGTATTGCTCCTGAAGTTCCTTAAGAAGGGAGATTATCTCCTCATCTACAATGTACTTTCGGAATAGATTAATCACTTCGCGTGCTTCGCTATGCTTTGTCCTGTAGAGGATATAGGCTTTAGCCACCTTGTAGTAACCATTCGCCATTAGGCACGTTTCCACGATGTCTTGCACCGTCTCCACTTCAATAGCATCCGGGGTGCCAATCTCGGCGAGGATACTTTCGCATAAAGCGTTTAATTGGGAGTTGGTAATCCTTGTCTCTGTAGCCCTGAAAGCTCTGCTCAGGGCGTTCTTAATCTTAGCTACAGAGAACGTTTCAGCTTGCTTATTTCGTTTGATTATCTTCATCGGTCAGAAAAAGGGGATACATTCTACTTTATCCACAAAGGTACAGTAAACTTCTCTTTTTAGCTACTATTACTCCAAATAAAATTTCATAAATGTGAAAGTATGACACCTCCATTGTAGCACCCAAGGAGAATAACTTCATGGTATGGAAGGATAGAGACTACCGCCTTTAATCTCTATCCTTACTTCCTTTTCCGAGGGCTTCGATAGTGCCTCATACAGTCAACTGCTTCACTTCACCACCCTTCTCGAGCGTGTAGGAAACTATGTTGTCACCTGTGGTACGTATGCTCCCTTTCACATCGATAAGGTTTACCGAACCGCCCTCCTTGATACTTAGGGCATACGCAGGGAGTTGGACAATGACCCCCTTCACTAGCGAATTGCCAATAGAGCCATGGGTGACAATATCTTTCTCCACGGTAAGTGTGCCAATAGGCTTACTAATCTGGACGCCTACCGAGCCTTGACCAAAGGTCTCGATACTCTGGAAATGTATTTCGTCTACAGTGCCATCGTACTGATTGTAGCCTCTAGCACCCTCTCCATAGGTTTGGATAGGTGCATTTACGGTGTAGCTCTTTACGCTTCCAAAAATAATTTCAGCTTACTCATATATCTCTTTTCTTTTAACTTCAAAAAACATATAGTTGTTCTCATAAAAGTAAAGAAAATAATAAAGCTCACCTAATAGAGATCATCGTATCTGAATGAATCTCTATTAGGCGAGCACTACTTTTGTCTCGCCTGAGCAACGAAATTTATTCCTAGGAATAAATTTCGCTGATATAGGGTCCTAGATTCCGCAAAGTATAGATCGGCGCTGTTGGGGGTAGTATTTGGGGGTACTTTGGGGTGCTCTTTGCTGTATTTTGGGAGGTGTTTGGCTGTTTTGGAGATTGGTCTTTGTCTTTTTTATCTATTTA
>NZ_KB904305.1 GCF_000379925.1 Porphyromonas levii DSM 23370 | reverse complement strand
CATCGCTAACTGACCCTAAAAAGGTGTTTTCTCTCATTAGAGATCATTGGGCGGTAGAGAATAACTTACACTATTGTCTTGATGTTATTCTCGGTGAAGACCAATCGTTAAAGAGAAAGGACAACGAAGCGAAGAACTGGAATATAATCAACAAGATAGCTCTCTTCTTCCTCGAAAAGCAAAAAGAGAAAACAAAAATTCCAATGAAAAACCTAAGAAAGAGGAACGCAACTATGAAACCTTCTCAGATACTCGAATACAACTATCTATGATAATTCAAATGCGATTGCCCTGCCCAAAGATACCCATTTCCTCAAAACCACTACACCTCACCAGACAATATAAAGGGGGATTGCCTCTGTTGGAAGCAATCCCCCTTCGTTCGTTGTACTTCTATAGATTACTGTGCTAGAAGAATCTTCATGATCTCGATAGCAGCCTTGGACACAGATGTCCCAGGACCAAAGATAGCTGCGACACCAGCTTTGTAGAGGAAGTCATAATCCTGAGCTGGGATGACACCTCCAGCAATAACGATAATATCCTCGCGACCGAGCTTCTTGAGCTCAGCAATAACCTGAGGCACTAGGGTCTTGTGTCCAGCAGCGAGAGAAGAAACGCCTAGGACGTTCACATCGTTCTCTACAGCATCACGCGCTGCCTCAGCTGGGGTTTGGAATAGAGGTCCCATATCCACATCAAAACCTACGTCGGCATAGCCAGTGGCAACTACCTTCGCACCACGATCGTGACCATCCTGTCCCATCTTGGCAATCATTACACGTGGCTGACGACCCTCTTTCTTCGCAAACTCCTCTACGAGGCGAACAGCCTCAGCGAAGTTAGGATCAGTGCTTGTCTCTGATGAATACACTCCTGAAATAGTACGAATAATAGCTTTGTAACGCCCTACGACTTCTTCGCAAGCATCTGAAATCTCTCCTAGTGAAGCCCTTACCTTAGCTGCTTCTACTGCGAGCTCAAGGAGGTTGCCAGTCTTGGTACGTACTGCTTCGGTGATGGCAGCTAGAGCCTTCTGCACTGCAGCCTCATCGCGATTACTGCGAAGCTGCTTTAGGCGATCTATCTGCTGGGTACGTACTGCAGTATTATCGACCTCAAGGATATCAATTGGATCCTCCTTTTCGAGGCGATACTTATTTACACCCACGATAATCTGGTTCTTAGAGTCAATACGAGCCTGAGTTCGTGCAGCTGCTTCCTCGATACGGAGCTTTGGAAGTCCGCTCTCAATAGCCTTTGCCATACCGCCCATATTCTCTATCTCTTGGATATGCTCCCAAGCTTTGTGTACAAGCTCGTTGGTAAGGCTCTCAACGTAATAAGAGCCTGCCCATGGATCTACTTCACGGGTAACATTGGTCTCCTCTTGGATGTATATCTGAGTATTACGAGCGATACGAGCAGAGAAATCGGTAGGCAGTGCAATAGCCTCATCAAGCGCATTGGTATGAAGCGACTGAGTATGACCAAGGGCTGCACCCATTGCTTCTATACAAGTACGACCTACATTATTAAATGGGTCTTGCTCTGTAAGTGACCAACCAGAGGTCTGGCTATGTGTACGTAGTGCCATAGACTTGGGGTTCTTTGCACCTAGACTCTTGGTTATCTTTGCCCAAATCATACGTGCGGCTCTCATCTTGGCAATCTCCATGAAGTGGTTCATACCAATAGCCCAGAAGAACGACAAACGTGGAGCGAACTTATCGATATCCATACCTGCCTTTATACCAGCACGGAGGTACTCCATACCATCGGCAAGAGTGTATGCCATCTCGATATCTGCCGTAGCACCTGCCTCTTGCATGTGATAACCTGAGATAGAGATAGAGTTGAACTTCGGCATATTCTGCGAAGTGTACTCAAAGATATCTGCGATAATACGCATTGAAAACTCTGGTGGGTAGATATACGTATTACGCACCATGAACTCCTTTAGGATATCATTCTGAATGGTTCCTGCCATTTCCTCTTGCTTTGCGCCCTGCTCTAGACCAGCTACGATATAGAAAGCAAGAATAGGAAGCACAGCACCGTTCATCGTCATGGATACCGACATCTTATTCAATGGAATACCATCAAATAGTATCTTCATATCCTCGAGAGAACAAATAGATACTCCTGCCTTACCCACATCACCCTCTACGCGCTCGTTATCTGCATTATAGCCACGGTGCGTTGGGAGGTCAAACGCTACTGAGAGACCCTTCTGACCACTTGCTAGATTACGACGATAGAATGCATTGGACTCCTCGGCGGTTGAGAATCCTGCATACTGTCGGATAGTCCAAGGCCTCATCGTGTACATCGTACTATATGGACCACGTAGATATGGTGGCACACCAGCTGCGTACTGGAGGTGCTCCATGCCTTCAAGATCTTCCTTTGTATATACACTCTTTACATCGATAAGCTCTGGGGTCTTCCAGTCATATCCGATGCCGTTCTGCTTATTAAACTCAGCCACACTAGGCTGTGCCCATCCACCTTCTAGGATGTTAATGTCTTTGTATGTTGGTTTCATATCGTCCTTCCTCTTACTTTGCGCTTCTTGGCTTGATACCCATAAGCTCGTTGAACTTCTGCATTGTCTCCAATACATTCACCTTCACGTGGACAAAGTGCTCAATACCCTTAGCCTGTAGTTCCTCCATGCATGCTGGAGCACCTGCGATAACCAGTGGTATTTCTCCCTTAAGAAGCTCATAAGCCTGCGGACCATACTCCGCATACTCATCATCGCTTGAACAGAGGACTACGATATCTGCGTTGGCTTTCTTTGCTGCCTCAACACCCTCAGCTACGGTCTCAAATCCTAGGTTATCAATCAATTGATAGCCTGCAGTAGCGAAGAAGTTGGAGCTAAACTGTGAGCGCGCTAGCCTCATAGCGAGGTTGCCAATAGTAAGCATAAATACCTTAGGGGTCTTACCACTAGCCTCGGTAGAGAGACGAAGCTCCTCAAAGTCAGAAGCACCACGGCGCTTGTCGAGCGCAGTTACCTCTACGCCCTCCTTCTTGCTATTATCTACCCTTTTTGTTTCCTCAGTAGCTTTCTCCGTAAAGTTAGGGAAGATGTTGGTACCTAGTATATTCTCTCGACGGGTAGCAATCGCCTTATGGCGAGCATTGTTAGACGCATTTACTGCCTCTTGAATCTGACCTTCATCGGCGAGCTTAGCAAATCCACCTTGCTCCTCTACCTCTAAGAAGAGCTTCCATGCTTGCTCAGCGATAGCCTCGGTAAGGTGCTCGATATAGTAAGAACCTCCAGCAGGATCCACCACCTTATCGAAGTGGCACTCCTCCTTCAGGAGAAGCTGCTGATTACGAGCAATACGGTGACTAAAGTCACTACCTGCAGGATTGTAATGCTTATCGAACGGATGTACCAAGACTGAGTGTACACCAGCTATAGTAGCACTCATGCTCTCGGTCATAGTACGGAGGAGGTTCACGTATGCATCGTAGATAGACTTATTCCACCAAGTAGTTTCAGCATTGACAACTACCTTCATAGCTCGCTGACTCGCATTAGCATCATTTGCCTTTACGATGAGCGCCCAGAGCCAACGCATAGCCCTAAACTTAGCTATCTCCATGAAGTAATTAGACCCGATACCCATATCAAAGCGCATCCGCTCAGCTACTTCAGAGGAACTCTTACCGCTCTTCTCTGCTATCTTAGCCAACATATCTGCACCAGCTGCAAGGGCATAACCTAGCTCCTGATAAATATAAGCACCAGCATTAACTAGGTCTGAGCTCTGGAAAGTGAAGCATGCAAACTGCTTTAGTGGCTCCGCTGCCTTCAGAACCGCTACAGAAGTTTCTAGCCACTCAGCCCAACGAGCGCCCTTTCCAAGTACATGCCTAAATGGATTGAATCCGAATGATCCACGAACCTCATTAAGGTCAGCTCCTATCGCTTGTAGTCCTTCCTTCACAGCCTCTATTAGCTGCACGGAGAGCAGATGGCGAGCATAGAAATTTACCTCGAGTAGAGACAATTCCACTCCCGTCAATAATGTCTTGATAGTCTCAGCACTGACCAATTCGTCCTCAAAGTGAAAGCCAATGCTATTCACTCCACGATCCATCAGCCTCTTAATCTCCTGATTGATGCTCTGAGGGTCTGCAATAACTGCGATTTCCTGACGTACCAACCACTTGTTGTCAGCCTTTGTTCCCCTCACGTATGGGAACTCACCTGGCAATACATCCTTGGTTGGGAGTTGCTCAATATCCTCAGCCCTATAGAAAGGCTGCACATCGATACCCTCCTTGGTACGCCATACCAACTTCTTCTCGAATGGAGCGCCCTTGAGATCACGAGTAACTACTTCCATCCACTCTTCAGTGGAAATAGGAGGAAACTCGCTAAATAGTTTCTCTTTCATTTGCTTCATAAATTTTTATGATATCTTCTTTGACCTTATTCTCACACAAATCTACCATTAGCTCAGTAGTAATCTATCCATTGGGTTGTTCCTCCGTAGTGTCCCTTACTGCACGTCTAAGGAGAAATGAATAATTATATCCCTAATAAGCTACCACAAAGAAACACAAAATATAGCTAACTTACAAGGAAATAATCACTAAATACCAGTGAAAGCAACCGAACGGCTACAAAATGGCAACACCTAGCTCTGTGGCAGTATCTTCTTTACCAATCGACAGGTCTCCTTAGAGTCCATAGCCTTACGTTCATACTTCACTACGCCTACCCCAGGGGCTATCCAGAAAGTATAGTTGATGTCTATGCCCTTCCTCAGAATACCTATACCGAAATCTACATGCACCCTACCCTTCATCACAAAGGTTTCGTACTTACCAATAGGAAGGTCTAGCGTTTCTCGCCCTACTATTGCCTTCTCCTTCCATCCCATATTGATACTCACGGTTATTATACGAGATACCTTGATGTAGATTTTAGACTTTTCCAAAGGTAACTTATCATTTGTATTCTGCAGAGGGATCGAAAGTAACTCCCCCTTAGCACTTGCCTGGAGTTTCTCTGCCGCTTCTTTGTCCATCTCAATAGCATCAGTAATCAACCGCCCAATATCCATGGCAAGAGCGTTTGGTTTGTGAAGGATCTTCAATACTACCCTCTCCCCCTTCTTATCCTTCAGGCTTCCCTCTATTTCTACCTCCATCCAAAGCCCCTGTGGAGACTTCTTAAGCCCTTTCAAGACATAATAAGAGTTTGTCACGGTATCTCTCTTAGTCACTTCATACTGAAGGGTAGTACCGATAGGGTCTGTTGGCAAAAAAGCTTGAGCACTAGACGCCAAAGAGATAAAAAGACCCATAATAGCATAGATAAATTTTCTCATAAAAGTATATTACGTCAATAGGGACGCATCCACAAAGCTACCCTTTTCTACCTAAAAAAGCTACCAAGATGCTCAATACACCTTGGTAGCTTCCAAACTCAAACTAACCAACTTTAATCAACAAACCTAATCATCTACTGTTACCCAATAGTAATTACGCGCTCTATAGGTGTCTTAACCTCTTCCTTGATCTTAGGGATGACTACCTCTAGCATTCCATTTTCCATCTTGGCAGAGATATTCTCCTTATCTGCATCCTCAGGGAGTAGTAAGCGCTGAGCGAAGCTCTGGTGTGTAAACTCCCTACGTAGATAACGTGTAGGCTTCTCCTCCACCTTTGTCACTTCCTTGCTCTCGGACTGAGTCTCTGATGCTTCGTCATTAACCGCCTTCTCGCTCTTCTTCTGAATAGAGATAACGAGAGCCTCCTCCTCGTCTAGCTTTACGGCTACCTCTTCTCTAGTAAATCCTGGAGCTGCTACCTGGAGGGTATACGCATCCTCATTCTCCATAACGTTGAGCATAGGTGCAGCACTGCGCTTTACTGTGGCAACTGGTCTTACGAAGTTATCATCAAAAAGCTGATCCATCACATCAAATATTGTACGTCCCATATCGTTTCTGTCTATTATTTTGTTATTAGTAATATCGTTCACACTTACATCCCTATAAGTGCAATCGTCTTGCCATATAACGATTTAGACAAAAAGACCTGACACCCACACTACTTGTCACGACAAAGATTTATCCTTGGCAGTGATTGGTGACAAAAAGACCTACAACATTCGGTTATCTCTAGCAATCCTTGTAGCTATCGTACCATTCTTAAATACCAGTACCTTGTCCTTCGGCTCCTCCGTATTGAAAGTATAGGTGCCACTACAGTTCTTTAGAACCATATCAAATGAAGTAAAGGTTACCGTACCACTTGCCGATACTCTAAGCCTATTGGCGTAGTCATAGACTACAGCAATACCCTCTGCCCCCTCTGTAAGTAGCTTGGAGCGCTGACTGATGAATAACCGCATAATCTCGTCCGAATTTCTCGCCTTATCCAATAAACTATTACGGACAATAGTATATGGCTTATTAAGTACAGGTATACCTTCCTTGGCATCAATACAAAGTAGTATCGTATACGCAACATCGGTCTTTTGATCACCACCAGCTGGACTGAGGAGTATTGGGAATAACACCATGTTATCCATTCTATTACTCCTTAGGAATGGGTTATCCAGACTACCATACTGGCTAAAGTAGACCACATGCTCATAAGGTTTGTCGTTGACCATAGCACTGCCCATGTGATACCTTTGCACCTCCATAGGCTGGTAACCATTCATATTAAGGCAACTCGAAAAGAGGAGGGTCAACAATGCCCCCACCGTGCCCCACTGTATAATACTCATCTTATTCATAGACATAATCAATTTTGGTGTGAATTACTTCTTTGGTTCATACTTCACCGTCAGACTCCTTGAAAGCGTGCCATCGATAGAAGTGAACTTTACCATTGTAGATGATGACTCAGTAGGCAGCTTCTCTTGGATTACAGAGACCACCATATTGGTCACCCCTGCCTTACCCATTGCTGGAGTAATGCGCAACCACTCTTTTTCGCCAATAGATACAGGTAGCAAAGCTCCCTCCGCTCTCGGGAGAGAGGCTTTGAGATCACTCTTCCAGTCTTGGGTAGACTTTATGGTCACCAAACTAGCAACCCTTGTTGCAGACAGAGTTATATCCTCTGTGGATAGAGCCAGATAGCTCTTCTTTACTGGTGCTGGTTGCTCTCCCCCCTTGCACATGGTCAGACCCAAAACAAGGCATAGCACTAGCAACAGCATGCCGACACTTCTTTTTTCCTCCATTTTTTCGTGTTATTTGATTAGTAATATACCTAGTTACCCTTTTCCCCCTACGAACTACTGTATCCTAAACTTCAAACCCACGTTCATTTTGAGCCTTAATCTAGAGGACGAGTCCTCAAACAACTGATTATTCATAGGGATAATATCATATGCGCCACCCACTGATACCCCAAGCGATATAGCCCTTGTGATATTATAATCTACGCCAAGAGTCGCATAGCTATCAAGGGAAAAACGAGCCTTTTGCGCCTCCTGATAATTGCCACGCAACGCTACAGCCACAGGAAGATTGCCAGATACCCCAGCGGAGAGATTCAGTCCAACATTACCTTTGCGAACCAGTTCGTATTGCAATCCAATAGGAACACCTATCTGGCGCACATCCATTTCGTACTGCTCCGGCATAAATAGACCAGAACTAGTCACCTCAAATCGTCTGAGTGCATACCGCAACCCACTCTCCACACTTAGCCTTGATGTAATAGGGACAATGGCAGTGACACCGACCTCGATAGGGAGTTTCTCACGCACCGAATAGCTCTGCTTGCCCGATGACAGTTGATCTATCTCGTGTGACAGAGAGGTAAGAAGAGGCTCGGGTTCGTTTCTAGAGCTGCGCATCGCCTGCCCTGACACACAGAAAGCTATAACTACTCCCCTATTACTTGCATTTCCGATCTGCCTTGTAGTATAAATAGGAGCACTACTCCCCTTCGTGCATACATTCCCATTATCCCTCACCTCTGGCTTCCTACTTACCCGAACTTCGCTTTTCTCTGTTGTCTTCTCTGACCTCTCTGTCGCTACATCATCCGTAACAACTACAGCTTTATTGACATCAGTCATATCCTCTACAGTTGTTTCACGAACAGTTGTTTCACGAACAGTTGTTTCATGGACATCTATATTGCTCGCCACCAAAGAAGCATCCTCTATCTGACCCTCCTCATTAGGAGACTGCGCAGAAATAGCGACCTCAGTTGCCGTACAAGGCGACATCACTACCTCGGGCTTTTGCGGGAAGAATAAAGCAAAGCATATCGATGCTGCTGCCGAGATTGCTACAATCCACCAAGGAGCAAACCGACCTTTACGATTCACACCTGTAGGCAACACTAGAGGGGGCAACTCCCCTATTGGGTAATCAAAACTATCGAGCTTATCCCGCAAAGCCCCCTCCCAGCTCTGCTGCTTGGGCTCTATTGGTTTTCTCTCATCCATTGCTCTATCTTTTTCTTTAGCAATTGCTTTGCTCTAAAATACTGAGAAGACGAACTCTTCTCCCCTATCCCTAGTTGTTGGGCTATCTCTTTATGACTAAACCCTTCAACTGCATACATATTGAACACCACTCTATAACCATCTGGGAGCTCAGCAATCATATCGTATAGGACTTTAGTATCAATACCAGAGAGCATATCCACACTCTCATCGTCATCCTGTGCTACATCATCATAGCTGCCCTCCTCATATCTGTTCATGTTCTTCACACCAAAACTCTTTTGGTGGTTCAGCGATAGATTGACCACTATCCTCTTAAGCCAACCCCATAGTCCGCCAGCTTGCAGATACCTAAAGGTCTGCCTCTTATCATAGGCTTTACACACCGCATCTTGCAGAATATCCTTGGCCGCATCCCTATCGCCTATATACCTATAAGCTATACTCACTAACCTAGGGGCATATAAGTCATAGATCAGACGAAACGCCTCCTCGGGTCGCTGCTCTAATAGTCCTACAATATACTGTTCGCTGTGCTGACTATTCATACATTACACTTCCTCCTTACACTAGGATAACAACCTATCCTACAAAATACTGCATCAATCTTCTCCAATACTAACATAATATAAGCAAGAAAAGGGTGTGTCATTCATTATGACACACCCTCATATTAAATACTTAATCTCGGAGATTAGTAGCCAATAGGT
This sequence comes from Porphyromonas levii DSM 23370, assembly GCF_000379925.1. Taxonomy (GTDB): domain Bacteria; phylum Bacteroidota; class Bacteroidia; order Bacteroidales; family Porphyromonadaceae; genus Porphyromonas_A; species Porphyromonas_A levii. Next base: position 45,944 of record NZ_KB904305.1, on the reverse strand, counting down.
GCGATAGGCGCATCGCTATGCCTCTGGAAGTGTGCACGTGGGTGAGCACAAGCAGGACAAACTACTGGTGGCTCAAGACCCTTCATAAGATAACCACACTTGCGGCACTGCCATACAATCTCCTCATCGCTGACAAACATCTTATCCTCCTTGATACGCTTTGCAAACTCAGCGTAAACCCTAGAGTGCTCGCCCTCTGCGATAGCTATATTGCGATACGCTGCGGCAATCTCTGGAAAACCCTCCTGCTCAGCAACATCTGCAAACCCTGGATAAAGGCTTTCCATCTCCTCCCACTCTAATTTTGCTGAAATCTCTAGGTTGTCAAGAGTCTTGCCAATCACACCTGCTGGGAACTCTGCATTGACATTGACCATACCACCCTGCAAGAACTTGAAGAACCTCTTAGCGTGAGCCTTCTCCTGATCTGCAGTCTGCTGAAAAAATGCCTCCACCTCAATGAAGTTCTCTTTCTTAGCTTGGCTAGCGAAGAAGCTATAGCGTGCGTGTGCCTGGCTCTCGTTAGCGAAAGACATAATCAGATTCTTCTCTGTCTGTGTACCTTTCAAACTTTTCTTTTCCATTTTGCTACTATTTAATATGTTATTAGCTTGGGCTCTGAAAAAGTCAGCCCCCTTTCATCTCAAGCAAAAATACCAATAAAAGGCTAATAAAACAAAGGAAATACACACTAATAATACCTAAATATAGGTATCCTAGTACTAAGGCAATACAACCTAACAATACACAAAGAAAAAGAGCTCCAGTGAATATCACTAGAGCTCTATAATGGAGCGGAAAACGGGACTCGAACCCGCGACCCTAACCTTGGCAAGGTTATGCTCTACCAACTGAGCTATTTCCGCATTTTCTAACTTTGCTAGAAGCGTTTCCCTCTTTTGCTCTGCAAAGGTACGATGAATATTTGAATCCACCAAATATTTCCAGCCTTTTCTAGCGAAAAACTTTAGCACTTTTCTCTTCTACTCTAGGAATCAGCTATTTATATCTTGCATAATTTTTGAGGGTGGAAGCTGATTCTGAAGCAATTCCTTCATCCTATCCATATAAGGTGCTACATACTCGAAGAACTGGTAGCATCCTTCACACATATACATTGAGTCCTCTCTCGCCATAACGATCTCTGGCGAACCGATTCTTAGGGCACTCACCCCAGCAAGCAAATAGATACAGCCACTCCCGACACTGACGGGGTAGGAAGTCATACTTATCCCTTCCAAACCGGATCTGTCGAGGGCTATTCATAAGCTCCGAAATACTTTGTCTTCGGATATTCCCTAGCATATAGGCATCGAAGACAAAGTGATCACAGGAATAGAGTGTCCCATCATGTTCCAAAGCTCCAGCATGTCCGCAGTATTGAGCCATAGTATAGAGCCCTGGCGCTACACCCATCCAATTGGTAAGCGTAGCATCGAAGAGCTGCACAAATACCCGCCCTACATCGTGCCGCACCCACTCATTAAACGTAGCACACAGGAAATCGCCCCATCGAGCGGGGGATACAGAGTGCTCATGCACCGTGCTGTATTCCCTGCTCTCAATATGAGCAAGGTGCCCATCAGGCAATATTCGCTCTACTATCGGGGTAAATTGGATAAAGTCACTACCCAAGCTTTTCAGGTATCGATAGAAACCAATAGGGTCGGACACATTATAGTCATTGATCACCGCCATAATATTGTACTCCACCTGATGCCGCTTCAGGAGTTCTATACCACGCAGCACCTCTGCGTGCGAACCGCTCACGCCATCCTTGTGCTTGCGGTACCTATCGTGCATCGCAGAGGTACCATCCATGGAGATACCGACTAGAAAATTATTTCGTCTGAGGAATTAGCACCACTCATCGGTGAATAGCGTGCCATTGGTCTGGATGCTATTACTAACCACTCTTCCTCCAGCATAACGGAGCTGTAGTGATAGAGCTTTTTCATAAAACGAGATCGGACGCAAGAGTGGCTCACCCCCATGCCAGGGGAAGCTCACCTCGGGCATGGTTTGCGCCTCTATATATTGACGTATAAAAAGCTCCAGCAATTCGTCACTCATCATCTGGCTCGGCTCTTGATATGCCAAGACACTCGGTTTCTCCAGATAATAGCAGTACTTACAGCCTAGATTACACGCTGCACCTGCCGACTTTGCCATCGTATATAGCGGTCTCCCAAAAGGGAAACCAACAGTACCGCCACTCATCGGTCTTTAATCCTTAGCATCGAGATCATGAAAGTGCACTCCTTCCAACCCTTTCTTAAACACCGAAGAGGGGGTAAAGCGCACACCCACCTTACGGATATTACGGTAGGTAAACTCCCCCTTGGTCTCTGTAGTATCACTCTGAACCGTTGGGGTCATGGAGCCAATCTCACCTAGGCTTACACCTTGTCCAAGCTTCAGATACTTTACAGCCGCTTCTGCCAAATGCTCCACTATTGCCTTGACATCCGAAGCCGAATGAGCCGAAGTATCTTCAATCCACTTGGCAAGTTCATCAAGACTCACCTGCTGATTCTGTACCACCTGCGCACGGTAACACTCATTTTTGCCCTCCTTATTAGGAAGATTACTTTTTGCTTTGATTACTCTGTAACTGATTGACATAGTCCTAAATTTTTATTGGGGGAGCGCTTGCCCTACCCGATGGTTATTCATACTTCAACCACAAAGGTAACGATTCTGAGCCGAATTGCCTAACCTCATGACCATTTAATATATACTAATCACTCCATTTAATATATATTAATTCACCCAATTAGTATATATAAATTGGTCAATTAGTATATATAAAAAGACATCTTTTTAATCTATTGAATTTTAGTCGGTTACGCTTGCGCTCTCTTTTCTGTAGCAAACGTGTGAAAGCATACAAAAGTTTATGAACACTTATGTCTACGATGCAAATGTACGTATAATATTGTAAACACACAAACTTTTTTAATTTTTATTTCGTGGTTCATGCCACGATACCCCACTTTTAGCCCCTTTTTATCCAACGTTGTACTTTGTCACATTATTCATTTATGTGTGATAGTATGGAGCGTTTTGATTTTGACAACATTAGTTTGGAGTGTCTGCTAAGGCGTTGTGGGCACGAGCCAGTCTTTGAAAAAGGGGATTCTCTTTGGTATCTTAGCCCTTTTAGGGATGAAAAGCGTCCGTCTTTTCAGGTTCGAGGCAATGTATTCACTGATTGGGGAACACCTGACGTTAAGGGTGGTGTACTTGATTTTTGCTCTCGTCTCTGGAATATTCCGCGGAGTAACACGAGAGAGATTTTTCAACGTCTTGATGATTTTATGGGTGCTAATCCAATTGTAACCTCTTCTCTACGACCTACTGAAAGTAGGGTAGAAAAAGAGAAAAGCGAGAAGGTTATTGCCTCTTATCCGTTGAACAATCCGGTGCTTATGAATTATCTACTTTCGAGAGGTGTTGAACCTATTATTGCCCAAAAGTACACGAGTGTGTTGGTCTATTTATCTCCAGATAGAACCAAGAAACTGTTTGGAATTGGTTTTGCCAATAGGTCTGGAGGTTATGAACTTCGGAGTCAGTATGCTAAAAGGAGTTTTGCTCCGAAAGATATATCAATTCTTCCGTCTGGTAATTGCGGAAGTAAGGCTGCTGTAGTCTTCGAGGGGTTCATGGATGCACTTTCTTATCTTTCCCAAAAAATGAGGAATAGGGAGAGTGTCAATTTTGATTGTGTCGTTCTTAACGGAATTGGATTAGTTCGTCAGGCAATTGACGTGCTCAAAAATTATGAACATGTTTTTGGGTTGTTAGATAATGATGTTCCTGGGACAACTGCTACGGAACAACTTGCTTCAGCTTTGCCAAATTTCGTGGATAGTAGAAAGTGGCTTGGAGCATTCAATGACGTCAACGAGAAAATTGTGGATATGCTTTCTCTATCGCAAGCCATAGACCCTCCACCTAAGGAGAGTAAAAAATTAGGTCGAGGTTTATAATTTTGATGTTCATTTCTTTTTTCTGGATTGCCCCTCAGTGGGGTGGTCCAGATTTTTTCTTCCTTTTTCTTCCTCCCTTCATGCGTCTTTTGAGTTCTTGTTTTTGATAGGGGATTATAGGGGTATTATTTACTATACTTTACTTTACTTTTATTTGTGTGATTGATTCTACGAAAAATACAGGTACATGTTATTTCCGGAGCAGAAATAATGTGTATATTGAATTGTCGAAACAGATAGCGATAAAATGGGATTTCTGTTTCTCTTGTCGAGCTTTTGTTTTTCGGAGCTTACTCTCTCAACGACTCTTTGAGTTAGGCTCCATTTCCCTTTCAGTAGACTTATATTGTCTTTTTCTCTTTTGACATACGCAAAGTTGTGTGTAAAAACAAAAGAAATGCTTATTCTCAGAGAAACTTCTATTTAGTGTTTGTCTGAGGCAAATTCTATTTTCGGCTTTATAATACGATATAGCTTGTATTTCTGTCACAGAAATGCGATGTACGACGAATTGTCTCTCCAGTTTGCTTCAGAAATCTGGTTGTCGTGTAATATTGGAATTTCTGTTCCGCATTCAAGATCGGATAGTTTTCAATCCTTTTTTTCAAACAATTGCATGCCACGATACCCCACTCTGAGGTCTCGTGACATTTCTGTTTGACCTTTGCTTTACGTGTAATTAGAACAGATGATTCGTATATAGTATGAGTGAACAGGTTGCGACTAAGAGAGTGTTGGAGACTGTAGATATATGGCTAAGGAGAGGTCTTGATTTATCAGAGGAGGATAAAATGTCTTTCTTAACATATATCTCTCCTATGCGTAATGTCAACGCCCTACTCACAGGGCGATGGTTTTCTAAGAGTGTAGTAAGGGTTCCTGAGGATCAGCCTAAGATTGATGAGGCGGTGGAGATAGCACGTAGAGGGAAAGCTGATCCCATGAGTTATGATAGTCCGATGTCTCTCATTGAGGCTTTCAAGAAATATAAGTTGCGAGAAGGTGCCGTTAATCCTGATACTGTACCCGAACTAAGTAATAAGCGTGAGATCGGTTATGGGATTACGGTCTACGATGTAGATGACCCTCCTGAAGGTCAATTTGCGATGCGACGGATTGTTGACACTCATTTCGGAGAGGATGCCAACCCTTGGTGTTTGCTTCAAGGAGATGGTGAAGGTGGTGTCACAGATGATGCTTGGGATTATTGGCAACACTATGATGGATGTGAGAAGAAAGTCGCTTTTGAGAACGGAAAATTGATTGCTTTCTGTGCGAATGAGGATTATGATGATTTGTGGTGGGATCGTCAGGACAAATCGCATGATGGTGTTCCTCTTCTAAACTATTTAATTCCTGATGATGAGTTGGGACGATCGGCTGACTTGGAGATTGGTGTGTGTGGTGATATTGTAGAGATGTCAGATATTTATAAAGGAAATCGGCAGAATGGTCTCTATGAGGAGTGGTATGAGAATGGCCAGTTGTGGGAGCGCTCTAATTGGAAGGATGGTCAGGAGGACGGTCTTTATGAGGGTTGGCACCCTAATGGTCAGTTGGCTAATCGCTGTACATATAAGGAAGGCTACAAGGATGGCCTTTGTGAGGGGTGGTATGATAATAATCAGTTGCATGAGCGTTGCCATTACAATGATGGGAGGAGAGAAGGACTTTCTGAACGTTGGTACGAGGATGGACGATTAGCATTTCGAGGTACTTATAAGAATGGTAAGCCTGTCGGTCTCTTTGAGAAGTGGTACGATAATGGTCAGTTGTTGAAGCGCTATAACTGTAAGAATGGTCAATATGATGGTCTCTTTGAGAGTTGGCACAAGAACGGTCAGATAGAAGAGCGCTCTAGTTGGAGGGAAGACAAGAAGGAAGGTCTTTCTGAGCATTGGTTCGAGGATGGTAGTCCGTGGATTCGCTCTCATTGGAAGAATGGGAGACAGGAAGGTCTCAAGGAACGTTGGTATCCTAATGGTCGGCTAGAAGAGCGTTCTAACTGGAAAAATGGTAAGCGAGATGGTCTTTATGAGGAGTGGAAGAGGGATGGTCAGTTGACTGAGCGCTATAACTGGAAGAATGGGAGGCGAGATGGTCTTTGTGAGCATTGGCACGATAATGGTCAGTTGTCTTTCAGAGCCAATTATAAGGAAGACAAGTTTGACGGTCTCTATGAGCGTTGGCATCCTAATGGTCAGTTGTTTGAGCAATCTAACTATAATAATGGTCTGGAAGACGGTCTCTACGAGAAGTGGCGCTCTAATGGTCAGATGGACGAACGTAGTCATTACAAGGATGGAGAGCTAGACGGTCTTTGTGAAATTCTTAGACTCGATATGAAGGTGGACGCTATTATCTATGACATGGGTAAAGAGGTAAGTCGTCAAGTCCTTAACGACTTCACGCCTGTTGATGCTAGTATTCAAGCAGGCAAAAAAGAGAAACAACTGAATATCCTTTCCCCTAAGCGGAAAGGAGGTCGAGGTCTTTGAATTTTATCTTTTTTCATCTTCTTGAAGAAATCGTATGCCACGATACCCCATTTTGAGGCTTGACTAAATTTTATGTTGATCTTTGTTTTATAAATTATTATTACTCAGTTATTGTTTTGAATCCTATTGTTAGGGATTGACGTTTTTGTTCGGTTGTTTCATCGGGCGGATCTCCACTTTTTTCATGGGTTTGTGTGGAGGTTCGCCCTTATTTCGTGTTGGGAACTGATTCTTTGTGGTTGCTGACACACAAAAAACGTCTTTTCAAAGAGAAATTGCATGCCACGATACCCCACTTTGAGGTGTCGTGGCATTTCTGCTTGATCTTTGCCGTATATATAATTATGTAACATTAGATATACTAGTATGGATAAGGAATTAGACAAGATCCTTGAAAAGATTCGTAAGAATGATGAGCACCCCGAGCGTGGAGCAATCTATTATCGTCCTTTGTCGTATGATAAAGGAAAGGGTGTTTTTTGTCGGGGCAATCGACAGAGTGGCCTCTACGAGGAGTGGTGGTTTAATGGTCAGTTGCGGGAGCGTTGCCATTACAATGATGGGAGGAGAGAAGGACTTTCTGAGCATTGGCACGATAATGGTCAGCTAGAAGAGCGTATTAATTATAGAGATGGGAAGCCTGTCGGTCTCTGTGAGGCTTGGCATCCTAATGGTCAGATGGACGAACGTAGTCATTACAAGGATGGAGAGCTAGACGGTGTTGTTGAATACTGGTACGATAATGGTCAGCAAGAAGAGCGTGGTCATTGGGAAAACGGAAAAAGAGAGGGTGTACTAGAAAATTGGTACGAGGATGGTAGTCCGTGGATTCGTTCTAGTTATAAGAATGGTATGCAAGATGGTCTTTCTGAGATGTGGTATAACAATGGTCAACCATGGATTCGCTGTACTTATAAGGAAGGTAAACTTGATGGTCTCTATGAGTGTTGGCACGCTAATGGTCAGTTGTCTGATCGTTGTGCTTATCAGAATGGCTTGCTTATTGATGCAGTAGAGAAGGTTCGGAAGACCTTTGAAAATAAAGGCGTCTCGAATTCATCAGCTCAAAGTCGTGTAGGGAGTAAGTGTGTTAATCTAAGCTCCAATAAAAAGAAGGGAGGTCGAAGTCTTTGACTCTCGTGATATTCTTGTGCTTTGTAACAATTGTAGAAAAAAGAACTTGTATGATATGATACTTAACGATCCTTATAGACACCGTGGTATTAGATCTCCAGAAACTACGTTGGATGAGTTGTGGGCTGTGTTCAAAACAGAATTTGAGGATGATGTGTACCAAATTCCATACAATAGTAATGCTTCGAGCGAGCTGTTGAAATACATTGCTTGTCAAATTGTTGTACGCATGCACGATTATATCCCTTGGGATCCATTAGACGCCTTACTGAATCATCCCAATAGCCCTAATGATGTCAAGACCATGGTTAATAGGGCTAATCAACTATACCGTCAAGGGGTACGTTCGGCAGAACGAATGAGATACTTCTTAATGCCTCTTCTTACTGATATAGACCGAAATTATAAGGAGGGCGCAAAATTGATTAGGGAAAGACCTTTATCTTCAACCGAAACAGATGCGTTATGTCGTATCCTCAGTCAAAGAGGAATAGACTGTAGAACCTGTTTGGATGATAATAAAGGTCCTACCAGAGCCGAAAAAAAGCAGAGAAGAAGAGTTCGACGATAACATTAGGGGTCATAGGGCTCGTCATCCTGGTTTTTAGATATATACCATTATATAGTATTGTGTAGTATGAAAACATTATTAAAAAAAACATTCCTGAGTCTTTTGTGCGTATTTGGTCTTCAATCTTGTATCTGGAATGCAGTGACCTATAAAGAACCTACATCGTGGTCAGCTGAAGCACATCAAATAACTACTAAGCATTATCTTGGCAAGCCTTCCTTTTGGCGGGTAGTTGTTCGAGGACTCACAAAGGAGGAGTTTTCTCAGTGTCGAGTGTCTTTTGCGACAAACTATTCTGGATGTAGCGTATTTTGGGCGGGGACGGAGAGTGATTTACGAAAGTTGCACTCTTCATCCTATGATCCACTTAATGGAATTGGGTGGTTGAATCGATTTACAGGAGAAGACCGTGTTAGAGTGGGTCGATCTTGCCTTGTTAATGCGGATTATAATGGTCAGCAAAAAGAATGTTCTTTTTTGGTTTTTATCTCACCTGCTACTGTTGGATCTCAGGATTTTAGTGTTGTAATAACCTATAAGAAACGAAGAGAAAGACAAAATCTGTTGGTCTCTCTTGACGTCGAAAAAGGTCTTAGTGTATCAGATTAGTCTTTGTCTGAGGGTTCTTTCTCTTTTTCTTCAGAGAAATCGTATGCCACGATACCCCACTTCTAGGATAGTGGGTTTGAAGTGCTGACCTTTGTGCTAGATTTATTATTAACTGTTGATGTAATATATAATATGAGACGTTTGATGTTTATTGTTGGAGGACTAATCCTCCTATGGGTTGTTACGGCAATCTCTTTCTCCTGTCGCTCTAATATAGAATATGCGACTACCACAGGTTTTGAGCTAAGACATGATGATTACCGACAAACGGTAAGTAGTGGAATCAATACTGCGATAAAAGTATATCTCAAAGAGCAATCAGATCTTAGAGATAATTACTATGTTCTCAAGTTCTTTAGTGCCAAAGGTGATGGTAAGGCTTATCTAGGGAAAGAACTTACACGGTTGGAAGACAATGCTTGGAAAATGTTGCCCCTCTTGAAAGATCCTATAAGTAAGGATAAGATGTTTCTCTTTAACTATACCCCTTATTCTTATGGGGATCATGAAATGATTGTGTCCGTTAGAGATGGTGATGGAAATGAGCGTCGCATCAATTTTAAGTTTACGGTAGAGAAGAAGTGATAGAATTTCATGCCACGATACCCCACTTTGAGGTTTAGGGTGTGAATTGGGTGACCTTTGCGTTATAAATTAATTTTTCAACAAGTATAATTTTTACAGATGAAACGATTTTTTCTTTGTGTAGTTGCGGTGGGTTTGTCTATGTTTTGCCACCTCGAAAGTAAGGCACAGTTCTACAGTGCCAGTGTGAACACTTTAGCACTTCCTACAGCGACCTTAAATGGCGACGTGTCTATGACACTTAATCGAAATTGGTCAGCGCATGCTGATGTGTCCATAAATCCGTGGAGGATCGAAAAGTTTAGGATCCAACATTTAATGGTTCGCCCACAGATTCGCTATTGGTTGTCGGAAAGTTATAGAGGGTGGTTCTTCGGGGCTCATGGTGTTTTTGCTGGTTATCATCTCGGGATCCCTCGTTATATGAGATATAAGGTTAAAGGTATCGCCGTTGGTGGCGGTGTTGACGTTGGTTACCAACTTCCTCTTTCTCCACGGTGGAACTTAGAGTTTGCTTTAGGAGGTAGTGTTCTTTGGACTGATTACTTCCGTTCTGAGTGTAAGAATTGTGGAAAGATTCTTGATGAAAAGTCAGGCGTCTATGTATTACCAACTAAGGCAGCATTATCTGTCGTCTATCTCTTCTAATAAATAAATGAAAAAGATAACGAAAGCAACATTAAGTGTAGTTGCTCTAACGGCAATTATCACTTCTTGTGGTAGTATCACAAACAAATTGTCAAAGAAAGAGCAAGAAAATAATCGCCTTGGTCTTAGCTTTGTTAACCAGAAGGAGATCCCACAAGATAAAATCCCCGAGAATCTATATGATCAGAACTCTGCTACAACATTTATGGCAGAGTTAGATAGTGGTAAGATGGTTACGGTTGTTACCTCTACAAAGGATGAAGAGACTGGTGAGTATATGCCTTCTATGGATCTCCCACAGGTGACTATCATCCAAAAAATCAAGAATATTGTAGAGAGAAATGGTAAGGTGAATCTTGATTTTATCATTACCGTTCCTAAGACCTTGATAGATGATCGTTGGCAGTTAAGGGTTTACCCGAATGCCTTCAAGGATAATGATGAGGTTGTTAATCTAGAGCCTCTTGTTTTGAGTGGTGCAGACTTCTTACGAATGCAGGAGAAAGGCTATCAGCAATACAAGGCCTTCCTTGCCTCTATAGTTCCTGATAGTCTCTACTGGAAGGAGATGATTGACCAGAAAGGTGTCGCAAAGGCACTTAGCGATCTAGAGATGGAGTATCATAACGCTTGGCAAAGAGATCTTCTTTTTAGAAATGAGTGGATTGATTGGCGAGATCGTATCAATAAGCGTTATATGATCTTCAATAGAAAGATGAAGAGAAATCGCATGTCTATTGATCCAGAAACGAGCCTATTGGCGATGTTCCCCGCTTACTGGTTGTACCGTGATCATACAAAGCAATCCGTTCCAAGGTCGTTTGCAGAATACGCTTGGGGGAATGATGAGATTATTAAGAAGCATGTGAGCCCAGAGGACTCTCTGGAGATTGAACGCAAGTACACTAATATTAAGCGTATAGCTGAGAATGAGCGTAAGAAGCAAGAGAAGGAGGCAATGTATAATAAGCTCGTTAAGTTCCCTCGCATCCAAGCACGCCTTGATAGTATTGTACAAGGGAAGGAGGATTTCAAGTACTACTACAGTCAGGAGTTTGTGGCGGATAGTGGGACGAAGAAGATCAAGCTCGTTCTTGATGGGGAGGTTATTGCTATTGACCTATCTACTTATAAGGTGCCTTCTAGTGACACGCTTACCTATAATGTGAGCGCTATGGTAGACCTTCTTGACGAGTCTACTCATTATAAACTAGAGACTATCTATCGTCAGGTTGACAAAGAGGTTTCAGCCGACATTGAATTTGAGGTTGCTAGTGCTGTAGTTCAGCCAGAGTTACGCAGCAATGAAGAAGAGTTGGCTAAGATAAAGGATGTCATCTTTGATATTGAGGACGGCGGTTCACTCGTCTTGGACTCTCTAACAATGGTTGGTTATGCTTCTCCTGAGGGGGGCTTCAAATACAACGAACAATTGGCGAATAGGCGTACAGAGGCTCTTCGTCAGTATCTCCTTGCTAATAACTACTTCGGAGGACGTCGTCTCCCTGTCCGCACCGCTAATGGTGGTGAAAATTGGGATGGTGTACAGGCGTGGGTTGCTGATACTGCGCAACATGGTTATAACCCTATCCGCATTGCAGATATTATGAACTTGCTTAGTAAGTATCGTAATGAAGACGAACGAGAGCAAGCTCTTCGGATGCAGATGCCTGAGGTCTACAATAAGATGAAGGAAGAGTTGTATCCTTCGCTTCGCAAGACTGTCTTCCGTTTCTATACCCATCGAGCCGAAATGCAAGAGGAGAAGATAGAGACACAAGTTGTTGATGAGCGTTACAATGAGGGACGAGACTATCTTCGTAATAGAGATTACAAAGAGGCTCTTAATATCCTAAAGGATTATCCAGATGACTATAATTATGCGATTAGTCTTATGAGTCTTGGGTATGATAAGGCAGCTCTTAATATCTTGAAAAACTATAAGGGTGGTTATGATAATGCTAATGTCCAATACCTGTTGGCAATTCTATATGTACGACTTGGTGATATTAAAGCTGGACTCGCTGCGCTTAATAGATCCGCAGAACTAGAGACGAAGAAGATTTATCGTGCTCAGATGGATCCAGAGCTAAATCTGTTGATTGAGAAGTACAATCTGTTCAGTGAGTATTTGAGTTTTTGATAACAATATATTTTAGATAAAGCTATGAGATTAAAAAGAGGAATTTTGAATTTGTACTCTCTATTTTTGGTGCTCGTTGCTGTCTCTATGGTCTCTTGTTCTAAGGAGCGTTTTAAGATGTTCGATGACTTAGACTGTGTCACCACAGAGGAGCTGGTAGTGATAGATGTGCCTATTACAGAGATCCCGGGACGAGGTGGAGACCTCAAACTAGATCCTTCGGTATATACCGAAGTTACCTATTGGAAAGGTAGTGTCAAGATTGACACTAAAAAGGAGCCTATCACTGACTTTGAGGTTTCTTCTTTCGATGTTCCTGAGGGGACAGTGGTGAAGCGGGTCGCAGATGATATTGTGCTTAGTGTCCCTGCAAATAAGACAAATGCAGAGCGACCTGTCGTCATACAGGTTACCGCTAAAGGTGTAACAAAGAAGTTCGCCTATCTACAAAGAAAGTTGAGGGTTAGCGTTAATGTCGAGGTGCAATGAAAGTGCTTAAAAACATATTAGTTTTCTTCTCTCTTTTCCTCCTTCTTTCGTCTTGTGTCAAGAAGGAAGCGCCTAATGATAACCCAAAGATAACTATAGAGATAGAAGTCGACGGGGAGCGTGTGGGAGAGATGAGATCTAATGTTGCTGAAGCCAAGGGGATAGGGGAAGTCAAAGGTGGCGGCTCCTATCACCATGGCGACAAAGTCACGATACAAGCAACTGTCTATCCTAATAGTAAGTATAAACTCTACTCTCTGTATGAAAAGGCAGAACGAGGTGGGTTTACTAAGGAACGTGGACTCGTTAACGAAACGGTTTCAGGAGGAGGCTATTCTAAGGTAAAAAATACAAGTTGTTCCTTGACCTTCGCTGTTTCTGAAGATATGACTTTTGTAGCCAAATTCGTGTCGAAAGATGATTTAGAGGATGAAAGTATAACAATCGGTGATGTCGTTGTAAAGGACGTGGAGAAAAACCCCAATGTTGTCAATGTCATCGCCACAGAAAATGGAAAAGAATGAAAGAGAAAGGTGTTTTGGGACTTGTTGGTTTGATGGTTATTGCAACCCTCCTTTTTTCCTCTTGTATTCGAGAGAAGGAGTGCCCAAGTCCAGCTCAAAAAAAGAGTTTCGAGGTAGAGGCTTATATCCATTATGGCGATGGGAGTGTCGTTAAGTTGGATAAAGGTATTAATCTTCGTGCTGACAAGGAGCAAAATGGAGCTAGAATAGTTGGTTTGGGACAATACTATCATAACCAACAGTGCGAGTTGGGTATTAACCCAGTTAATTCTAAGGTGAAGGTGGTTGATTATGTCACTTTTGATGGAGGACATAATATATCGACCAAGATTCTTCCTTCAAATAAGATTGAGTTTCTAAGCCGTACTAAGCATGAGAACTCTAATTATGCTGTTAGTTTCGTGTTCAATGTTACATCGAATATTAATATGCATGTCTATATGAAAAAGGTTGATCCTGGTGTGGAGGTCGGTATTGACGACGGCAAATAAAACAGTTTTATATACAAATATTTAATTAATCGTTTTTTGTGATGAAGACAAGATTTTTTGGACTGACTGCCCTTGTGGCAGGTGTTTTGGGCTTTAGCTCATGTCAGAAGACTAATGAGGTAGTAGCTCCTGTGGACGAAAAGGTGACGGTCTCTTACGAGGCTTATTTCCAAGAGGCTGATGGGACTTTGTCTCCTTATACCTCAAGCCTTCGTGCTGTTACTGGAAATGAGGCTAATAAGGCTACGGTCACTGGTGATGGAGAGTATTTCCACAATGATGACGTTACACTTAAGGTTGTGGCAAATGAGCCTTACACTCTTCATGAACTTTATGAGAAGAGTGAGAAGGGTGGTTTCACTAAGGCAAAGGGTAAGGTTGACGGAAAGGAGAAAACCTTGAATTTTAAGGTGGTAGAGGATATGACCTTTATTGCTGTATTTAGCAACGTGAATGCCGAAGAAAGGGGTTATCAGAACCTTAAGGTCGACGGTAAGGATAAGGACTTTACTCTTAATCTTGAGGGTAAGGTTGAACAATCTAAGGATATGTTAGCTGTTGGTGAAGAGGTTGCTCCTATTAAGACTAGTGAAGGTGTAATCACAGGTTACACTGTCGTAAACGGAGCCTTCAAGGCTTGGGATCAGGTTGGTCCTACACCTGCAAGTGATTGGCTTAAGGTGTCTTTTGACAAGACTGAGGGTAAGCTATCTCTAGTTGCGCAACCATTTAACGAGAAGAAGCCAGCTCGTACAACTAAGGTTAAGGTCGGTAAGGATGGTATCAAGACCGATAAGTCTGCTTGGGTCGAGATTACTGTTTCTCAGTCATCATACTATGTAGGTGATGATGAGGTGAACAAGGATTCTGACTATGTAGATGACAAGGGAGGTAAGGTGAACTTCAAGGAATCTCTTGATGTTGTCTTTAATCCAAAGGGGGAGACTAAGGATCTTTCTGCTCAGGATGAGACCTTTAAGAAACCTATCTATGTGCTTGTTCCAACCTACAAGGATGGAGAGTTGTTGCCAAAGGATCAGTGGGAGAAAAAGCGTATTACCGTTGAGTTCGGTGATCCTAATCAGCCATGGCTGAAGAAGAATGGTACAGAGTATACTGCACCAGGAAACGATGGCAAGGAAGAGCGTAAAGATACAGTTAAGGTTTCCTTCAAGTTGGGCAATAAGGAGGTTAACTCTACAATTGTTAACATCAGTCAGAAGCCTATTACCCACGTTATTGACGTAGAGATTCAGTAGTATTGGAGGTTGGGGAGAGTTTAGCTCTTCCCCAACCGACACAATTGAGTATAACAAATAACAATTAATATTTTAATGATTATGAACATGAAAGGTAAGCTCGCACTCGGCTTTATGAGTGTTTGTGTTGGGGCATTTGCCCTTAGTCTAACAAGTTGTAAGAACAGCCGTGAAATGCCTGTCAATGAAGAGCAGATGCACGAGGTTGTTACGGAATCGTATTATCTTGAAGAGGATGGT
This sequence comes from Porphyromonas levii DSM 23370, assembly GCF_000379925.1. Classification (GTDB taxonomy): domain Bacteria; phylum Bacteroidota; class Bacteroidia; order Bacteroidales; family Porphyromonadaceae; genus Porphyromonas_A; species Porphyromonas_A levii. The sequence continues at coordinate 30,758 of NZ_KB904305.1, read as the reverse complement.
TCCTTAAGCCCTTTTGATTTGAAGGCCGCAGAAAGTGAGAAGGGATCGATAGAAGGAGCGAGAAGTTATTATCATAATGAGGAAGCTAAGATTACAGCTACAGCCAAAGGTGGTTACAAACTATACAGTTTCTATGTAAAGGATAATAAAGTGCAGAAGTACACAGAGGCATTAGGTCCAACGAATAATGGAGATGGCAAGAGTCATACTATTAGTTTTAATGTCTTACAAGATGTTACTGTGGTGGCTGTTTTTTCTTCTTTTGATGGTGCGGCTTTGGGTTATAAGGATCTAAAGATTGATGGTGCCCCTTCAGATAAAACCATTACAGTGAATGGCGATAAAACTAGTAGTTCTGCTTCGGCTGTTGGAGTACAGCTACAAGGTGTGATGGCAGAGGGTAAGATCGTGAAATGGGTTGTTAAGGACGGCAACTTTAAGGCATGGGACATAAAAGAAAAATCTGCTAATTGGCTGAATGCAAGCATTTCTAATGGTAATATAAGTCTCAGTTTTGGAGAACATAAGAGCAAGACTGAGGGTGCACGTACTGCAACTTTCAAGGTAGGGAAGGATGGTACAAAGGGTGGTCAAAGTACTTGGAGGACTGTTACCATCACACAAAATTCTTACTATAATGGAGCCGAATCTAATCCTACAACTCCAGACTCTTATGAGTATCAAGATGGTACAAAGGTCGTTCTACCTGAAGCGGTAAATTTGGTGTTCCGTCCTCAGGGTGAAGCTATCGATCTCAAAACCAAAGAACGTGCTTATAAGGAAACGGTTTATGCTGTTTATAATATCTATAAGAATGGAAATGTAGTAAGCACTAAAAAGGTTCCCTTAGATAAGGTGTTTGGTAATGTTGAATCTTGGCTTAACCGAAACGATACAACGTTCTCTGCTACTAAGAATGATACTCGTTCTACCCGAAAAGATTACACCAATGTTACTTGGCGCGCTAATGGTCATGTGGTAAAAACGACTAAGATAAACTTCTCACAAGATGCTGTTAAGTACAATGTTATTGGGGAGGTTCATTAACTAGGCTGTTTAACAATTTAGCTAGTGGGGAGGTGATACTCCCCATTAGCACTATTAAAAGGAGAAATAATAATCAAGGATTAATTAACATATATGACCAAGACAAATTTTACACTATTCTCTGTTCTCTTGTGCTTTTTGGCCTCATGCCAAAAAGAGGTTGATTACCCAGAGGGTTTATCAACACAGCCAACGCAGGTGAATAGAACCATTGCCTCTCTACGAGCTTCTTCTGATGTGTTAGGAGAAGATGGGATCCATTTCTCTGTCTGGGATGCCGAAAGTAAAGATTCATTGTTAATTACTAAAGTCCCCAAGAAGGGCGATGTTTGGCTTCTTGGTGAGAAATTTGTCGTGGATCGTCCTTCGTATGTGTCTGCGGTATATCCATCTTCATCGCTACGAGTTAATGAAGCTGTTTTGATTACCGAACAAGAACAGACTCCTGTATATTATTCATACGTTGATTTGAAGACAAGTAATAGCAAGTCTCTGACGCTCAATTTCAAGTTGGTACAAGCGAAGATAAATATACACTTTGATCTTTCTTCTTTTCCTTCTTCATCTCAGGTGTCAAGTATTAGGTTTGTGCCTCGCTATTCTTATGGTTGGCTTAACCTTAAAGAGGGCGTATTCAATCGTATGAACACAAAAGAGTACGAGAGCCCTTCAATAGAAAGAGCAATCAATAAGACCGTCAAAGAGCTTGTTTCTAGCACGAAGACTTTCGACTTTGAGTACTATATGATGCCTCAAGAGGATACCGACTTAGCGGTTTTCCTTACAATAGATGGAATAGAACACTACAGTTCTATCAAGTTTAAGAAGGTTCGCAGTAATACAGAGTACAATGTCAATGTGGACATGTTTAACCGTAAAGAGATAATTTTCGTTCCAGAAGAAGCAAAAAGGAAAGGGATGGATTTGCCGATCCCTCAGATTGAAGAGATCTTCTTTACGGACTATGAGTTTACAACGACTCATGAGTATTTGAAAAACTTAAGCAATAACTCAGGTGTTGTGTTTCAGTTTTGGTTAGATAGCCGTATCGATTATGAAGAAGAATTAGAGTATAGATTGCTAATTAGGGATGTTGACGGCAAGGTCGTGTCTCAATCTCCTATATATTCTGGGGTCTCAATCAAGCCTTTCCATTATGATGGGTTTATGATTCCTTTTTATTTATCTGTGCCTAAACCGGGGAAATACCAGTATCAGCTGCTTCTCAAAGGACGAAAGAATGTTTGGTATGAGCCTAACCAAAAGTATGACGATAACGTGGAGGATAAATTTTTTGAAGTCCATCCAAGGCAAGACGTTTTTGTTTCTGCGTTTAACATAACAGAGACTTCAGGGAAGACTCATTCTGTCTCTGTGAACTCTCTTAAGTATAATACAGAGTATAAGTCTGCGTGGATACTTAACAACTATTCTTCAACAGAGCAAAAGGTCATGATAAGGGTGTACAATAGACGTCAACCCTATGAGACGCACTCCAAGATTAAATTAGATGAGACTTCTACTTGGTTAGATCAGGTGGGCGAAGCTACTATCACTATCCCTCCAATGACTGCGCATAGGGTGGAGGTTCCTTATACTATTACCAAGCGTCACCCAAGGGTGAATAGGTTCTTACCATACATATGTGCTACGATTACCTATCATTCGCCTAACAATCATGGGCTACAGCTGGGAAAAGAGTATCCGCTTCTTGCTGATGGTGATATATTATATCGAAGGGCTTATGAGGCTAAGAATCCATCTCCTTTTGTTGGAGGATCATTGGTGAATAATGTGGGACATATAGATGTTGAGTAGAAGGTTCTCATTTCCTCCCGAGAAATTGCATGCCACGATACCCCACTTTTAGGTAACGCTATTAGTAGTGGCTACTTTTGCGGTGAGTCTAGGGCGCGTTCTTTAGATAGATTATGTTTAACTAAATAATGTTTTGTCATGATTAAATTCATTGATGTAAAGAGGCTAGGCGTAGCGGTTACCGCTCTCCTCGCCATGAGTGTTGGATTTCTGTTGCCTCTTGTAATAGAGAGAAGCCTAATGTTCCCCAAGAGCCCGAGAAGCCAGGGGTGACTGTTTCGCCTGAGCAATCAGGTGTGAGGGTCCTTGTTGAGTATGAGGACGTCAACACCGGTGCGGTGACTCGAACCGTACTCGGAGAGAATGGTTATAACTTTAGCCCCTTCGGAGGAAATGGTGTGGTGCAGATGACCTCATGTGGATTTCATTACCCGGAACTGAATACTAATGAGGTGAAAGTTGATACTAAGTTCTTTGGAGCGCAAAATATCGTGTTTCAAGGATGGAGTTGGCGCTATGCCGATGATAAGGTGGGTACACATAGAGGGGCAGGAGATAAACCTACCGTTCAGCCTGACTATGTCAAGACGCCAGCCCTTCAGTCCGCCCCAGGCATGAAGGAGATGGCTAAAGCCTCTTTTACTTGTCTTTTCCGTCCCGACAAGGGTTCGGAGTGTAATAAGGTTTATGTAAAGGTGAAGTACGACTTTTTCTCTCCTCGCTTAGAACTTCCAGAACTCCCTCCACTAGATCCTGTTATTGAACAGGTCTGCGGGTATTGTGGAAGAGCCCTAGATTACGGAAGTTGTAATTGTGAAGAGGCACGAAATTACGGAGACAACATAGTTGATCAAGAATTTCCTAATCCTGCAATTGAGGAATATGAAAATAACTATGTTGCGGTCTACAAAAAGAATCGTACAGTCGCTAATTATAAAAGAGGATTAGATTTTTGGCATAAGGCTCCTCGCTGGATCCCTGGGTATTAAGCTTTATATTGTTAAGCCTATAGCTTGGAGAGACGGTATAAATACTCAAAAAACGTAATTTTACTAATCATGTAAACTAGGAGGTGCTTCAAATAGAACTTTGAAACACCTCCTAGTTCCCTATTTATATATAAAACCTTAATATAGTTTTTAGGTCTGTTCGGTCGTTTGTTTTTATGTTGCTCTTGGTTAACGCAGTAAAGGTTCACTAGTAAAGGTCAAATCCATTAGCAAACATTACAAACGCAGGTCTTTCGTCGAGTGGTTGAGATAGAAGACTTTTATCCCACCAATCAAGATTCCGATTGTGTATGTTGCCGTATCCTCTTTCTTGCATTCTATTCATCATCGGATAGTCCATTCTCATCATCATCGTTTCTTTACCCTTCTCATCTACCCAATAGAAATGAATGTAGTAATCTGGTCCGAGGTGTTCTCCGCTTCTGCCTCCCATTTCCGTCCAAAGGATTGAGCCAATCTTATTCCTTTCGATGTTTTGTATCTCTATTGCAATTTTCTTTTCGCTATTTGGTCGAATGGTTACTTCTGTTCTGCCTATTTCTCTACTCCAATTGGTGCTGTAATATCGGCCATCCTTACCACTCAATATCCCTAGTGGATTATGGGCTGCCGTTTGATCTAGTCTCCATTGTCCAATCGGATTAAACATCGGCAGATACTCTGCTTTTGCGACCACAGTTCCTCGGAGATGCTGATTAGTGGTATTTACAGCTGTAACCCCCAGGACATCTCCTTTTGCATATTTATGAATACAAAAATTCCCCTTATTCAAGTAATCATGTTTGTTATAGGCATCCCATCCGGTATAGATATACCCCATATACCATCGAGGAGCGACTAGTCGATTGGTATTTCTGTCCACCACTTCTATGATGTCCATATCCTTATAAGGACTTTTCTTCATCGGTACAGGCTCTAGGTATCTCTTTTGATATTCCTCTGTTGCTGGACCGTTTAGGCATTCGTATCCTGTAAGTGCGTCAAGCATTGGTAGCTTGTACCACTTCTGAGCTCCCTCTTTTCCTGCCCATGCTTCTGGATATGAAACAAATAGAACTAGCCTATACTTGCCTGCCGGTACAGTTATATAATAGTATCCAGATGTGACCATTCCTAATGTGCCTCCACCAGCTAATTCGTGGTATTGAGGTGGATATACTTCGACAAGAGTTCCCTCTAGCGTCTCTAACCCCAAAGCGTACCCCCAGTCACGTTTGTCGCTTTTTTGAGCCTCCTTCATTATATCATGCCATTCAATGAGGTTTACATCATCTTTATAGAGTGTTTTGGAACACATAACCTCATCTACACGTGGGCGGACTTGATTCCAGCCAATATTTCGAGCCTCATCCTCTGTGTACTCACCTGCATAGTTGGAGGTAATTAGATTATAAGCGTCTTGATTAGCCTTCTTCCAATAAGCTGCGTCAATGGGAGGGGTAAAATTCAGTGAAGGGTTAACGGTCTCTTCGGGAACCAATGTGAAAGTTATAGAGTTACCTTTTGTAGAGATTGTTTCTGTTTTCTCTCCATTGGAATTAGTATAGGAAATCGTTGCCTTTATATTCTTGTTGACAGAAGGAAAAGGCAGAAAGAGGGTGTCTGCCTCTAAACTTTTCCATTTCTTTTTCTCTTCAGAATAAGTGAGTGTGATAGGCATTTTGTCTCCCTCCCATCCTTTTTGAGTGTAGGTAGCGTTGGAGAGAGAGCCTTCTATTGTGACTGTAATATTGACAACCTCTTGCTCCCATCTGCTATTCTGGACAATTAGCTGTAGTTGTCTATAAGGGCTTTTGAGGTTAGCGTTAATCGCTGAGATCTTTGTATCTCCCTTGTCTATTAAACAGTCTGTATAAAAAGAAGATACTTTCCAGTTATCGACCTGCTTGTCTCTCATCGGGGTGGGCTTTAGTGTGAAGCCATGAGAATGGACCTCTAGTATGCCTGCGCCTTCTGGGAGAAAGGCTGCTACCATAGAGGTGGCTTCTACTATCTCCTTGTTGGTAATATTCTTGCGGAGCTTCCAACCGCTTTCATTTCTTACAATATCAAAAGGAATAGGAGCATTTAAGACCTTCCCCTTTGCCCAGAAGTGGATTACATCGTTGTTTTTCCAAGACTTAACAATCTTATTGTTTATCACCACCCCTTCGTGTGTAATTGATTGCACTCCGACCATTTCTTTAGGTAGAGTTGGGTGCTCAGGTCTTTCTTTTCCGCTCTTACATCCAGTAGCGATAATTCCCATAGCCAGTCCAAGACTTGCGATTAGTGTAACTCTTGTCTTCATTTTTTAAGTTCATCAAACTGTTATTGTATTGTATCCAGGGATCGACGGTCATCTCATACTTGTAGTTTTCCATTGCTCTTAGTGGGCGTCATCTCGTTCGGTTGTCTTTCCTATGTAAAGATACTAAAATATATCTATATATAAAAATATTTCAACGTAAAATTGGTTTTAACTTTTCTTCTTTTTCTACCATCTCCTCCATACAGCCTTTCCGTACACCACAGAACAAAAGATCATCGTACCCACTGCTAACCAGAACAAGATCACCTCTCTAATGTTGCACACAACACTGAAGACAATTACCCCATAATAGAAGAGTATAAATAGCGTTATTGCCACGCCACTTAACCATGATCCACACAGTCTGGAGTTCTCTCTTATCGTTCTGTAAAAGCCGTATATGGCACCTATGACCCCGATTATAACCCCTATGCCGAGAGCGATAATTTTCATCTTATCTGTGATAAAGTCGAGCTTGAAAGTCTTCTCAATGAGACCTATGACTAGAAGTGCTGCGAGGTACTTCAGGACTGGGACTATTGCATCGAGGAAAAAGAGAGAAACGGAGACCTTCTCTCCATTGCTATAATTGGGAGTTGCCTCCATTACCCTCCACCCTAGGAGTGGTCTCAGCTTTATCTGTAGCACAATGGCGATCAAGAAAGCGATATGTCTTATCAGGGCATCTGAGAATTTAGGGGTATCGTTGCTCCCCAGTGCATAGGCATAGTACTCACCAGCAAACCCTTTCTGGGTAAGCCAGTAAATCAGTTGCAGAAGAGAAATAAACATCATACCACCTATTGTCACCCACATCAACGCCTTTTTCCTAGTAATTGTAGGAGGCTCTTTTGGAAAGACCTTCAGCATTATTGCTGATACGGCGATTACAAGTAAATACGGATCACTCATGTTGCAATGTAAATTTAGTTTTGTTCGTTTTGTTAATACCGAAGCGCAACTAGCACTTAATTCTAGTATTGTTTTGCATACATAAAGATACCAATTTATCTACAGATTACCAAATATTTACAGTGTTTTTTTGCTGTTTATTTTAGCTAATTCTTACGTAAGTATTCACCACACTCTCCTCCTCTTTTTTCTTTTTCCTCCTCCTCTGGAGAGAATTCGCATGCCACGATACCCCTATATCCCTATAATAACTCCCCTTAAACTAAACAACTCAAAACATGCTAGATTTGAGTTGTCTGGTTTAAGGGGGGGCCTCTACAGATACATTCTCACTTTATAAATACTTATCAAGTATTGCCTGTTTCTCACTCGCTACATTTTCTATTAAAGTGCGAGCTTTAGTAATCTCTAATTCTAATGCTTCTATCTGGGCTACGATACGTTTTTGTTCATCAATGTGAGGCATTGGGATCTTGTACTTCATAATATCTTCCTTATTGCCCCTTGGCATCTTAACTCCTTTCTTGCCAGCCATAACATAGTCAAAGAAAGAGTCTCTACGAAGCATATAGAAAATGTACTTAGGAAGATATTTACTTGTGTCAGCAGACCGAAGCACGAGAACATCTTTCGAGCATCCACCCTCCTTGTCTGCAAACCAAATCTTTTTAAGGTATGGACGAATATTTGAAATCAATATATCCTCTGGTTTATATCCGGTGATAGATGATATATTTGCAACTCCTTCAAATGGAATAACACCCAATTTGTTCTGAAGCATATTATCGGTTGTAATATATGTTTCAGACTCTATGTCACTATATTTAATAGACTTAGTAGCAAATGGAGCAATAGTATTTAGCGTACTATCTGCATAATTTAATGAGGATAGCAAACTCTCTATATCACTTTCACACTCATCAATCCGTAGCATAGCATCCGAAACAGACTTATCAACTTTTCCAATCTCCTCTACTATCTGCTTCTGAACATCGATAGGAGGAACTGGTACTTTTATCAGAGCTATAGATTGCGATAAATTCCGGATATTGTTACCGCTACTCTCGTCTCTTATTATTTGTCTATATAAGTCACTATTTAATACTGTATAAAGAAATTTCGGAAGTACCTTATCAGAATAAGTCCTAATTATGCCCATAAAACCACCTGCATAGAATGATGTATCCTTCTCTATAAAAGTGATTTTACCCACATGATCCTTGCTACCACTTGAAAAACAAACGAAACAATCATTCTTTCTCAGCACCTTGTCTAAATCAAGTTTTTTGTTAGGCTGGAGGTAAATTAGTTTATTGATTTCCAAATGACCTGACAATGTTATATTGTCTGCGGTTAACACAACATTATTTGTTACTTCCTGAACTTGGTCTTCTTTTGCGTAAGTAACACCACGAATTACCTTAGCTAATCCCTCAATAGATTCTAAAGGGAACTTACTTTCTACTTTTTTTTTTGCTGTCAACGATATATTCTTTTCAAAATTATCACGATCGAAAGTAAGCATATCAATCAGTGACACACGACTAATATGAGACAGCATGCTCTCTGCTATCGGTAATGCATAATCTCCCTTGAAAGCCCGATGCACATAAGTGCTTGCCTTATCAGGATTATCATAGTTGTTTGGATCAAATAGTTGAGTATATTCATCAATATTCTTTCCTCTTTGGATAGCGTGGATGCCCTCGTTGCCTCTACGGTTTGAAAACTCATAACCTAAGAATCGCTTTTCAACATTCTTCTCTCCGCTCTTGACAACAACAACCTTTTGAGGATATGCCAATATGAAATACAAAAGTTTTTCTGTTTCTATACTTAGTATTTCCTCTAACAGCTTTGCTTCAGTCTTGGAAGAAAGTTTCTTCCTGTAGTCTTTATATATTTCGTGTGCCTTTACTTTATCATTAGGTGATTTCCGCAGTAATGTAACATAATCGGTATAATCAAGCCCTTCCCAAACATGAGTCACATATTTTGAAGCAGGGCTTTCAATGCCATTGATAGTTACATCATTTAAGGTACGGAAATAAGTATCAACTGCAACCCTTGTATTAGTTGCAAAATAATTATCCCTGCGACGCAGGAACAGAACAACCGTATTTGTGTTGGTTGCCATAAAGGTGTTGCTACCCAACTCCGCTATAGCTACAATATCAAAGTATTGTAATATAATCTCACGAGCTTTGGTATAGATACCAGAGTTACTCAATATGGAACTTGGCAGTACAACACCTGCTATACCTCCATCTTTAAGTAGTTGCTTTGTACGCTCAATAAATAGACATTCTATTTCAGAACTATTGTCTGTCAGTGAATTATACAATTCAAAATCTTTCTCCGTATAGTAGTCACGAGTAGTTTGACGGAATGAAGATACTGAGTATGGAGGGTTACTCAATACTATATCGAACTGCTGATTATCTTTTTGTCCATCATTTCTCTGCTTGCGTAACTTACCCTTGTACTCTTTGTTATTGCAGAAATTAGCAAGCCCATCACTAAGGATAACATTTGCCAAACCGTCTCCATGCAAATAGCATCCCACCTTACCAACCTTTACAAGTCGGTAATCCTTTTCGATGCCATATACATAGTTTGTCGCCCAATCAAAATGGGAGAGCTGCCAATTGATAATGTGCTTTTTTGTCTCTTCAATATATTCGGAGGCATCACAGCGATTTATGATGTCCTGTATTTCGTGCATAAACTCTGTGATAAAGTGGCCACTCCCTGCTGCATAGTCAATCATATACGGTAGAATCTCCCCATCCTTGCGAGAAAGTTTCTCTGTCACAATAGAGTCCAAAGGGAGACTCTTGATAATGAATTGAGCAACCGGCACAGGTGTAAAGAACTGCCCAGTCTCTTGTTTGAGACCGGTAGTCAGTAACAATTCAAAGAAGTCGGATAGATATTGCTGTCGTTTATTATAGCGAATCCTATATCCTTGAATTAGCTCCACCACTTCTTTTACAACCTTTGCATTTTCTTCAAAAGAGGCATTATCATACACTTCCTTGATGGCAAACTCATTATTCTTTTCAAGACGTAGCTTGTTTACCTCCTTCAAGAGATACTGCTTAGTACCTTCATTTAGGTTCGCACAACGCTTGTCAAAATCCTCTTCGTTGAAATCACTAACAGTTCTATCCAAGAACTTTTTCATCCCCTTACGGTAAAGGTCTGTCAGGCGAAGTTGAAAATCAACGTGATTATCTCGTCCTTCAAGCCATTGGAACTTTAACTCTTCCCCCTCACCAGCAGTCGTTTCATCATAGACCTTGCACAAGAAAAGTGTAAATATCTTATTGAATGCATTACCCTTGTCAGATACCACGTTGTGACGTAGTATTTCAAGGAAACGATTGAAGATAAAGCTTGAATCCTCTGTCTTTATCTCTTTCAGTTGTTCCTTAGTTAATGCTTTGCTTTGGAAGTTATATGGTTGTACCCAAGAATCAAAGATTCCATTATCCTTAGTGAGCTTATTCCATTTCTCGTAAACATCCTTTACATCACCATTGCGATAAGCATCTTCGATCTTTATTATTTCATTAACATATATAAATTTGCTTCCTTTCAATTCTGAAGCATAAAGCATTAGCACATCCGCCTTACCACCAGATAATTGAAAATAAGTAAATAGCTGTCCTCCATCCTTATGGATTTTAGCTGATTCCCTATTGTACTCCTTACCATAAGTTTTACACTCAATAAGCATATATGGAGTGCCGTCTTCGCGATTAACACAAATATCTAGTCGCCCAGAAGTACCATGTCCTGAAGGCCAAGTCTTTTCAAGAACAATATTCTGAGGTTTATATCCTCTGATTAGTAATCTATCAACACATTCAAGCACTACAAAATTTTCAGGCAGTGAAAAATTTTGCGTAGTTCTTTTTTCTGCGATAATACTATTGCCATAATTAATACTCTGTTTTTCAAAATCAACTTCTATGGTATAATCAATATATGTTTTATGATATATGCCGTTCGTTCCATCTTTTGGAACAAACCCCAAAGTTGTAATATATTTCATTATATCCATAGTCTTCATTCCTGTTTGTGAGATTAAGAAGAAATTGATTCTATAAGGTTGTACTCTAACCCTTTTCCTGTCATAACTTCTCTTATTCATATAATGGGTAGTTTCCCCTTGTTATACGATAGCAAATATACACATTATTATTGTGTAGACTGATTTTAATTATCTGTTCTCGTTACTTTTTATCTCCTTAATCGAAGTCTCTTCTTGGTTTTATCTCTTTTTCTTCAGAGAAATTGCATGCCACGATACCCCACTTTTAGGAGGTGTCTTAAGGTATATAGACTTTTGTCCTACCTTGATAAGGTAGTAGTAACAGAAGTTGAATAAAAAAGTTGTAGTGATGAAAGAAGAGTTTTTGGATGAGTGTAAAGATCGGGTGTATAGGGCACTTCAAGATTTTGTTGGAGATTCTTACAGCGATCGTTTTGAATGTCTTGATCAGTTAAGGTATAACATTGCTGACGATGTCATTTATTACTCAGAGGGAGATGAGGCATTATCTCTTTATCGTGATGAGATGGCGGACTTTTGGGAAGAAGATGCACAAATCCTTCACGAGAGGAATATAAATCCATTTACCGATAGTGGGTTGCTCGACATTTGGAGGGACATGTTATCAGTGGCTTGTGAGCGCATAGCGTATGAGGTCGTTCCAGAACAGGTCGGGGACACTTTTGCTATTGATGCAGACATGATGGTTAGGATTGGTCGGAATCTTGACGAGCATGAAGATTATGTGTTTTCACTCAAGGAGTGGGCTGGGAAATACCCATACGAACCAATGAATTTCTCTTACGAGGAAGATGCTAGGAATAGATACAACAAGACCATAGATGCACCTAGAGAGTCTGCAACTATTCGTGTACCTAAAGACGAAGTAAAGAATAAAGGGCGTAAAATTTAAGGATTGAATAAAGGTTTAAGTTATGTATTCAAGTGATATTCTATCCCTCATCGCACCAGCTTTGGCGTGGTTGTGGGTCATTGTAGTTATTCGTATCGTTTTGTGCTTCCTTGTGGGGAATAAGGCAAATAGAGAGGGTCGTAGTTTTTGGCTTTGGTTCTTAATATCAGCTTTCGCATTAGGTCCTTTGTGGACATATCTACTTTTGAGGTTGCTAATAGAAGAGTGTGGTTTGAAGAAAAAGATGACTGATGAAATGGGACTTTCTCCATCAGAAAAATATTATGCTCAGTGTGCAAAATAACAGGTCTAGATAGTGGAATCCGATTCTGGGGAATCGGTCTCATATTCTATGTGTTGTTGAATTTGAATTGAATTAGTACAAGTTGTTTCAATGAAGTATGTTGTTAAAAAAGAGAAGATGAGCCTTCCTGGGGCGATGAGGTTTTTGTATTTAGGCTACTTTATCAGGCGATCAGGTTGGAGTTATGGGAGTGTTCTTTTTACGAAGGAAGACTATAGACGCACAGAGGTCAATGGGGTCAGGAAGCCTGAGTATAACAACATCGATATAATGTTAGAAGAGAACCCTGCTTCTGTTCCTCAGTTTTGGTTTGCTCTTGGAGATATTAGGTATGGTAATACCCCAGAAGATATTATTGCCAAAGACTGGCAAGTAGTCCAGTGTGTCTCTTTCTTAGAGGTAGAGCAAAAACGTTTAGATGGCAAGTTGGGTGGTATTAAGATGGGGTTCAAATTCAACGGTAGATGAATATGGTAGTTTGCGATTTATAGGTTTCGTTTGTCGGGATATTGTTCATATAGTATTGTCTTAAGTCCCGACATCGAAGATGTTATAGGGCGTATCAAAACACTAGTTTTGATACGCCCACTACAATATGTCTAAGCTACTATAATGTTTAACTTGTGTCCTTCTAAATATTTTCAACTTATGTCTACAAATAATAAATTCAATATTATCAGATTGATTTACTCCAAAGTTCTAGCCGTTTCTCAATCTCTTTCGCTGGCAGTCGTCTATTCCTTTCGTAAAGGGCTTTTAGCTTCTCGTGTGCTACAGTATGAGTAATAAGTTCAGTTGCCACTAGCCTATCGAAAATGTAAATAATCCCGTGGACATCAACATCTAATTCCTTTGCACTCTTGATCATTTTCCTGTCTCCAGTAAGTACTGTTGCAGATAGTTTTATCCCTTGGTAGAGTACAGTGCAATCAGGGAATGAAAGCCCCCTTCGTGTTCTCTCGTCATAAAACTGAAGTATTTCCTCTTGGAAATTGGGGGAATCAAATTGCTCAATAATTAATCCTCCTACCTTCTCTATAATCTCTTTTTGATGGAGCTCTTTAAGTTCATTAAGTACAAATATATTTGTGTGAACAGTATATCCTAACTGCATAAACTCACGGTACAGTCCAAGTTCAATAAGATCAATAAAAATATTTGTGTCATTGACGACAAGTAGCTTCGACTCCGTCATATCTTTGAGTAGATGAGTTCGTTTGCATCTTCATCATTAATACCACATTCCTTTAGATAGACCATTGCCTTACTCGCTGTAATCAAAGTGCTATCAAGAGCTCGATTTATTAAGCGCACAAAGCGATTGCTTGTCGGCTCTACATATCTACTCTTCTCCAATTTCTCCTTTAGTTCTGAGTTGCTATTTTTCTTCATATAATAAGTTTTTAGGCTCTTTTCAGAGATAAAGAGCATCTCTTTAAGCCTATACATTATTGCATCTATTGATATTCCGTATATGCTTTGCAACTCTTCTAGTTCAGAAAACAAAATGTTTTTTCTCCTCCCTCCAAAGAAATTCTTTATCACATTAGTGGGGAGCAAAAGATGGCTGGCAAAAACAGTACACAGTTGTTCAAGCATTTTGTCTTCTATGGACTCCGCTATTGGTTCAATCAATAAGTGACCTAGTTCGTGAAGCAGGGTCATTCGTTGTCGCTCTATGTTTTGGATACTAGTGTTATAAGCAATGATTGGAATAAAGTCATTTACAAAAAAGCTAACACCGTCAAAACCACTCTTTGCCTTGATGCCAATGACTTTAATCCCTATATCTTCCAAAAAGCTGGCTACGTTAGAAATCGCAGCTTCCCCCATTTTATATTCCTTACGGATTAGTTGGGTGATGGTGTCAATATCTTCAATAGTTCTTACTGAGTACCCTTCTGCTAACCTCCTATTAAATGGAATGTTGATGTCCATTATTTCTTCGAGTTCGAGATAATTCTCTACCTGTTGCTCGATCATTTGCCAAATTTTTCTATCCTCCTTGGTCGCTAAAGATTTTACCTTTCTATAGCTAACTTGTTTTACCACTGGAGTATGCTCCTTAACGAAGTAATCCAATGGTAAGTCCAGTGCTTTAGAAAGAGATAGTAGTACAGTTCCAGTCACATTTCTCTGTCCTTTTTCCAAGAGGCTGATTTGGTTGTGAGAAATACCCGCTTTTTCTCCAAGTTCCCTTAGAGATAGTCCACGTAGAGTTCTTCCCTTTTTTATACGTTCACCTATAGACATATAGTTATACTCTTCTTAGTAAGAATACTTTTTGTTTACAAAGTTACATAATATTGTGCAGATTGTAAACATTTGAAATGTTAAAGTTTTTCGCAGTCAAATATTTTAACTCGATATGACTCCTTCTTTTTGAGCTATACGCCTCTTTTATCTTTTCAAAGAGAAATTGCATGCCACGATACCCCACTTTGAGGTCTCGTGGCATTTCTGTTTAACCTTTGCTCTACGTATAATAAGAACAGATGATTCGTATATAGTATGAGTGAACAAGTTGCGACTAAGAGGGTGTTGGAGACTGTAGATATATGGCTAAGGAGAGATCTTGATTTATCAGAGGAGGATAAAATGTCTTTCTTAACATATATCTCTCCTATGCGTAATGTCAACGCCCTAATGACAGGGCGATGGTTTTCTAAGAGTGTAGTAAGGCTTCCTGAGGATCAGCCTAAGATTGATGAGGCGGTGGAGATAGCACGTAGAGCGAAGGTTGATCCTATGAGTTATGATAGTCCGATGTCTCTCATTGAGGCTTTCAAGAAATATAAGTTGCGAGAGGGTGCCGTTAATCCTGATACTGTACCCGAACTAAGTAATAAGCGTGAGATCGGTTATGGGATTACGGTCTACGATGTAGATGATACTCCTGAAGGTCAACTTGCGATGCGACGGATTGTTGACACTCATTTCGGAGAGGATGCCAACCCTTGGTGTTTGCTTCAAGGAGATGGTGACGGTGGTGTCACTGATGCTGCTTGGGATTATTGGCAACACTATGATGGATGTGAGAAGAAAGTCGCTTTTGAGAACGGCAAATTGATTGCCTTCTGTGCGAATGAGGATAGTAATGATTTGTGGTGGGATCGTCAGGACGAAGCGCATGATGGTGTTCCTCTTCTAAACTATTTAATTCCTGATGATGAGTTGGGACGATCGGCTGACTTGGAGATTGGTGTGTATGGAAACGTAGTGAATAAAACAAATGTTCATAAAGGGAATTGGCAGAATGGTCTCTTTGAGAAGTGGTACGCTAATGGCCAGTTGTCTTCTAGGGCGAATTATAAGGAAGACAAGTTAGACGGTCTTTTGGAGCGTTGGCGCTTTAATGGTCAGCTAGAGGAGCGTGGTCATTGGGAAAACGGAAAAAGAGAAGGACTTTCTGAACGTTGGTACGAGGATGGTAGTCCGTGGATTCGTTCTAGTTATAAGGAAGACAAGTTAGACGGTCTTTATGAGCGTTGGTATCCTAACGGTCAGCTAGAGGAGCGCTCTCATTGGAGGAATGGTGGAAAGCATGGTCTTTTAGAGCGTTGGCATCCTAATGGTCGGTTGTCTCTGCGCAGACACTTCAAGGACGATCAGAAGCATGGTCTCTATGAGGAGTGGCACTCTAATGGTCATTTGTTTTTCAGGGTGAATTATAAGGAAGACAAACTAGATGGTCTCTATGAGCGTTGGCGCGATGATGGACAACAGTGGGAGCGATCTAATTGGAGGGATGATCAAAAGCATGGTCTTTGTGAAAAACTTAGAGACTATATGGAGGTGGACTCTGTTATATACGATATGGGGAAAGAGGTAAGTCGCCAAGTTCTTAATGACTTCACTCCAATTAAAGGGGGTATTCAAAATGAAAAAATGACAGGCAAGCATCTGAATATCCTTTCCCCTAAGCGGAAGAGAGGTCGAGGTCTTTGAGCTATCTTTATCTTTTCAAAGAGAAATCGTATGCCACGATACCCCACTTTTAGGTGCCCCTATTAAGAGCTGCTACCTTTGAGTTGATATTAGTAATTGTGTTATTTCAAACTAAATATTTATTTGATTATGAAACAAAAGATTTTGGGAATATCTAATCGTGTTAGAGCCCTTTTTGCGAGAGGTGCCGTTACCTCTCACCGTGTCTTTTATCTTGGTGCCTTGGGACTGCTCCCTGCTTCCTCTTACGCACAGATAGAGGACGTTAATAACGCATTGTCTGGCGTCAAAAGAGATCTGTCAACATTTGGAGGGACTGTAATAGGGGTGGTTAAGATTCTTGTAGGCGTTTTGGCCGTTGTTGCCCTAGTTACTCTAGTTGTAAAGTTCCAAGAAGGCGATCATGAGGCGAAGAAAAAACTAACCATGTGGTTAGGCGCCCTCGTTATCTTTTTTGTTGCGTTAACCGTAATCGAGCAAATGTTTTCGCTTAGAGAAAGCTCATAATTATGTTCGAGGTCACAGTTTATAAGGGGTCGGGTCGTGAGATTACTCTGGGTAATCTCACGTGGCCCTATGCCATAACGCTCTTTGTTGGTCTAATAGTCACTGTTGCTTTATATATTGTCCTTTCCTTGGCTTATAATATAGGTTTTTGGGGACTTCTTTTTTCTATAGCCCTTTTCGTCGGTTTTTCCAATTTTGTTGTGAGATTGTCCAAGCGTTATGGGAAAGGTGGGTTGTCCAAAACCATTGCACGCTATAAACTCCCAGAACGAATAAAAGGGGGTATTACCCTCATAAGTAGAATAGAGTTACTAGAGTCATGTTCAAAACCAAAAAGAAGGTAAGCCCTCTTCAGGAGGTGCTGCCCATTGTCGCAGTTGAGAACGACTTCCTTATAAGTAAGCAAGCAACCTTTACCGCTTGCTATGAAGTCACCTTGCCCGAGATCTTTAGTCTCTCCGAAATAGATTACGAAAAGATCCAGAGTATATGGTATCGAGCAATAAATATTTTGCCCGATCTTACCGTTGTACACAAGCAAGACCATTTCATCAGCAAGCGTTATGAAGTTGATTTTGGTGCTAAAGAGTTTAGCTTCTTTGATAAGGCCTACGAAAGACACTTCTTAGAGAGACCTTATCAAGACCATAAGTGCTACCTCTACATAACCAAATGTAATCCCAAAAACTTCCGAACAGAGACCCTTTTTAGCACCTTAACCCATCGTCGCCTACTCCCTTATGGTGCACTTGATATGGAAGCCCTAGAGATTTTCTCAGATAAACTTCTTCAGTTTGAAGAAATCTTCGGTGAGGGCTCATTCATGAAGATTCGTCGTCTTCCCAGAGAAGAGTTAGTAGGCACGAGTGTTGGTGGGGATGGACACTCCATAAAGAAAGGGATCGTAGAAGAGTATCTTACACTATTCCAAGACATTCCTCTTACCGACATCTCTCTTCATGAAGACCATGTTAAAGTAGGTAATTATTATGTAGATGCACATTGTGTATCAAACATAGACTACCTCCCTAATATGGTAACCTCATCTGTGAACAATGATATGTACTCCGTTGGGAGCAACAAACAGCAACTCTCTTTTTTGAGTCCTATTGGCTTGTTGCTTCCTTGCGACCATATCGTCAACCAGTACATTTACCTTGAGGACACTAAAGAGGTTGTTAAGCGATTAGAGCAGAAGAAAAACATACTAATAAGTGTGTCCTCTATCGCCACAAACAACCAAGGGAGTAGAGACTCATTGGTTGAGTTCTTAAATGTCCAAGGAAAAGATGCGGCACGTCTTGTTCGGTCTCATATCAATGTATTAAGTTTTTCTGAGAGTCCAGAAGAGCGTAAGAAGTTGAATGCTAAAGTCGCTGCTGCCTTAGCAAAGTGTGACATTATGCCCTATCGAGACACGATAACAGTACCACAGATATTTTGGGCGGGCATTCCTGGTTGTGGTAACGATATTTCCCCAGATGACACCTTCATCTGCTTCTTGTCCACTGTTACTTGCTTGATGACCCTAGAGACCAACTATCGTGATAGCCCATCCCCCTTTGGCATTAAGCTCTGCGAGCGCTTATCGGGCAGACCGGTTCATGTAGACATTAGTGATGAGCCGATGAAGAAAGGTATCATCAATAACCGTAACAAGTTCATTGTGGGACCATCTGGGTCAGGCAAGTCCTTCTTCATGAACCACATGTTACGGCAGTACTACGAGCAAGGTACACATGTCGTGATTGTTGACGTAGGTCATAGTTACGAGCACCTTTGTCAAATTATCAATATCAAGACCAAAGGAGAAGACGGGATCTACTACACTTATGATGAAAATAATCCATTAAGTTTTAATCCTTTCTACACAGATGACTATATCTATAGTGAGGATAAAAAGAACTCATTGGCTACTCTCCTTTTTACCTTGTGGAAAGGCGCAGAAGAACCTATCACGAACACAGAACGAAGTGTTATGGGTAGTGCTATAGAATCTTACATAGATTTTATCCGAGAGCACCGAGAGGTTCGCCCTTGCTTTGATAGTTTCTATGGTTATATGCACGAGGTCTATCGTAAGATCATGGAGAACAGTCAAGTCATTGTTGATGAGTATGATTTCGACCTTGATAATTTCTTGGTGACCCTCGATCCTTATATTACAGGTCATCGCCTTGGTTATCTCCTCAATAGTGATGCCAACATAGACCTCCTGAAGAAGAAGTTCGTTGTTTTCGAGATCGATAAGATAAAAGATAATTTAGAGCTACTTCCTATCATCACCATTATTATTACAGATATGTTCATCAACAAGATGCGCATGCTTCCCAAAGATGTGCGTAAAGTGATAGTGATAGAAGAGGCTTGGAGTGCTTTGGCTAATGCTAATATGGCCGACTTTATAGCCTATCTATACCGCACAGTGCGTAAGTTCTACGGAGAAGCAATGGTTGTCACCCAGAATATCTCAGACCTTGTCGGCAATCAAGTGGTCAAAGACACTATCGTCAATAACAGTGACTGTAAGATAGTCCTAGACATGGGTAAGTTCTCAGAACACTTTGATGCTATTGCTGAGATGCTTGGACTTAACATGAAGCAGCGGGCTCAAGTCCTTTCGATAAATGCTGCCAAAGGCGATACCAAGGGACGTAACCCTTTCAAGGAGGCATGGATAGGACTAGGTGAGAGTTTCGGGGTTGTGTACGCCACAGAAGTGAGTCGAGAAGAATACTTTGCATATACCACCGAGAGTAGTGAGAAAGAAAAAGTGAAGAGAGAGCTCGCTAAATGTGATAATAACATAGATAGAGCCTTAACACATCTCGCAAGTGCCGATGCAGACAAGAATAGTTGATGTGAATTCAACATATAAGATTATTGTTTAACCACAAAATGTTTTGATTTATGAAACAAGCTTTTAGACGTGTAACACTTTTGGTGTTAATCTTCATTGGGGGTTACTCTGTTGTTGTCCCTAATGCCCATGCCTTTGCCGTTGGAGCTATTATCGAAGGTGCCTTCAAGCTCGGAGAGAAGATAATCGGAGGAGCCAAGACCGCCTCTACTCTTGCAGTTGTAAAGCAAATTCTTGATGGTACAGGCAAGCTAGATGCTAAGTTGGGAGGGCTCAAGGATTTGTCCAAGGGCATGTCCAATGATATTGCAGGTCTTTGGAAGGCTACTGATCAGTTTTATAAAGATCTAAAGAAAATTAGTCAGGGAGTAGAGACTTATAGAGACATGCTTCGACTTGCCGATAACACAAGAGCCGTGTATGGCTACTGTGGCTCTGCCGTCCTCCTTTCTGCTCGTAGTCCCTATCTAACCCTTGATGAGCACGAGTATGTTCTGACACGCTCAGTAGAGATACAAGAGTATGTTCAGAAGCGTATTCAAAATATGCTCGACCTCGTTACCTCTAGTGAGGTGAGCATGAATGATTATGAGCGTATGCAATTGCTTGGTCAGATTGCAGACGAGCAACAACGAGCCGTTGTTTCATCTCGTTCACTCGTGGCGAAAGTCAAAGGTCTAGAGTTAAGACATCAGCAAAAAGCTAAAGATCGAGCCTTTAGAGATAGCTTCTTAAACATGAAGTTGTAATCTGAGAAATGTTTTGTTTGTAATATTTTGAGAATTTGAGTTTATGAATGGGGTAGATGGATTCGTCCTTTCGCTTTCTGGTCTGATAAATAATCTATTTGGATCCATGGAGAGTGCGGCAGAAGTTTTGGTTGGTTTTAGTACTACCTTGGCAGGGATTGGTTGCGTTGTCTATATCGCTTCGATTATTCTTCCCGCCATTGAGCGAGTGGATCGCATTCCTATCTACCCTCTTCTTAAACCCCTCTTCGTTGCCTTTGTTGTCGTTAACTTCCCTATGTTGGCTGGTGTTGTGAGCGATGCATCTACAGGAGTTGGTGAAGTTATTTCTAGTATGGTTACTTCGGACGATGCGGCTTCATATCTTACACTTTTCGCAGAGAAGGTAGATAAAGTTATGGAAGAACAGGAGCTGGCACAAGATTCTGCCCTAAATGGAGGAGTAGATTCTTCTTCCGCTGGATCCGAAGGTAATACAGATGGTTCAGATGAGGCGATGAACGTTTTCGAGAAGGTTGGATTTAAGATCCTATACAGGTTTATCGTTCCAGGTGCAGCATTCCTCGCTATTCTTTTGGGACAAGTCATTTATATAGGGATGTTGCTTTTTAGCAAGTTCTTTCTTTTCATCCTTACCATCGTAGGTCCCCTTAGTTTCGCTTTGAGCCAGTTCAAAATCTTTGCTGGATCGTTCTCTCAGTGGTTAGCACGTTTTATCTCTGTGTCGTTATGGCCAGGGTTGTGTGGTATTGTTCGAGGTGTGAATGACCATATCATTAAAGCTATTGCTGATAATATGGGGAACACTTTTACAGCTGCTATCGTGGGTCTAGTTCTTATTATCTTTTGTGGAACCCTATACCTTCATGTTCCGACCTTGGCAGACTTCGTAGTCCAGAGTGGAGGTGTAGGTAATGTAGGTAGTTCTGCGAAGAATGTAATTAAGTCTGGATTAAATAAGTTGATGCGTTAACTCTATATCTTATGAGCTTAGAAGACTTGCTAAATGGTGTTGATGAAACTATTGCAAACAGCAATAGCTTCATTGTTGATGTCTTTGATAGTATTGACGAAGGGATCTTGGGCGTTATGGATCCAATCATAACGATTTCCACAGTACTTGCAGGCATTGGTTGTGTGATTTACCTTGCACAAATCATTCTCCCAATGATTGAGAGCATTGAGGGTATCCGTATTTATCCCCTTCTAAAGCCTCTTTTAGTCGCTTTTATCATTAGTCATTTCACCGTATTGACAGGTCTGCTTGATGCGGGGTTGACTAATTTGAGTACTACTATAAGTACGGGATATGAGTCACAAAAAGCCTCAGGTTATGACTTTGACGAAGCTCTAAATCGCAATAAACAGATCCTTAAAGAGGAGATTGCTGCTGCGAGGCAAGAGCGAAAGTATGATGCTTTGAAGGTCGTTGAACAGTTGTTTTTCCCAGTGCTGGCTGTTGGAGAGTGGTTCATGCAACAAATAGACATATTATTGTTGTATCTAAAATACAATGTGTTTTTCCCTATTCTTGCATGGGTTGCCAATATGATCGGAAACATTGCTTATCTTATCGTTAATTTGATGAGTCGTTTCTATAGAGTCTTCCTTTGCATATTAGGTCCCCTCGCATTTGCTCTCAGTCAATTCTCGTATTTCCAGAGTAGTTTTGGTTCGTGGATGGCACGATATATCTCCGTTGGATTATGGCCGACCTTTGCCAACCTCTTAAAGTATATGAGTAATCAAGTGTTAGTTCAGTTAGGTGGTGCCTTTGGAGATTCCTTTGAGGGTATGATTGCTTTGTTCCTTATCATTATAATGATTGCCTTCCTCTATTTCAAAATACCCGAGATTAGTGAGTATGTTGTCACTTCTGGAGGTGCTGCTGGACTTAATGCCTCCATGGCTAAGAATATTAAGCGTAGTGCGGCTTTAGCGACTGCTGCGCCGGCAGGTATTGCCGCTGGAGCCATGCTGGCTGCTAATGATGGTGTCCTCTCTAGCAAGCTAGCCCAAAAAGTACACGATACCCTTACAAAGACTGGTTCGTTTGGTCGTATCAACAGGATGGGACAAAAAATAGGAGCTGCAACAGGCAAGACTGTGAGGTCGGGTACCGATTATATTGTATCCAAGTTTAAGAAAGAGACAGACGAGGAGCGTTATATCCGCCGAGAAAATAGGGTTGCGAATAAGATGGAGCGCAGAGAAAAGGCTATGGCTCCTACAAAGAAAGAGATGCGAAAGAGAGCTAAAATGCTTCGTTCGCAACAGAGACATGGTTTTCGTCTCTCCCCCGACCAAGAAGAGGTCCTTTATCGACACAAATCGGGAGACTATAAGGGACGAGGTAAATTTTACGCTACAACACCAGAGCAAAAGGCGAGAGAGAGTCAGATTGCTATGCGTCGTTTCTTCCTCAATGGTCTTGATAAGGGTATTCGAGCCCAATCCAGAATGGGGAATCCAATCACCCCACCCTCGGGGTGGCATCCACCGTTTCTGTTTCCACAGCAATAACCAAGAAAAAAATAGAAAAAGAAGTGTTATATGAATGAATTTAAGGTATTGCCTAATTTAGAGGCTAATTACAAGAAGATGAGATTCTATACCCTCGCCTTCATTGTCTTTTGTATCATTGTCACTGGGCTTGCTTTAGTGTATAGTTATATGCAGGTTCAGGAGGGGAAACGTAATATTTACGTCCTCGACAAATCTGGTAGTATGATGTTAGCCATCAAGCAAGATGCTAAGATTAGTCGTCCTATTGAGGCAAGAGAACATGTTCGTCGTTTCCACGACCTCCTTCTCACGCTCACGCCAGACGATAAGGCAATTAATGAGAATCTTAACAGCGCTATTGCCATGGCCGATAATAGTGCTTATGTCTATTACTCAGATCTCGCAGAGAAAAATTATTACCAACGCATTGTTAACAATGACGTTGTCCAAACGGTTCTCTGTGACTCAATACAGGTAAATATGGATACCTACCCTTATTCGTGGCGGTTTTATGGGAAGCAACGCATTACACGAGCGAGCGTTCTTGTCGTTAGGAACTTTGTCAGCGAAGGAGGTCTTGTTGATGTCGTTCGTAGTGATAATAACCCTAGTGGTTTTATGCTTACTAATTTCAAAGTACTCGATAACAGTGAAATAAAGAGCGAGACAAGACGCACATTCGGAAGATAATCAATAATAATAAATAACAATATCAAGAAATTATGGAAAAGAAAGAAACGCAGACACTAGAAGAGAAGAGTGTAGAGGCAACTAAAGAGGATCCTACTGAAAAGAAAGATTTGTGGAAGAAGATGGCTGATGCTATCCCAGAGCGACATGTCGGCAAATTGCTGATTTTTATGTTAGTTGTTATTGTTCTTGGCATCGGTTTCAATTTCTATTCTGCTTTTTGGGGCGGTCCGAGATTGCGATCAGAGCTTAAGGCAAAGAATGCGGAGGTTGAGATGCTACAGAAAGACCTAGAGCGGGTCAGAAGTGGAGCTGTGAATGCAGACCTTCCTCTTGAGGGGAGTCTGCCCGATGAGGTTGTTTTAGATGAGTTCAATACTAATACGCCTGATAGTGTTATTTTTAATGCTTATGGAGATGGGGTTGAACCAGAGTTGTAAGAAAGAAAGGAGAATATATGGAGATTCCTAAAGATAAAAAGAATCTTGCTGTCCTCGTTTTATTGGGTGTGATCGGATTCCTTGTTGTGTATTATCTCGCCATACGCCCCATGTTGGGGCAAGGGAAGAGTGAAGGATCTACAGCAGAAACAGGCGTGGTAGAAGAGCTTCCTGACGCAGCCCCCATTGACATTATGGGAAAAGGGATCGACAAAAAGATCGACCCTGTTGCTACAGAAGAGGAAGAGGCTATTACTGCTGTTTTCCAAGAACAGCAATCCTCTATGGGTGAGGTCGAGATCCCTAAAGAGTATGATGTCCCTCTTACCGATAATGCTTCGGACCAGGAGCGTATGGTGCGTATCATGGAACTACAAGAGCGTTATCGCAATAATAACGAGAACTTTGCGGTTGATATGGCTCGTAGGCAAGCCGAATCAGAAAAGGCTGCTTTACAGAAAGAGGCCAACAATTATAAAGAGTTGTACGAGCAAAGTATAGCGGATAATAATGAGATGGCCAGGCGCATTGCAGATGCCGAAGTAGTTAATAACTCGATGGATGATCGTCAATTTTTGCGGGTAACTGCAAAACGAGGAGAGGTTGTATCTAGTCTCGGAGAGGCAGACACCCCAGCGACCGTCTTTTATGGCGGTGGACGGAGATCAAAGGATAATAGTAATATCATGCGTAATGCCCTTAAGGCAACCATCCAACAGACCGTGACCGTTAAGGATGGCGATATCCTGCCACTACGCTTAACCGAAGATGCTTATGCAGGGACAACCGTTTTGACGGCTGGTACAGTTATCAATGGCATTGTTCGCCTGAACGGCACGAGGATGGAAGTACAGGTCTCTAACATAGAATACAGAGGTCGCATAATGGAAGTAAGTCTTTCTGTATATGATGTAGATGCTCAAAAAGGTATTTATGTTCCAGAGGGGGATATTGCTCAAGCCGCCACCAAAGCTGCGTCCGCTGTCGGAGATGGTGTTCTTCAGGCAAGTACCACCGCCTCAAGTGGACTCAGTATCTCAGAGTCTCCTAAGGCTGCTGTTGCTGGAGTTGTTGCTCGGGGAGCTATTGCGGGTATTGGAAGTCTGTTGAAAGGGAGCGAAAGAGTTCCTTCTGTTACGATTCACTCAGGATACAAAATATTCCTGATGAATGAAAGATAAGTTGAATATATAAGTAATATAACTATGAGAATAATTAAAAGTTTGTTTGTTGCTATGGGACTTTGTCTTACTTTCCCTTTTTCTTCTCAAGCACAAGGAAGAGTCGAGGCAAAAGGCATTCCCTCCGATCGTGTCATAACGCCCTATCAACTCGAAGTTAGTAGTGTTAAGACCGTTCATATCCTATTCCCAAGTTCTGTCGTATATGTCGACCTAGGAACCCCAGTTATTGCTGCTGACGTTCCAGCTGATGCCCAAAACATCGTTCGGGTAAAGGCTGTTAAGGAGCGTTTCAACGAAGAGACAAATCTTAGCGTGGTTTGCGAAGATGGTTCTTTTTACAACTTCAATGTTGTTTATAGACACCAACCGTCTAAACTCAATATTGAGATGCAGAGTTATAGCAAAGAGGAAGATGCGACTGCTGCTCCTCAAAATAATATTGGGGTTCTGACAAGTGATCTGTATGGAGAAAGTCCCCGAGAGGTAGATGCTGCGATGAAGTATATTGCGAATCAGAACCGAACCCTCTTCCGTCATATTGGTGTTCAGAAGTATGGTATACAGTTCCAACTTAAGTCTCTCCATTATCATGGTGGCATTTACTATTTCCACCTATACGTCAAGAATGGTTCCAAGGTCGGTTATATCTTGGATTACGTAGACTTCAAGGTTGTGGACAAAAAGCTCGCTAAGCGTAGTGCCATGCAAATTCAGCAACTCCAACCTGTCCGAGTATATAACCTTGTCCAGAACATTAAGGGCTCAGGTCGAGCTAATGTCGTTTTTGCTATCCCTATCTTTTCTATGCCTGATGGTAAGGTTTTAGAGATTAGTCTCTACGAGAAGGGTGGCGGACGAACCCTCAGTATGATTGTAGATGGAGATGATCTCCTTAAGGCTCACGAATTAGATAACTTTAGAAAAATAGATTATGAACATTAAAAGATTAATTGCGTTAGTGGTGTTTGTGTGCACCTTCTCTTTCCTTTTCCCTCAGGAAGGTTCGTCCCAAGTGATGTTTGTCGGGACTAAGATGGTAACTATCAAGGGTGGTATCCCTTATAGAGGCAAGCCGTTTCACACACCTGGTTCGTTTACGGCAGGGGTGGAATATTCTCAATTTGTGAAGAGTGGCAATTATTGGTCTGTTGGGCTTGATGCCGAGATGAATAATATTCCTAAGAAAGAGTTCTTCATTCCAGAGCTCATCGCCACAGCTAATGGTGGCTATAACTTGTTCCTTATTGGAGACAATACTAGGCGATTGAATTTTTACGCTTCTGCAAAAGCATCACTTGGTTATGGTCTAATCAATAAGGGAGAGAAGAAGCTCGTTGATGGGGATGAGTTACCCAAGACTCAGACTTTTGTCTATGGTGGTGCTCTCGGTGTGCATACCGATTTATACCTTACGTCTAGACTTACTCTTATGCTAGGCGCAGGGACAAAGTTCTTGTGGGGCACCCCCTCAAATACAGTAATGCGTCCATACTTTGAGGGCGGTATCAAAGTATCATTTTTTTGATTTATTCTTGGTTGCTGAGAGGGGTAGAATTATCTCCCCTCTCAGTTTATGCGTTATTTAATATGGTTTTTTAGATGGCAGGAGAAAGAAATCATTTCGGAACTCAAGAAAGAAGACGGTGATTATGTCGAGAAAGATATTCTGAAGGTTCTTTTCCAATATGTTGGTGAAGAAACGATGCTAATTACAATATACGCTGAAGTTTGCATAATTGCTAAATTCAGCGTATATTTGTTATATGAAATCGTTATTGAGCATATTGTACACATCAGGGAAAACTGTTTTTTCCAATCAAGAGGTAAGACTATTGACACAAGGTACTATCTCCGAAACAGCTTTGCCAAGTCAGCTCTCAAGGCTGGTGAAGAATGGAGATCTGTTAAGGTTAAGGATGGGCATTTATGCGCTCCCCTCATACGATGTTCTTGAGTTTTCGAGTAAGATTCAAGTGCCCTCTTACATCTCCATGGAAACAGTGTTAAGGCAAAATGGTGTTATCTTTCAGTATGATAACACTGTCACCTTGGCCTCTTACCAATCGAAGATCGTCTATGCGTCTAGTAAAGAGGTCTTTGTTTTTCGCAAACTCTCTGACTCTATTCTTATCCGTAGAGAGGGGAAAATAGTTACTCCAAAATACACCATCGCAACTGTTGAGCGTGCGTTCTTGGATTTGTGTTATGTTGACAAGTGGAGAACTTATGAAAACATCTCTCCAATAGATAAATCCAAAGTGGTGCAGCTCCTGCCACTATATGCAAACCATTCGTTAGCTAAACGAGTCTCTGATATATTATCATTATGACTGATATTTCTACTCATTACTCATATCTTTATAGGATCCTTCAGGATATTGCCACTAATAGCTTTTTATCTCCACAGCTCATATTTAAGGGGGGAACAGCATTAATGTTCTTCTATGACCTTCCTCGATTCTCTGTTGACCTTGATTTTACCTTAATCAATAAAGGCGAGGAAGAGGAAGTGTACAGACAATTGTTGGGTATTACGAAAGAGTATGGAAAGATTGCTGATAGCAATTTAGGTTTCTATGGTCCAAAGGTTGTCTTAGATTATGGCATAGGAGAGTGGAATCTTAAAATTGAGGTGTCTAACCGATATTGGGGTGAGCAGTCAGACCTGATGTCTTTAGATGGTTTCTCTATTAATGTTATGAATCCGTCTGACATGTATGCCCATAAATTGATAGCCCTTTCCGAGCGTAAGGGAGTGGCCAACCGTGATATTTTTGATATTCTATTTTTTGAAGAGAATGATATTACCCCTAATGAAGTTCTTATCGAGAAAAGGAAAGGGATTTCGCTCTTGGATCAACTGAAGACTGACCTCACTATTTTAGAGAACTATCCTCAAAATAGAGTACTTTCGTCATTAGCACCTCTACTTACGCCAGAAAAGGCTCAGTGGGCAAGAACGCACCTTTTGAGTTCAACTGTCGCTCAACTTGAGAAACGACTGCGTGCCGAAGAATTAAAACAACGACTCACATTAAATATTCCTGATGCAATGAAGATCCGTCGTAAAGGGATCAAGAGATGAATGGAAGGAGGGAAATAAGTTCATGTTTCTGTCTCAGAGAAGATAAGTGATTAGGTTTTTTCCTCTTTTTCTTCAGAGAAATCGTATGCCACGATACCCCACTTTGAGGTATTGTTGTATTTGTGCCTGATCTTTGTTATTAGATAATTTATTAATTGTAAGAGAATAGAGTTGTGAAAGAGTGTTGGTATAATGACGGGAGACATTTCACAGAGGAAAGAATCTGCGGGAATAGGTATCTCGGGGATGTCGTTAGGCTACGACTTTTTAACTCCCAAGGTCAGTTGGGAAATGAGTGGTTAAATCTAGGTAGTAATTCCCACGGTGTTCAAACAGAGCTAATCTATAATGGCAACGATATAGTAGAAGTGCTACGTAATGTAAGTTTCATGGGTGCTCTTATCGAAAGGATCGACATAGGTTGTACAAAAGAGGATTTGTTTGTTCAATCTTTAGAGGATTTTCTTCTTAAGGATGCAATGTTGGCGTCTGTTGGTTTTACCCCGTTTGTGAAAGATGACCAATTTCTATTGCCTCTGCTTAAGCATGCTGATAATTTGGAAGAGTGTCTAATAGACCTCGCAAACAATGGGCTAGACTCTAAGTTATTCAATGAGGTTGGAATAGATCCTTATAGTGGGATGACTAAAAACTTTTTTATTAAGTATATTGACGAGCTGGATACATGTACTCGTGACATGTTTCCTATTGCGGAGGCATATATGGATTCATACGAGAATAAAACATTTGCTGATGTAGTAGTAGATGAAACATTGAAGGATATTGCATTAAGTTTATCCGACTCGTTACTACTTGAACTTGAAAAAACAATGGATATATATGTTCCTCTTCTTGACGATGATTCTTTGTCTCTTGTTCTAAATAATTTGGAAACCCATCGTTTTGAGATTAAGGATAGGGTCGAGATAGAGTATAATCATCGAACAAACCATCTTACTAAAGTTTTAGATACTCCTGAGTTGAACGGAGGTGAGCTTAAAAAGACGGTTTTTAGGAAGAAAGGAGGTCGAAGTCTTTGATATATCTTTTCCCCTTCTAATAAATCGTATGTCATAATACCCCATTTTGTTCTTGGGGTCATATTTTTTTGTAAGTTTAATAATATAAGTTATCATGAAAGAGAAGAAAAGAACTTTTGTTATCGGTAATAATGAGGAGACAAGACGTCTGAACGCCAGGAATAAGCGTCCTGGACAAAAACGTAGAGATATACCCATGTCTCCTGAAGAAGAGAGAGAACTAGAGTCTCTTAAGAAAGAGATCTATGGAAATGATTTCGGTTACGGCGAGAAAGACTAATTGTTTCATTCCTGCTTTTTCCCAATCAATTGCATGCCACAATACCCCACTTTGAGGTGTTGTGGCATTTCTGTTTGATCTTTGTCGTATGTGTGATTAGAACAGAGACTATATATGAGAGAAAAGTTGATAGAGGTTATATTGGGGTTGATTAAAGAAGAGGATCAATATCCAGAACGGGGAGAGATAGGGTATAATAAGGAGTGTGGTTTATTCTATAGAGGGAACGATTGGAATGGGGTACTTGAGAGGTGGTATCCCGATGGGCAAAAGATGAGAGAGGAAACATACCGCACTGGGCAAAAGGATGGCTTGTGTAGAATGTGGCACTCTAATGGTCAGTTGTCGGAACTTTCTAATTGGAGGAATGGTAGGAAGCATGGTCTTTTGGAGAGGTGGTACGAGAACGGGCAGGTTCAAGAGCGATCTAATTGGAAGCATGGTCTGGAGGATGGTCTTTGTGAGCATTGGCATTCCAACGGTCAGTTATCTATCAAAGTAAATTATAGAGATGGTAAGTTTGAAGGTCATTATGAAAATTGGGTGTCTAATGGTCAACCATGGACTCGCTGTACATATAAGAATGGTCAATATGAAGGCTGCCTGGAGCGTTGGCATAACAATGGTCGGTTGATGGAACGTTCAAATTGGAGGAATGGCAAGAGAGATGGTCTTACTGAGTATTGGCACTCTAATGGTCAGCAAAAAGAGCGTTCTAATTGGAAGGGAGGTCTGGAGCATGGACTTTGTGAAAAACTTAGACCCGATATGAAGGTAAACTCTGTTATATACAATATGGGTAAAGAGGTAAGTCGTCAAGTCCTTAACGACTTCACACCTGTTGATGCTAGTATTCAAGCGGGTAAAAAAGAGAAGCATCTGAATATCCTTTCCCCTAAGCGGAAGAGAGGTCGAGGTCTTTGAGTCATCTTCCTCTTTTTCTCCTGAGAAATCGTATGCCACGATACCCCATTTTGAGGTCTCGTGGCATTTCTGTTTGACCTTTGCTTTACGTGTAATAAGAACAGATAATTCGATTGTATGAGTGAACAGGTTGCGACCAAGAGAGTATTGGAGACTGTAGATATATGGCTAAGGAGAGATCTTGATTTATCA
>NZ_KB904304.1 GCF_000379925.1 Porphyromonas levii DSM 23370 | reverse complement strand
GTTAGTTTTGTAGTGTGTAGCAGTACATTTGACTCCAAGAAGCCCATATACATGTCGTAGAAAACTGGTATCCATTGTGTAATTAAGCGTTTAGTGGATAATTCGCTCAATTATAATGGATTTCCAGTTTTCTTTCAAATTTTCAAAGAGAAGAATAACCCCGTCGCCCATATCTTGCGGATTTCATCCCGCAAGATGATTGGTGTATACAAGCTGACGCAGGAGTCTCAAGGGATCACGGTAACCGCAATCACGCAGAATATCGGATGAGGCCTAATTTTCCACTAATACCACTGTAGCAAAATTGTAGCACGATTTTGAATATCTACAGACTACTACTCTGAATACTTATTGAACACACACTTGCATCCTTCTCAGCGGTACAAAGTTAGCGAAAAACGAACTAACAGCCAAACCTCTGTTAATTAAATCATTAACCTACTCCCTGCTACAAACCCAGGTGCAAGGTGCAAGCCTCTATATATAGAAGGCTTGCACCTTGCACCTGAGGTTCTCTTAAAGCCTTGTATGATTATTGATTTCTAATGTGTCAAAGTATGCCAATTGAGGATTTTGACCAAACAATCAGGATTTTTGCAATCACCATTGCAATCAATTCGCATGCAGGAAGTTAGAATATTCTTAACTATTAGTTATGCACCTAATGAGAAAACACTTGCAATTGGTGCATATTCTTGCAATAATCGGGTTGGTACATTTCTTAGGTGCTGGTAACTTTAACATATGAACAGAATAAATATAATTCTGAGAGAATTGAGAGAGCAAAGGAGCCTCAAACAAGAGGATGTCGCTGAAATGCTCAATGTTTCACCTAGTACCTATTCACGATGGGAACGAGGTGAAAAGGAACTATCTTCAAGTGAAATTGAGAGAATTTCTCGTGTGTTTTTTGGCAATGAATTAAAACTATATGCAATACTTGCAAGTCCTTTGATAGAATCATCACCCATCACAAATATTACAGTGTCAATATATACTGAGGAAGCATACAAAAACCTATTGGTGTATTTGTCATCTTGCAATCCAAAATCAATAATTATAATTCAGAATTCAAACCAATGGAAGTAATAGGATTTGAGAGTGATGCTTTTCAAGATCTTTTAGAACGGATTAAGAAGATTGAGGGCTTTGTCGAACGGAGCTCCTCACTCCTTCAAGAGATAGATGAAGAGCTTGAGATGACCTCTAAAGACGTGATGAACGTATTAAACATATCAAAGTCCACACTCTATCGATGGCGAAAATCACAAATGATACCATTCCGATTTACTGGCAATGGTGATGTACGCTATCCTTATAAAAGTGTATGTAATGCTATTAAGAGTAACCGACTCGCAGTTGTGGGGCTTACTTCAGATGATGCCCTAAGAGAATTAAACAAATACAAAGACAATATAATATTAAGCTGTTGTTCAACAAAATCGATAACAGAAGAGAGTAATGATTGATAAAGAGCAGATATTAAGTCTAACACAAGGAGGTTTGAATGTGTATAACCACTACTTGGGTTTCGAAGTGAACACTCATAAGAACTTCAGAAGTCCCTTTTATGACGATAAGAAACCTTCATGCCATATCTACTATGATGCTAAAAGTACATCATACAAGTTTCATGACCATGGAGAACCGAGTTACTCTGGAGACTGCTTTTGGTTTGTTGGAGAGCTTTATGGATTGGATACGAGAGGAGATTTTCTTGATATTCTCAAATTGATAGTTCAAGACTTAATGCTCCCGATAAGGGTAGCAGATGATTATCCGTCACGTTTTGACAAGCGTCATATTCAGAAGAAATGGGTTAGACCAAAAGCTATTCAAGAAGAAGAGAGGATAGATGATAAGCCATATAAAATCCAAACGATATCCTACTCGCAGCCCTTTCTTACCTTTTGGGGGAGGTATGGGATAGATGAGAATACGCTTAAGAGATACAATGTCATCAATATCTCTCAGTTTGAATCTATCAATTCTCAAGGTGAGACTTATACTATAAAAGCGACTGGCACGGAGCCAATCTACGGCTATAAGGGGTATGATTATGTCAAGATTTACAGACCTAATAGTACGAAGCTACGCTTTTTATATGGAGGTAGGAAACCTTCTCTCTATTGTTTTGGGCTTGATCAAATACCAACGAAAGGTGATGTTCTTTTAATCACTGGAGGAGAAAAAGATGTTCTATCACTTGCAGCACATGGTTTCAATGCAATCTGCTTCAATAGTGAGACTTCAGTAATTCCTGAGAGCCTAATTGATGGATTGTTACTTCGTTTTAGGCATATTGTGCTCCTATACGATGTTGATGAAACTGGCATTCGAGAGAGTGAAAGACAGAAAGTAGCTTTGGAAAAGTACAAGGTCAAAAGTATTCAACTGCCACTGAGTGGAGGTCAATTTGAAAAGGATGTCTCTGACTTTTTCTCCCTTGGACATACATCAGAAGAATTAAGAGGTCTTCTAGCTACTTTACTGCAAGAAATATACTCGGAGACTCTAATGATGATGAAGTCATGTGAGATAGATTATGCCAATCCTCCAGACTTGTCTAAAGCAATCGTTTCAGTAAATGATGTGCCACTAGGAACTCAGGATAATTTGTTTTGTATAACGGGTGGAGAGGGAACAGGTAAGAGCAACTTTGTATCTGCGATTCTTGCTGGAGCAATGAGATATCATGCTCTTGTACCAGAAGAAACTCTTGGATTGGAGGTGAGTCCGAATCCCTATGGTTCGGCTGTAATCCATTATGATACAGAGCAATCAGAAGCACAGCTGTATAAAAACCTTGGAAAGACCTTGCGACGAGCATCACTGGTGCAGGTTCCTTCTTTTTATCACTCTCTTTACTTAGCCTCTTTATCTCGACAAGATAGGCTAAGGTTAATCAGAGATAGTATGGATTTACTCTACCATGAACATGGTGGTATCCATCTCGTAGTTATTGATGGTATTGCTGATTTGATTAGGTCTGCCAATGATGAAAGCGAGAGTATAGCGATAGTGGATGAACTCTACCGACTAGCAGGCATCTACAATACATGTATTATCTGTGTGCTTCATTTTGTTCCAAATGGAGTAAAGCTTCGAGGCCATATCGGCTCTGAACTTCAGCGAAAAGCTGCTGGGATTTTATCAATAGAAAAAGACGACAATCCAGAACTCTCCGTAGTCAAAGCACTTAAAGTGAGAGATGGTAGCCCTTTGGATGTACCGATGATGCTTTTCGGCTGGGATAAAAAGCAAGGCATGCATGTCTATCGTGGTGAGAAGTCCAAGGAAGACAAGGAGCAACGAAAGACAAGTGAGCTTATATCTATAGTTAAAGACATCTTTTTTGAGATAGAGCGATTGTCCTATAGTGAGCTCACTCAGACTTTAATGAAAGAATTAGATGTCAAAGATAGAACAGCAAAGAAATACATTGCTTATATGAAGGAGCAAGGCATTTTGTCACAAGACACGAGTGGCAATTATAAAAAGGGGAAGCTATGTCATACATCTTGAAAGAACCGCCAGAGGCAGCTGAACATAAATCAGAGTTCGAGCTTCTAAAGGAGATGCTTGTCAATATGGAGGGTAAGCTAAATCAATTGCTTGCCTTCCAAGAGACGACTATTCATCCTCCAATGCGACCTGAGTATCTTGATATCATAGATGTCTCCAAGCTCCTCAAAGTGGAACAAAAAACTATCTACAATTGGGTGTCGCTTGGCAAGATCCCATTCATGAAAGCCAATGGTCGTCTCCTCTTCTTGAGGCACGAAATAGATGAAATGCTTCGAAGAAGAGAGGAGTGGTAACACAAGAATGTCAAGATCAAACAATATGCTTTTTTTGAGAGGAGAGAATATTTCACTATCTTTGGCATTGGAAATATTTGCAAAAAGTCCAATGTTCAAAATGAATGATATTACTCTAAAAGAGCGAATTACAAGGTCAAAGGATAATTCTATTATCTTTAGGTCTGATTACGTACAATACCATCCAGAATCGGTAGGTAATGTACTTTCTGAGTTAGTTCGTGAGGGGATAATAATTCGTCTCTCTCCTGGTATTTATGTCAAGCCAAAGATGAGTCGTTTTGGTGCTATAATGCCTACGATTGAGGAAATAGTGAAAGCAATAGCAGAACGAGATAAAGCTCAGGTATTACCTTCAGGGACTACAGCTCTTAATATGCTAGGACTTTCCACTCAAATACCAATGACATATTCTTATCTCACATCAGGTAGCTCACGCAGTCTATCTATCGGAGATAGGAAGATTGTATTTAAGCGGTCAGTACCTAAAACCTTTGCCTATAAAACAAAACTCACTGCTCTTCTTGTTCAAGCATTGCGGAGCATCGGAGAGGAAAATATTGAGAAAGATCATCTTAATAGGATTAGGGTGCTTATTGCAAAAGAGAAAGACAAAGATGCCCTCAACAGAGATGTCGCTATCATGCCTGTCTGGATGAGAAAAATTGTAAAACCAATGCTTGATGAGAGAGAAAAACATGAAACTGTGGTTAAATAACTCACTTGAGGATAGACTTGCAATGCTTCAGATAGCTGAAACAGAGCATCCTGGCATAAGACAGTCGGCAATTGAAAAAGATTGGTGGGTAACGATTACACTGAAAGCACTTTTCCAGTGCTCTTGTGTGCAATCTCTTATTTTCAAAGGAGGGACATCGCTATCTAAAGGATTTGACTTAATTAAACGATTTTCAGAAGATATCGACCTGTCTATTGACCATTCTTTTTTCGGAATAGAAAAGACAAGTAAAAGCCAAAGGGAAAAGCTTCGCAAACTCTCTCGTTCATATATTCATAGTACACTGTCTTCAGAGTTAGATAATAATCTAAGAAAGATGGGGGTTAGTGGACATAGGATTGAAAATGTCACTCATGTTATGGATAGCAATGGAGTGCTATCACCTATTGATAGTGATAAAGACCCCACTGTCATTCTGGTACACTATACTAGTATTATCTCACAAAGTACAAGTTATATCTCACCATATATTAAAATTGAAATCAGCTCTCTTTCAATGGACGAACCAACAGAAGAAAGAGATATTCGTTCAATTATAGCAGAATCATTTTCAAATGAAGATTTTACTTCTGCGAAAATACGAATGGTCGTTCCCACACGCACTTTTTTAGAGAAGATATTTCTGTTGTCTGAGGAATTTCAAAAGGAAAGACCAAGAAGTTTTCGTATGAGTCGTCACTTGTATGACATTGAGAAACTAATGGATACAAATTATGGACGAGATGCATTAGCTGACAAAAAACTTTACGAGGCAATAATTGAGCATCGTCGTAAATACTACGCACTAAAGTTTGTGAACTATGACTTACATAGTCCACAAACTATTTCATTTCTTCCTCCAATAGAGTTGATGGATGACTGGAATGAGGATTATATAAAGATGCAACAGGATTTCATCTATGGCGATTCTTTATCCTTTTCTCAGTTGATTTCAAAACTTAATATACTACAAGACCGATTAAGAAACTTATAAGTAAATGGCAATTGCATAAATATTCGATTTGCCATTAAGAAAAAGTAGAAACGCGAATTATTGACAATGGATTTATTTGTTGCTGATAATTCGCTCTAGCTTGATATTGGAAATATTTGCAAAATGTCCAATGTGAAGTTTGACAGAAGCCTTTCTATCGCCACTTAGGGCGATAGGCGTTCTTGAGTGTGTCGTTGTCAAGCTTTTGAGATAGGCTTTCTTGTGGATTTATCGGCTCAGAGTTTGACACTTGATGTGAGGGTGTGGGGCTTTCTCTGACTTGGTGTGATTGCTTTTGCTCAGGGGCATCATCGGTGTCAGAGGGTGTGGCGAGGGAGAGTGCGATTTTGCGGTCAAGCTCGGAGGCCTGGCTCTTTAGGGAGCGAAGCTCCTCCTCTTTCTTCCAAGAACCATTGGCTATCTCCTTGTATGTGGAAATAGAGGCAGTCACCTTTGTAAGTTCCTTCTGATGACTCTCTATGACCTTAGGGATACGCTCTAGAGCATTGACGAAGTTGCGACAAGCAAGCTTCGGATCGGTTGCCAAAGTTCCATTGTTGTAGGTGTAGTAGATATTACCCTCGCCTTTTACGAAAAATCGGTTTTGCGTCAGTGCAAACAGTCCATCCTTAGCAGAGCTCTCCGATTTGACAAGAATTGGGAAACCGTACACCTGCCCAACCTCGCGATATTCATTGCCTGTACGAGCTTTATCAGCTATCTCGTGCAGTCGCTCCGCAATTTGCTTCTCGTCAGTCACACCTTCTACACCCTTTATCACGATGGAATTGAGTGGCAGTCCTGCTTCATCACGCTGAACCACACTGTTGTACTTGCTCCAGTCACTCTCAGCTTGAGCTATTCTACTCTTATGGATATTCGCCTTAAACTCAATCTCTCCAATTGTATTCAGTGCCTGGTCACGCTCCCGATGGAAAGCCTTTCGCTCCGACTCTAAAGCCGTTATCTTCTTCTCTAGTTTCGCCTTCTCCAAAAGATCGGTATTACCGGAAAGTACTGCCACATACTCCGAGAAGTTGAGTCCACTGTCTTCATCCATTGCCCCCTCATCAATCGTTCGGCTACCGAGCGAATTACTCTTAAGCTGATTGATGAAGAGCTGCTTATTGTGCAGTAGATTAAACTTATAGCTATCAAGCGACCGCTCCACAGCATAGATAATCACATCCATCTTGTTATCTGCGTAGAGTTTTGCCACTTCATTACCCTTACGGACGGCACGCCCATTGCGTTGTTCCAAGTCGGAAGGGCGCCAAGGCGTGTCGAGGTGATGCACTGCGACTGCTCGTTGCTGTGCATTCACCCCAGTACCCAGCATCTCAGTAGAACCAAATAGCACTCTAACCTCTCCTCGATTCATCGCTTCTACCATTGCCTTCTTCGCTCGCTCCGTCTTACACTCTTGGATAAATCGCACTTCTGAAGATGGGATACCATAATCCTCCGTCAGCTTCCGCTTAATCTCCGAGTAAACCGACCACTCATTGGGCTTGTAAGTCCCTAAATCAGAAAATACAAACTGAGTCCCCTTCTGCTTATCAAACTTCTGATAGTACTCCCAAATCATCCTTGCGCAGTGAGAAGCCTTATTGTCAATGTGGTCAGAGTACTCTTTAGAAATCATCCTCATATCAAGGCTCATCTTGCGGGCGTAATCAGTAGCGATCAGCATTTTAGCTTTCTCCTCCCGCTCACTGAGTGGTTCACGGCCAATGAGAGTGGCATCACCAGTCTTGGCAAATTGCATCAACTTCTCTATGAATACCTCTTGTTCGGGTGTGGGGGGTATGTTGTGGAGTATTTCGTTCTTCTCGGGTCGGTCGATACCGATGTCCTTGGCTGTGCGGAAATCGCAAATCTCCGCATAAAAGGAGGCAAGCTCTGGGACCTTGATAAACGTCCTAAAGCGTTCCTTTTGGATGATTTCATTGGTAACGGAGAACTCATAGTCGGTGGACTTCTTGGCGAATACGGCAGCCCAAGCATCAAAGGTATTGATGCCTTGCTTCTCCAAAGCTTGTGGGCGGAGATACTTGAACAAGAGATACAGTTCGGTCAGAGAGTTACTGATGGTTGTTCCTGAGAGAAACGTTGCCCCCAAGTCTTTGCCTGACCGCTCCTGAATAGTGCGTAACGCAAAGAGCATATTGAGAGCTCTTTGTGAACCATCTGGATTACCTAAGCCACTTACCCGACTGTGACGGGTGTCAAAGAGTAGATTCTTAAAGCGATAACTCTCATCCACAAAGAGGTGGTCAATACCCATCAACTTAAAGTCCACTGCGTCATCCTTACGCTCTGTAAGGTCATCAGCAATGGTCTTCAGTTTGACCTCCAAGTTTTCCTTTCGCTTCTCCAACCCCCGTAACATACTGCGAGATACCTCCACCCCTTGTTGCCTAAGCACCTCAAGGTTTTCCTCCACCGAGTCCAACTCCTTTTGTAGGATAGCCTCCTGCACCTCCAAGGATTGAGGTATCATTCCAAACTGCTCGTGTGTCAAGATGATACAGTCCCAGTCATTATTCTTGATGTCGTTGAAGATGCGTTGGCGGTTCTGCTTCGTAAAGTCATTCTTCCCACGATAAAGTACCTTCGCATTGGGGTACGCCTTGCGAAAGGTGTCCGCAATGTCAAAGACATTTGCTTTCAGTCCAATAATCATTGGCTTATTAGCTAGCCCTAGTCTCTTCATTTCATAAGCAGCTACGCACATAATGAGCGTCTTGCCAGCTCCCACCTCGTGGTCGCAGATACCTCCACCATTTGTTTTCAGCATCCAGACCGCATCCTTTTGGCTCTTATAGAGTGCAGGGATACCCAGTCCTTTTAGGTCAAGATGAGGAAAAGTCTGATGTGTACCGTCAAAGTCGGGACGGACAAAGCAATTGAGGTTCATCCGACATTTCGTGTGATACGGCAGTCATGTAGAGCAAAAAGNCTTAGTTTGAAATATTCATCATCTCTATATCCGTAAGCATTTCTCTTCATCACTTTAATCTTATTGTTTATTCCCTCCACTTTGGCGGTTGATAGCCGT
>NZ_KB904303.1 GCF_000379925.1 Porphyromonas levii DSM 23370 | reverse complement strand
CTTGTTAATCAGTCCCGACATGCCTATTTTCTCCCAATATGAGATGAAAAATTGAGCTCCCCCGATTGCAGTCTTGCGATTTGTGCTAATAAATTGTACCTTTGCCATAACAAGTCCTCTATAATTTTTTGTAATATCTATACGAACATAAAGATACAAAAAAATCTGGACATAAGCCCTGTATTCTCCTTGAATACAGGGCTTTAATTATCAATAGCGCCACCTACTAATAATCAGGGGCTAACGCATACTTTGCGGAATCTAGGAGGGTCTCACGAAAAGGCTTGAGCCATCAAAGATTTTGCGAGATACGACAAGCGGAGGCGATAGTCTGCCCATGAGGCACGCAAAGTGGGCTTTCGCCATTGGGGCACAATGGGCAATCCCCCTAACGGAGTCAGAGAAGGCTCCCGAGCTTGAGCGCCAAGGCTTCGTCCATGAGACGGAGCAATTCCACCTCCGTTTCGGCACGAAGCATAGCTATACGGTGGTTCTTGAAGTCGGGTATTCCCTTGAATATTGGGGTGAGCGCTAGATGACGGCGGAAGTGTAGAATCCCTTTCACCTCATTCTCGCACTTTAGGATGCTCTCGTGGAGTAGCCGCTTGAGCACCTCCACATACCACTCCTCAGGATGCTCTGGTGCAGACAGACCATCCACAACTGCCCTCATCTCTTCGAATATCCAAGGCTGACCAATGGCGCCTCTTCCCACCATAACGGCATCGACACCGGTCTGTTCGAAACGCTCGAGCGCTTGGGCTCCGGTGATGACATCGCCATTCCCGATGATAGGAATCGTGATATTGGGGTTTTGCTTCACCCGAGCGATAGGCGACCAATCGGCTTCCCCCTTGTACATCTGGGCACGTGTCCGCCCATGGATAGTAAGGGCTGCTGCACCGGCATCCTGGATTTGCTCGGCTAGCTCCTCTATGATGATATGCTCCGCATCCCACCCCAGTCGTGTCTTGACCGTTACGGGGAGCGCTACCGCCCCTACCACCGCTCTAATAATCTCAAGCATCAGAGGGATATCTCGCAGAAGTCCTGCCCCTGCGCCCTTACCTGCCACACGCTTCACAGGGCAACCGAAGTTGATATCTATAAACTCTGGGGCAGCCGCCTCAGCCACCTTGGCAGCCTCGCTCATCGTGTAGGCATCTCGCCCATAGAGCTGAATCGCTACGGGGCGCTCCTGATCTGCCACCACCATCTTCCGAAGCGTGCTAGGGATAGAGCGGATAATGGCATCGGCATTGACGAACTCGGTGACCACTACATTGGCGCCAAACTCCCGAGCGATAAGCCGAAACGACGCATCGGTTACATCCTCCATTGGCGCCAAGAAGAGGGGGCGTCGCCCTAGATCAACCTTGCCTATTTTCATACGCTATCCACTTCTGATAATCCTGAGGATAGTGCTCTGCCACGAACTCTAGGGCTCGCTTCTGTGCGAGATCGATATGTGGGGTAATGTTATCGTCTCCTAGGAGCTTCACCACGCCAGAGAGGCGAAGGGCCTCTAGCACATTATCTTGGACGCCCGATAGAATGACCTGAGTATTACTCTCGCGGTGCAGTTCTATCATAGTCTTGAGGTTGTGTATCGCGGTACTATCCACAAAGGGCACGCGACGCATGCGGATGATGCGCACACGGGGATTATCGTTCATGGAGCGCATGGTCTCATCGAACCTATTGGCGATACCGAAGAAGAAAGGTCCGTCTATTTCGTACACC
Organism: Porphyromonas levii DSM 23370; assembly: GCF_000379925.1. GTDB lineage: Bacteria > Bacteroidota > Bacteroidia > Bacteroidales > Porphyromonadaceae > Porphyromonas_A > Porphyromonas_A levii. The sequence continues at coordinate 7,100 of NZ_KB904303.1, read as the reverse complement.
TCCACGCACTTGGGCAAGTGTAGCTTGGGCTCCTCGGGGTGTTGGCGCTGGTTATCCAGAAGATTGATTTCCGATGCTTTGAGCACGCGACTTAGGAGAATCAGGATCGCCACAATCATTCCGATGCCAATCGCTACGGTGAGGTCAATAAGCACAGTGAGGAGGAAGGTGATGACCATCACGATAGCATCGCCCTTTGGTCCCCTGAAGATAGCAGCGAAGGAGCGCCACCCACTCATATTATAAGAGACCACCACGAGCACGCCTGCCAAGACCGCCATTGGGATATGGCTAGTGAGGGGCGAGAGCACTAGCATAATCAGGAGTAGTACCACGGCATGAATCATACCTGCCACGGGGGTCTTGCCACCGCTATTGATATTGGTCATGGTACGGGCAATAGCACCGGTGACCGGTATACCCCCCACAAAAGGCACCACAAGGTTGGCAATCCCCTGCCCCACTAGTTCCTGATTAGAGTCGTGCCGAGCGCCTATCACACCATCCGCTACTGAGGCACTGAGGAGACTCTCGATAGCACCGAGCATGGCGATAGTGACTGCCGAGGGGAAGAGGAGCTGCAGACGCTCCACGGTTATCTCGGGGAATACAAGACTGGGGAGACCCGCTTCGATGGTGAAGCGGTCGCCAATGTTTTCAGGACGTGTCAAGCCCATAGCGCCCAGCACTACGCTGGCTATCGTGAGCACGATAAGAGCGAGGAGCGAGGCGGGTATATTTTTATTCACTCTGGGGACGAGGACAATGATAAGCACGGTGAGTACTCCGAAAAGGAGCGCTAGCCATGAGGTGGTACCAAAGGCTTGGAAGTACGCCTGCCACTTACCGAGGAAGTCGCCTGGTAGCTCGGTGACCTGCAGCCCGAAGAGGTCTTTGACCTGTGTAGTGAAGATGGTAACGGCAATACCTGCGGTAAAACCTACGATAATGGGATATGGGACAAACTTAATCATAGAGCCCAGACGGAATAGTCCGAGTGCCATGAGCATGATTCCCGCCATAATGGTGGCCAGGGCAAGCCCATCGATCCCGAACTTCTGGATAATACCATAGACAATGACAATAAAGGCGCCAGTAGGCCCTCCTATCTGCACTTTAGAACCTCCGAAGAGTGATACCAGTAGACCTCCAACAATGGCGGTAATCAATCCCTCTGTAGGGGATACGCCACTAGCGATACCGAAGGCGATAGCCAGTGGCAACGCCACTACGCCTACGATGATTCCGGCAGTGAGGTCTTTGAAGAATGTCTCTTTGTTATACCCCTTGATATCCTTGAGGAACTGGGGCTTCATGCGTACTTTCATGTGATTGGTCTATTTTTGTTCGGTAGTCGGTAGTCAAAAGTCGGTGGCAAGCGCCCTCAGCGAGGTGCACCAACTACCGACTCCTGACAGTGAACTACTGTTTACTGTATTACATAACCATGCCGCCACATACGTTGATGGTCTGCCCCGTGATATAGGATGCCGCATCGGAAGCGAGGAAAACAACTACTTGAGCGACCTCTTTGGCTTCGCCCGGACGACGGAGGGCGATAGACTTGCTCCACTCAGCCACTATCTTCTCATCGAGCACCCCGGTCATATCTGTCTTGATAAAGCCTGGTGCCACAGCGTTGGCACGTATGCCGCGGCTGCCTAGCTCCTTTGCCACAGACTTGGTGAAGCCTAGGAGACCTGCCTTGGAGGCTGCATAATTAGCCTGACCAGCATTGCCTTGCACACCGACAACCGAAGAGATATTGATGATAGAGCCACCACGTGCCTTCATCATAGGCATAGCGACAGCCTGTGTGAGGTTGAAGGCGCTCTTGAGGTTGACGGTAAGGACATCGTCCCACTGCTCCTCGGTCATACGCACGAGTAAGGTATCCTTAGTGATACCGGCGTTATTGACAAGGATATCTACCTTCCCAAATTCAGCAACTACCTCCTCTACAAATGCCTTTGCGGCAGAGTAGTTCGCAGCATCTGTAGCATAAGCCTTGCCCTTTACGCCTAGAGCAGCAAGCTCCTCCTCGAGGCTACGGGTATTATCATTGATCGAACGACCAGTAAAGGCAATATCTGCGCCTTGACTGGCTAGCTCTAGCGCAATAGCACGACCAATACCCCTACTACCACCAGTGACAATTGCCACCTTTCCTCTTAGTATCTTCTCCATATTGTCTATTATTTTTGTATTCCTTCCATTAGTAAACTACGCACCACTCGGTAGGTCTGCATCACCGATCGCTCGCTCTTCCCCAGCTGCCCTCGTATGAATGGCACCTCTAAGCCTTTCAGACAGGCATGCAAGAGCATGGCGGTAGTCTTGACGTCTACACGCCTGAAGGAGCCATCGTTGATGCCATCTATCAGAATCTTCTGAATCAATTGGCGCTCCAGTACATCGAAACGCATACGAGCGCGCTCTACGGTAGCGATATCATTGAAGAACTCTGCCTGAAGGGTGCCATTACGCTGAACCACTTCATTGACTGCCCTCTGGCGCTTAGCAATGAATAGCATGAGCTTTGCTACACCGTTCATCGGCTGAGAGATAAATGCCTTTAGCTCTTCGTAGAGTATCTGAAGCTCCTCTTGGATGACCGCAAGGTATACATCGCTCTTAGTACCGAAATAATTGTATAGGGTACGTCTGCCCTTACCCGCTGCTACTGCTATGGCATTCATCGTAGTAGCATGGTAGCCCTGCTCGGCAAATAGACGCCGAGCTACCTCTATAAATCGCAGTCTCGTCTTATCAATTGCCACGCCAATGTACTAGTTCTTATCCCTGATAAATATATTGATTGGCGTGCCGGTGAAGTCCCAGTTCGCCCTTATCTGATTCTCCAAGAAGCGCTTGTAGGGTTCCTTTATCCACTGTGGTAGATTGCAGAAAAATACAAAGCTAGGTACCTGCACCTTAGGCAGCATAGTCACATATTTAATCTTGATATACTTACCCTTATTGGCGGGTGGTGGCGTCTTCTCGATGATTGGGAGCAATACGCTATTGAGCTTGGCAGTAGAGATACGCTTCTTCCTATTATCAAAAATCTCCTGCGCTGTCTCAAGCACCTTCAGGAGGCGTTGCTTCTCTGTAGCGGAGATAAAGAGGATAGGGAAATCGGTAAAGGGTGCTAGCCTATCCTTGATGGCATCGATATAGCCTTCCATTACCTTATGATCTTTGTGCTCAATCAGATCCCACTTATTGACACACACTATCAAGCCCTTCTTATTCTTCTGGATGATCGAAAAGATATTTAGGTCTTGCCCCTCGATACCCTTAGTAGCATCGAGCATGAGTACACAGATATCACTATTCTCTATGGCGCGAATACTCCTCAGTACTGAGTAGTACTCGAGGTCTTCATTCACCTTACCACGCTTACGGATACCAGCAGTATCTACAAGGCTAAACTCGTGCCCAAACTTATTGTAGTGGGTATAGATAGAGTCTCGGGTGGTACCCGCTATGTCGGTGACAATATGCCTATCCTCACCTAGGAAGGCATTGATAAGCGAGGACTTCCCGGCATTAGGTCGGCCTACTACAGCAATACGAGGATACTCCAGTGCCTCATCACCCTCCTCACCCTTATCGGGCAGGAGCTCCACCAGCTTATCCAGCATCTCGCCGGTACCGCTACCATTGATGGCAGAGATAGGCATAGGATCGCCCAAACCGAGCTTATAAAACTCCGCTGCATAGGGCTCCATATTGAAGTTGTCCGTCTTATTGGCGACCAGAATCACCGGCTTACGATTGCGTCTCAATAGTTGCGCCACCGACTCATCTAGGTCACCCAGACCAGCCTGTACGTCTACGAGGAATAGGATAAGGTCGGACTCCTCGAGCGCTATCTCGACTTGCTTATTGATTTCATCCTCAAATACATCGTCACTGTTATCAACCCACCCTCCCGTATCTACTACCGAGAAGGTACGACCATTCCACTCCGACTGCCCGTACTGTCTATCACGGGTAGTCCCAGGCTCGTCGGTCACTATCGCCGTACGCGAGCGTGTCAGACGGTTGAAGAGCGAAGACTTCCCCACATTGGGCTGTCCCACAATCGCCACCAAACTATTTACTGCCATTTCCTATCTCTCAATCCTGCTTGTATCCAAAACTCCTCAGCATCCGTTCACTACTTCTCCAGTCTTTCTCGACCTTCACAAATAGTTCAAGGAATACCTTCTTATCAAAAAAGCGCTCTATATCCTGCCTCGCCATCATACCAAGCTTCTTGATGGCAGCTCCCTTATTCCCTATCAATATCCCCTTTTGTCCCTCACGCTCTACGAAGATAGTAGCACCGATGCGGATAAGGTCGTCACCCTCCTTGAAGCTTTCCACCACCACCTCGGTAGCATAAGGCACCTCCTTCTGGTAATAGAGAAATATCTTCTCACGGATAATCTCAGAGACAAAGAACCTCGCTGGTCTATCCGTAAAAGCATCCTCCTCGAAGTAAGGAGGTGACTCTGGCAATAGCTCCTCCACCCGCTGCTGCACGTAAGCAATACCGGCATTGTGCAAAGCCGCCACGGGTATCACCTCAAGGGCGTTGGGGAGCAACGTCTTCCACGTGGCTACCAACTGCTCCAGCGCTTCGGCATCGGAGAGATCCGCCTTATTGATGAGCACCATCACAGGAATATCCAAGGTGCGCACCTCGGCCAAGAATGCCTCATGCTTATCGGGATCCTCCACCACATCGGTCACATAAAGCAGAATATCCGCATCCCCAAGCGCACTCTTGGAGAAGCCAAGCATCTGCTCCTGCATCTTATAGGCAGGTTCTACCACTCCAGGCGTATCGCTATATACGATCTGAATCTCTGGGCGGTTTACAATACCTATTATCCTATGCCTTGTGGTCTGCGCCTTATTGGTGATAATACTTATCTTATCCCCTACCAGCTTATTCATTAGCGTAGACTTCCCCACATTGGGGTTGCCCACAAGATTGACGAATCCCGATCTATACATACACCTCTATTACTTACTATCGTACCCCCACTTCAGCCAGATAGAGCCCCAGGTAAAGCCGGCGCCAAAGGCGGTGAGGATAAGATTATCCCCTTTCTTGAGTCGATTCTCCCATTCGCTCAGGCAGAGCGGGATGGTAGCCGAACTCGTATTACCATACTTATCGATATTGACCATTACCTTGTCCATGCTCACGCCCATGCGCCTTGCAGTGGCATCGATGATCCTCATATTGGCTTGGTGTGGTACGACCCAGTCGATGTCCTCGAAGGTCAACCCATTCTTCTCCATCAGCTCTACCGAACAGTCACCCATCTGGACTACAGCCGACTTAAACACCTTCTGTCCATCCTGATATACGTAGTGCTGACGTGCCTTCACGGTCTCCTCGGTAGCAGGATTAGCCGAACCGCCAGCACGGAGTATCAGGTAATCACGACCATGGTTGTCGTTCTTCAGAATCACATCCTGAATACCCATACCATCCTCAGTAGGCTCCAGTAGTGCACAACCGGCACCATCGCCAAATAGTGGTAGGGTAGCTCTATCGGTGCGGTCTGTAATGGCAGACATACGCTCTGCAGAGATCAGAAGCACCTTCTTATAGACGCCACTCTCTATAAACCCTCTCGCTATCTGGAGCCCATAGAGGAAGCCAGGGCATGCTGCCTGGAAGTCGAAACAAGGCACCCCATCAATACCACACTCCCTAGCTATGATTGAAGCCGTAGTAGGGAATTGATAGTCGGGCGTATTGGAAGAGCAGAGCACAAGATCAATCTCGCTCTTATTAATATTGTGTCGGGACAACATATCCTCGACCGCACGAATCCCAAGATAAGACGAACCAGCGCCTGGCACCTTGAGCACCCTTCTCTCCTTGATACCCACACGAGTGGTAATCCACTCATCACTAGTATCCAGATACTGGGCTATCTCATCATTCGACAATACATCTTCTGGCACATATCCCCCCACAGCAGTGATGACTGCAGACCTCTTATTAGGCTCCATCTTTCTGTCTTTTTTATCTTAGAAACTACTCTATCAACCGAAGTGAGCAATCGCACAAAGTCAATTGTCACGCGACAAAGGTACCAAAAAAGTACACACTTCAAGAATAGTGTGCCATTAAAATTCCCAAAATAGGGAATGGACAATACGACCTCTAAGCCCCCACCCCCCCTAAAGGGGGCTTTCGCAGCTAAGTGGTACTATCTGTAGGAGCATGTGTGGGCGAGGTTAAAGGGAGCGTACTGGCGTACGCGACCAAACCAGAATGCCGAAAGCAACGCACTAGTTTGCGCTTTAGGCGCGTCTCATTTGCAGAAGCGTGTCAGCGCATGCCGAGCCTTCGCATCAATCTCAGGCGTCAAATACCGCTCCACCTGCTTCATCACAATACCAATCACAATGATATCGTCACTAAACCCAAATAATGCGGGCAGGAAGTCGGGCAGGAAGTCCATCGGGAAGATAAAGTAACCCAATGCGCCCGTGATATATAGTTTCCCTTTTAGAGGAACCTCAGGGCTTCGATAGATATAGTAGAGCTGCAAGAGCGGAAGAAGCACTGTCTCGCCCAGCATCATACCCACCCTATGGAGCTTCTCGGTAAACGATAGTTCACTAAAGTGCGCTGTGTACTTAGAAAAGTCCTTAGGTTTCATCTCCTTAAGCATAACACCAATAGTCATTGCCCTTCCTATCAATCCTTTTTTTCTCATCTCTAATCGTCTCAAATTTATAGTGTTTATACATTATCTATATGCAATGATACTAAAATAATAGCACATACCCCACTCCATCCTAATAGTCGCACCCGAAACGGAGACCCTATATCAGCGAAATTTATTCCTAGAGATAAATATATTTATCTGTACAGAAAAATAAATTTATTCCTAGCCCAAGTTTGACCCCTAGAGTATATTTTGGGGTGGTTTTTGGGCATTTTGAGGAGTGAAATGCTGATTTCATCGGGGTAGTTGTTTTTTAAATCGAAATGTAGTACACAGCGGTGGATTTTTTTATCCTTACCTTTGTGGCACTATGCATTTTATTTCGCAGACAAGATATAATCCGGATTCTGG
>NZ_KB904302.1 GCF_000379925.1 Porphyromonas levii DSM 23370 | reverse complement strand
TATCTGCATTACTAATAGAACTATTCGCTGCCAGTAATGCATTGGGTGAAATCCCATATTTCCTTGAAATAGAGTAAAGCGTTTCGCCCGCTCCTACCTTGTGGTAGGTAGGTCCTGAGGTCGCTTCTTTAGCAGTTTTAGTGCCCGGAAGCTTGATTTCTTCCCCAATCTTTATCCCATTTTTAGCCTCTGGATTGAGCCTGATGAGTTCATCCACAGCTACGCCGTATTGGCGGCTAATCGCATAGAGTGTTTCTCCAGCCACTACAGTATGGCTTCTCGTAGACTGCTGAGCAAACACAAGCGTTGAGCTCATAAATAACCCTACTACGATTAGTAATCCCCAAAGTATACTTCTGCGCAATATCATAATTCCCAATTTAATTGCATTTTAATATAATCGCAAAGATAACAATTTAGTACCATCTGGCAAGGCTTTAGCACGTCTCAAGCATTTCTCTCTCTAGGTCGCGACAATATTTACTCTAGCTATTTGCATTAGTCTCTCCCGCGAGGGACTCGAGTCTCTCGCGGGAAAAACTCCAGTCCCTCTGGGGAGGGACTCTCTCTACTCTAGGGAGTAGCTCTTGAAAATAGTGATACCATAGGAGTATTGTATGCAGACCTATCTCCTCCCTAGCGTGAGAAGAAAGTAACGAAGCTGTACCCTAACCTAGAAAAGAATCGAGACGGCTATGCTCTGTTGAGCATAGCCGTCTCGATTATATGTAACACTATTCCCTATTCCTTGGGATGCATATTACTTATTGAGCTCGTCGAGCTTAGCCTTGATTTCGGTAACATCGTGCGTACGTACGATGATCTCGCCTTCTGGAGAGAAGAGGATGAAAGTAGGTACACCTATTACGCCATAGGTCTCAGCACCCATACTTTGGTTCTTGCCATCAATACGATTGCCGTCTTGGAAGGTAGGCCAAGTGATCTTGAGTTTCTTTACAGCATTGGCATAAGCCGTACCATCCTCATCGCGCTCCCAGATAGCGATGCTAGCCGAAGAGAGTATCTTAGCATATTGTTTCTCTATCTGAGCTAAGACAGGCATAGACTTTTGGCAAGGACCACACCATGATGCGAAGAAGTCGAGTAGGAAGTACTTACCTTCAGTACGGAATTCACTAAGCATCTTGGTCTCGCCTGCTGGGTTGGTCATCTGATAGTCGACAAACTGCTTCCCCACAGCGGTGTTTGCAGCTGCCACACTAGTCTTGTAGAATGTAGCTAGAGACTTCTCTGCCTTGAGGCTTTCTGGAGCCTGATCGTAGAGAGCAATGAACTCCTCTGGCTCTATTGAGCGACGCATATTTCTGAGTGCTGCAATCTGCACACTCGCATTGGTAGCCTCTGAGAAATACTTCTTATTGATTTTCGTTGCTTCCGTATCCATGATAGTATAGATAGAGTCAATCTGCGCTTCTTGCTCCTTCGTGAGGGTACTATCTGGTGTTAAGATGTTCTCGGCAATTGACTCTATATCATTAGTATACCTTGTTTCTACGTCATTCAACTCGTCATAGAGGTTTTGTAGCTTCATAAATGCGCTGTTCTCAGCACCGCTACGGATGATACTTGTTTCGTCACTAATGGAGTCGGTTGTGATAGTAAAAGTATACTCCCCAGCCTCACGAGCGAAAAGCAGAGGTGTGTCCATCAGCTTTACTACATTGACAATTGAGTCATTGGCTGGCGATACGAAGGTAAACGAACCATTTTCTATCAGTGCGGAGTCCACGACCTCATTGGTTACATCGTAAATATAGGCGTAGGTACCATTAGCTTCGGCGGGCAGGCCTGTGGCTGTCACCTTGAACTCTGGCGCCTTTTCTGTTGTAGAACAAGCGCCCAATAAGAGTGCCATAGAGGCAGTAGCTGTTATAAACTTCTTCATGTTTAATCTTCTATTAGTTAAAAGTGAAATACTCAATTGGATATTTTTCCATATTTGAAATGATGATGCAAAGGTATAGAAAACTATAGTGACTACTGGTATTTTGAAAGGAATATTTGTATCTTGCTCTACTTTTATATCGTACCAGTGGTATAAAATGAGTTTTTATGAAGAAGTATACTGATTTAGATCAATATTCGACAATAGAGCAGCTTATAGTTCGTCTCGATGCTTTACCCCATAATGTCTCTGAAAAAGAGTGGTATAGGGTAAAGGAAATACTACAGAAGTACCTGAAGGAGCGCCCTGATCTTAAGGATCAGTTTGGGATACATCCCCTAGCTCGGCGACTATTGACGGCGACCACCCTTGTAGATGAGATGGGAATAGGAGGTACGCCTATCATGGCCGTACTCCTACAATTACCCTTGCGGGATGGTGTTGTAAAGCAAGAGGAGTTGAAGGGTTTCCTGAGTGAGGATGTGCTCTACTTATTGCGCTTGATGCAAAAGGTGACCGATTTGTATGCCAAGAATGCTGTGGTTACTTCGGACAACTTTAGCCACTTCTTACTATCTTTCGCTGAGGATGTGCGTGTTATCCTTATCTTGATTTCCGAGCGACTGGTGCAGCTTCGCCTTGCTGGTGATTATCTTTCAGAGGATCTACAGTTGGATCTCAGTATGGAGGCTTCCTTCCTCTATGCCCCTCTGGCGCACCGTATGGGGCTGTACAATATCAAGGGTGAGATGGAGGACTTTTGCCTCAAGTATACGGATAGGGAGATATATAATTTTATTAAAGACAAGCTGGCTGCTACCAAGAAGACACGCGATACTTATATTGCTTCTTTTATCGATCCAGTTAAGAAGGCTTTGGAGGAGTCGGGACTAATGTTTACGATAAAGGGAAGAACGAAGTCTATCTCCTCTATCCGTAATAAGCTAGTGAAGCAAAAGATAGAGTTCGAGGCTATTTATGACCTATTCGCTATACGTGTCATTATCGATGCACCACTAGAGGAGGAAAGAAGCCAGTGCTGGAAGGCATACTCTATCATCACAGATATGTACCAACCCAATCCTAAGCGGATGAAGGATTGGTTATCTATCCCAAAGTCTAATGGTTACGAAAGTCTGCATATCACGGTATTGGGACCCCAACAGAAGTGGGTAGAGGTGCAGATTCGTACCGAACGTATGGACGAGATAGCGGAGAAGGGTCTCGCTGCACACTGGAGATACAAGGGGGTGAAGAGCGAGAGTGGACTGGATGAGTTTATGACCACGGTTCGCAGGACGCTAGAGAATAAGTCTGCTACCAGCGAAGAGGTGATGCAGGAGTTTAGGATGAATCTCTATGATGAGGAGATATATGTCTTTACACCCAAGGGGGACTTAGTAAAGTTGCCCAAAGGTGCTTCTATCCTCGACTTCGCCTATGCTATACACTCGGGGATTGGCGAGAAGACAGTCTCTGCTCAGGTCAATGGTCGCAATGTAAGCATCCGACAGCAATTACAGAATGGTGATACCGTTTCTATAAATACCTCTGCCAATCAGACACCTAAGCAGGATTGGTTGAGGTATGTGATAACGAGCAAGGCGAGAAATAAGATTAAGCAATGGCTGAGGATAGAGTCTGAAAAGTCTATTCAGCTAGTGCGTGAGGAGCTCAACCGCCGTCTGCGTAATCGGAAGCTGGAGTACGATGAGGCTGTATTCACCAAGCTCGTAAGGCGTAAGGGGTACAAGGCAACAAGTCACTTCTTCCTCGCAATTCAGAATAAGCAGACAGACCTAGATACGTTCCTCGATGAGTATAAACTGGCATTTCAGGAACCTGAGCAGGCTGAGGAGCGCCATATTTCGGCAGATAAGTTTGTCTCTAGTACTCTGCCTGAGAAGATTATTGCTGAGGAGACAGAGGATATCCTAACGATAGATAATAACCTATCGGGCATCGATTATCAGCTTGCTAAGTGTTGTAATCCTATATATGGCGATAAGATATTTGCCTTTACTTCCCGAAGCGGTATCCGAATTCATAGAATGAATTGCCCCAATGCTCCTGATTTATTCAATAGATTCGGTTATCGTATCCTCAAGGCTAGGTGGAAAGGTGATACCTCTCGAGGGAGTGAGGTTGTGCTGAGGGTAATTGGGCATGATGATCTTAGCGTGGTCAATGCTGTCGTTAGTCAGGTGGGGACTGAGAAGGAACTTACGCTCCGTAGCTATAATATACAGAGCGCAGATGGACTCTTCCAAGCTACGCTGCATATATATATAAAGGAAGCTTCTCGCCTCAATCCTTTACTAAAGTCCTTACGTACGCTCCCAGGGATTAAGAGTGTAGAGAGGGTGTAATACCTCTCGAGAATGAGGAGTGCACTTTTTCACTGCCCTGCATATAGCACAACCGCTACCAGAGCTTGATATGCTCAATGGTAGCGGTTGTGGTTATTATGCGGTGTCGGGACTACTGATGGCTAGACTACATTCGTCCTCCGCCCATCATGTCGTTCATGCCTCCTAGTCCACCCATGCCGCCCATATCACCTAAGCCACCCATGCCTTGGTTATTACCTTGGCGTTGTCTGCGGAGTTGTTCCTCACGCTCTTTATTGCGATCCTTTTTCTCCTTAGCCTTGGGCTTATTCTTAATCAACTCTTCGGGCTTCTGTTTATCTATCTTGGTAGCAAGAGGAGATAGCGTCTCCTTTACATCCCAGTTCGCCATTACTTCAATAATCTTCGGCATGTAGTAGACCATCTCTGGCTGGATAGAGTCGCGGTAGTTGCCTGCATCCCACTTGCCATTATTATTGCTGTCCACGATGAGTCGGAAACCATACTTCTCAGGCTTAATATCTTTGAAGTGTAAGGTCGGCTTATCGGAGTATACTACTCTTAGCACAGCATCTTGGGTAGAGAGGAGTTCGCCAATAAATGGTCCCTCAACGCCATCTACCGTGATGGAGAGCTGAGAAAAAGCGTCTTTCGCTTTCGTCTTGAACGCATCTACCACCGTCTCATCGAGCATGTGCCCATACACATCGGTAAACTTAGCACTGTCGGCATACAGCTCATAGCTCGTGTCGTACGATAGCTTCGCCTCTATCATTCCCACGGTAGTACGCCCAGGGAGTAGATAGATAGAGTCTATGGTTACCGGCTTGAGGATGGAGTCCTGCGCATTGAATAGCTCAAAGGCCTTAAATGCCTCAGGAGTGATAGGCAGAGAGCTATAGAAGAGCAGGCTATCACTGGTCCCACCTTCCCCTTTATGCTCGAAGCGAAGCGTAAGCGGGCTCTTCGGCTTCGCAATACTGTCATTAGTCTCCTTCAGTCTCCCCTTGTCTTCTATCGGCTTAGGGGCAGATGGGCGGAGCGTGAGAGAGTCATGCACCATGATAGGTAGCTCTAGGGAGTCTACCGAAGTATAAGAGACTTCAAACTCCTTATACCTCTTCCATGTAGGGTCCGTAAAGTAGACCATTACCTCCTTCTTCTCTCTATTGATATCGAGAACTGGTGTACTGCCGCCTTGCACAGCAAGGGAGTCGATAGGGCGTACCTTGATTTTGCCTTCGGGTATGGCACTGAACACAAGTCTTAGTTGCATAGAGTCGGGGCGCTCGCGCTTGCTAATAAATCTACGCTTTGCTTCTGGCACGTAATAGAGCAGCACGATATCATCCGGCAGGTAGCGTGTATATGCCACTGTCTTTATCGTGTCTATGGTAAGACTATCCACCCAAGTCGTATCTTGCCGAGTAGCTGCCATTGCGCTTGTAGTGATAAGCTCATTGAGGAATGCTACCCCATCTGTAGGCATATCGTGGCGATAGTTGCCATCGCTCTCTTTCAGAGCATACACTCTGTAGCTCCCTTGCTTCATGTTTCGCATTACAAACTGTGCACGGTCTCCAGTCCTACTCATGCGGCTGAAGGTCGTATCTGTAAAAGCGTTCCAGCCCGCAGACTCTGGGTGCACACCTACAAGTAAGCTCTGCATGGGTTCGTGGTTACGAATGTTAATCACTCGACCACTGATCTCCATGGTGTCTATTTCATTGCCCGTGGAGAAGGCATACGAGAAGTTCTCCAGTGGATTACCCTCGTTGTTATCCACAATAGCATCGGTAAAGTCTATGGAGTAAGTCGTATTTGGGATAAGATCGTCTTCCAGTTCCACCGTTACCTTCTTGCCCACAGCTACTATCTTAGGCTGAGTAATCTGGGGAGGAGAGATGATTACCTTATTGGCTATATCCTGGATTTGTATATACTCGTCGAAGGTGAGTACGAAGCGTTTCTTGCTTACATTTAGTGCCCTATCTTCGGGAGAACTACTGACGAGCTTTGGTGGTGTCACATCGTAAGGTCCGCCATCAGGCGCTACTCGATTGGCACATCCATATAGAATCCCTACAAGTAGGAATGGTATCATTATTGGGGCGAGTAATCGCCCATTGATTCTTTTCATACAGAACTATATATATTGAGTAGCAAAATTAGCCAAAATCGAAGCAATCAGCAACCTATTGCCTATATGTTCAGAAATAGGTACATTTGCTTCGCATTGTATAATAATAACAATGGAAAGACAATGGATAATAAAGAGCAAAACAACAAAGAACTAATCCTTGCCATCTTTAGTGGTAAGGATAGACCTGGTATTTCGGCAGCGATTACCGAAACGCTAGCAAAGCATGATGTGACCATCCTTGATATTGGTCAGAGTGATACGCACAACCACCTTACACTTGGTGTTCTTTTCGCTGCTGAGTCATCTATCAGCGGCACGATTCTAAAGGAATTGCTCTTCAAAGCCAATGAGCTTAATATCTTTGTCACCTTCCGTCCTGTAGCTCCCGAAGATTATACCAATTGGGTAGAAGCACAGGGCAAGAATAAGTATATCGTTACTCTTCTGGCAAAACAGTTTACCGCAGAGATGGTGGCAGCCATTACCAAGGAGGTCGCTGCCCAGGGTATGAATATCGATGCGCTCGACCGACTCACTGGTCGTATTCCTCTGATAGAACAAGAGCGTGTACCTAAGGCAAGCATAGAGATATCTCTAAGAGGTAATCCAAGAGATAGGGAGGAGCTTCAGCGTAGGTTTATGCAGGTCGCTAACCACTATCAGGTAGATATCTCTTTCCAGCAGGATAGTATGTTCCGCCGCATGCGTAGGCTAATTTGCTTTGATATGGATTCCACCCTTATCAAGACCGAGGTCATCGATGAGCTAGCTATGCGAGCTGGCGTCGGTGATAAGGTGGCAGAGATTACCGAGCGCGCTATGAGAGGAGAGATAGATTTTAATGAGAGCTTCATAGAGCGCTGTGCACTACTCGAGGGTTTGGATGTCTCTGTGATGAGAGATATAGCGGAGAATCTGCCTCTTATGGATGGTATTGAGCGTACCATGAAGATTCTCAAGAAGGTGGGCTTCAAGATTGCTATCCTCTCCGGAGGTTTTACATACTTCGCTAAGTACTTACAGGATAGGTTCGGTATCGATTATGTCTATGCTAATGAACTAGAGGTAGTCGATGGAAAGCTTACTGGTCGACACCTAGGGGATATTATCGATGGCAAGCGCAAAGCAGAGCTTCTTCGCTTGATCGCACAAGTAGAGAAGGTGGATATCCGACAAACCGTTGCCGTAGGCGATGGCGCCAACGATTTGCCTATGATCTCTACCGCAGGTCTTGGTATTGCATTCCAAGCTAAACCTAAGGTTAAGGAGAGTGCGAAGCAGTCCATTACTACTATGGGGTTGGATGGTATCCTTTACTTCTTGGGGTACAAAGATAGCCACTTAGACGAGATCGAATTTTCAATGTTTTGATATATGATACAGCACGTAGTACTATTCGCTTTTGGAAGTCATCCTGAAGGCATGACAAAGGAGGAGTTCTTGCTCCAGGCAAAAGATAGTTTCGAGGAGCTTGCCGATTTGATCGAGCCATTGGAAAAGATTACTGTTACGATCAATATCAACCCCAATGAGGAGTACGACCTAATGCTCCATGGAGTGCTTGGGAAGTATGAGGATGTGGATGTGTATGCCAAGCACCCTGAGCATGTTTCCAGAGTACAGAAGTGGATTAAGCCCTATGTATCTAAGAGGGCTTGTATAGATGGGGAATTACTATTTTAATACACCAATTGGTATAGTCGAGTGTGAGATAAGCTATGAGCAAGTCATCACAAAGTGCTATCCAATAGACAATGTAAATAATGAAGCCTTAGCGAGTTCGAGGAGACTACATCCCGAGCTTGCCGAGGCTTTTGCTTTCCTATTGCCCTGCCCAAAGGAGTATACAGCTCTTGGGGGGAGGGTGCCGAGTTTCGCACCAGACTTCTGGGCACAGCTGGCAAGGGTGCCATTTGGCACTACGCTAACCTATGGTGCGTTTGCCCAAAAGCTAGGTCTTTCTAAACGGTATGCTAGGGTCGTGGGAAATATTCTCGGAAGTAATGAATGCTTCTTTCTACTCCCTTGCCATAGGATTGTGCCAGCCAACGGAGGGGTAGGTGGATTTCGATGGGGCACGGAAGTCAAGCGCAAATTACTTGCCTATGAGTCAGCTACCAAAGAGGAGTAACGGTGAACGCTCCGACGGTCATCAGATAGAGCTATTTATAGCTGATGAATTGAGAAAGCGAGGTTTCGTCATCCTTGAGCAAAACTACAAGATGGGATTTCTAGAAGTCGATCTTATAGCACTCGAGGGGGACGTACTTTGTTTTATTGAGGTGAAGGCAAGGAACCGCCCTTTCGTCCTCTCGGAATTGGATGTACTTATACCGCCTACCAAACAACAAAACATGGTACAGGTGGCGGATGTCTTTTGTCGAAACCTCAGGGGGCTACGCTATTCCAATGTGCGGTACGACTACGCCCTTGTCTACCTGCCCGACTCCACAACACCCCGACAAGTGCAATATATACGGAATGCCTTCGTGCCCACGCTCCTCTGATAGCACCTTCTTCGTATTTGTTCCCCACCAATTGAGCGATATCCTTTATTCTTTAGCATGTGCAACAATTGGCACATAGGCGAGCACTCGCAGTGACAAGCGCAAGTAGCGAAATGTAACTCTCCCAAAACGGGCGTATTGTGTCGGTTTATTATTGTAGTCATCTTTGCGGTTGGAAGTTGTTCAGTTATTAGATGACTACGATTTATGTTTAATCTAAATGAAAGCAATTGCTTTTTCCTATTTATTAGTGGCGTTGACTTGAGGAAAGGGTTTGGAGGTTTGGAGGGGATCATTCTTAGAGATGGTCGCAATCCTTTAGAGGGGGATGT
>NZ_KB904301.1 GCF_000379925.1 Porphyromonas levii DSM 23370 | reverse complement strand
GAAGCCCATATACATGTCGTAGAAAACTGGTATCCATTGCGTAATTAAGCGTTTAGTGGATAATTCGCTCAATTATAATGGATTTCCAGTTTTCTTTCAAATTTTCAAAGAGAAAAATAACCCCGTCGCCCATATCTTGCGGATTTCATCCCGCAAGATGATTGGTGTATACAAGCTGACGCAGGAGTCTCAAGGGATCACGGTAACCGCCATCACGCAGAATATCGGATGAGACGAAAGTCTCGCCTGTGCATATCCTCACTACATAGCACATAGTAAGCATGCTCCGTGGTGCTAGCATAGTGTCGAGCTGTGGTGGTCTTCCCACTCCCAGCCTCTCCTACTACCCATGTAACACTACTCTCTTGGTGACAACGATTTAGCACACTGGCAATTTCAGTATATGCATTTGTAGAGACGATTTGCCACTCATGACTGCGAGCTGTCTTGGCATCTACACGTCTGAGCATATCATCGCTTATCTGCTCCCAATTCCCCTTAAGGATAGCACTAACGGTAGCCCCACCGATGCCTAGTCGTTTACTTGCCTTCGCTTGGCTACCACTGACCCTTACATACGCTTCCAGCTGTCCCTGGATTCTTCTCTTTTCTCTCTCTTCCATAATTCGTTATCTTTGTATTTGTTTTACTTTAATATGATCTTCTATGAGTTGTACTGAACTAGAAATTGAAATCTCTTTAGTGGTTGGAGGTGAAGGAAGTCACATTGACTCTGCAAGTGTCCCTGCTTATAATTATCTCAAAAGAGGGCTTAACTATGCTGTCGATATTTTTGGGATGGATCCAGGCAAAAGAATCAAAGTCGATTACAATATCTATCCCTATGACGCAGATGACACTACTCTCAAAATTCTTGGCTCCTACACTCATATTCATATTTGGAATTTTAGTATTTCGGTCGAACTGATGGGTATCGACATGATTCACGGGTTTCTATCTCTACTTGACGGTATTTACAAGGCTTATCAGGTGAATATCGACAAGTATTCTGTTTTCCTTGATGATATGAAGGTGACAATGGTTGAGTAAGGTTAGACGTTGTCTCTCTTTCATCATCGAACTTTAGATATCCTTTTAATTCATTCAAAATGGTCAGTAGCTTCGCCTCACTCAGCTCTTGAACACCCTCAATTAAGATGCTTACATCGGTACGTAAACCGCTGACTTCTCTCGTTGATTGAAACTGAATCTTCATAATCTCTTTACTTTAATATTTTGATATTCTCTCTTTCCTATTATCTGCATTTTGGTGAGCGAGCCACGCATCTTCATAATCCATCTTACTCTCAGCTTTCATAACCTGCCCTAGAGACATAGGCTGTGCTTTCTGGATAATCTCCTCTGGAGCTTCTTCCATTAGGACGACCTTAGGTATATGGACTTTTTTAACTGGTCGCTTTTCGCTCTTCGCCACTTTTACTCGTCCACGGTACTCCTCCTCAAGTTCTCTAGCACGCTCTTCAACTCGCTCATTCTCGGCAGTGGAAAGTCCTGCTACTCGTGGCTGTACGTAGGTGCGACCATAGAGGTAATCAATGGCTCTGCCTCGTGCTTCACGCTCCATACGCATCTGCTTATCCATCTGTACAAGGATTTGAGCATACCTAGCATCGTCTGCAGTCTGATCTTGAGCAGCACGCACCACTTGAAGGTAAGGGCTTAGCTCTCGCTCAAAGCGTAGCTCACCATCGGGGTCAATGCTAAACAAGCAAGCTTGGGTCATATCATCGGGGTCGTACTTGACACGAAACTGTCGCCCAGTATTCTCCAATAACCACTCAACATCGGGGAGGTGACGGTCGTCCAATACCTCGTAAGTAATCTCCTTGCCGTCACGAGTGATGGTGATACCACTCTGCGTATAGGTATTAGTGTACGGGTGTAGCTCCCAGAAAATCCTGATATAGTCCATTTTCGTAACAGCAGGTAGCTCGTCATTCACCAGCTCTGCATAGAGTTGCTGTCGGCTCTTGCCGTCACGAGTGACAATGGTCTCATTCCACCTCCGTACTGCCTCTTCGTGTTGTGCAATCATCTCTCCGTAAGAGGGGAGGTAATCGTCCTTGTTGGCGTTGAGCCATTCAATATTTGGGCGACCTGTTCTGGCGGTAACATTGGTGCCAGTGAAGTTGGGGTACTTGCGTAGCTCAATCCTCTGTAGGTCGCCAATAACAGACTCTATCAGCTTCGAGCTGGAGCGATAGACTGCTGAATTGCTTCGCATAAGTGCGATGCTCTCAATAAATTCCTGTCCTCTACCACTCTTGGCAGAGCCTTGATTATCGGTCTTAATCTGATAAGGTCGCTCACCACTCCGCTCAAGTGCCATCCGAAAGGCTTTCCGAATCATCTCAAAAGTCTCACCCTTACCGTAGCTCCACCCTATAATCATACGTGTGGTCACATCCATTACATAGTACACATCGGTGGTAGTCCTACTGCCATCTTCGCCTCGGAAGTAGAGGTTAAGCCTTGTACCGTCACCCTCCCATACACTATTGCGACGGGTAGGCATAATGGTACGCTGTAGGCGAGTGAGCTCTTTATTGGCTAGGGTCTCCCCTGACTCTGTGGCAAGCCACTTCTGCTTCGTAGCAGGATCATTGAGGAAAGCTGTGAGACTCTGAAGGCTGTCGAGCGGTTTCCAGCCCATATCGGGAGCCACCCGATTGTACTCTTCAAAAATCTGACTGTTATTTCGCCGATAGTCCATATTACGCTTGAGAGCAATAAGGAAAAGTCCTGCCTCTTCTGTAATCTTAACGGTATTCTGATTGCCAAACTTCTTACTGATGAGTGAGACATACCCCTCCTTTCTGTAGGCGGTCAGCTTCCTTCTCAGACCCCCTTCACTCGCTGGGAGCTTATGACCATAGTCGTACCTAAGTGCCTCACTAAAGTCCAAAAGTACCTTCCAAAAGTCTTTACGGTTATTATTCAGCTTATTGGTAGTTGCTTGAAGTACTGTCCAGCGATCAACTAGAGAGTTCAGCACACTCGCATCTATAGTATATTGATTGATATACTTCTCTTTTAGTCGAACCGTCTTACCATTTTTATTGTAGGTATGACTCTCATAGAAGTTGCGTGCAAAGGCATCTTCAACATACCCTGACTCTTGCTCTTCTTGCTGAACAGCTAATAATTTAGGGTCACCGTAACGCTTCTCGAATGCCTCTCGAACGCTTTTTGGAAGGCTATTATATTCAATCAGAGCAGTAACACCATAGCCAAAAGCCTTGCGTGATTGTCTCACAATCTTGCGTGTAATCCAGCTATTAAGAGTACCCTCCTTCACGAGCGGAGTGGCACCACCTATTAGCTCGTCACGGCTGATACATAGATGTCCATTATAGTACTCCACTTTCCTGTCTTTTTAATTGTTTCGTGTGTCAACTAGAGTCATCAGTCGCTGTTGCAACTTCTCATACTCAGGTATGCTAAGCTCTTTGTACTCCTCTTTCAGTTCACCATCAAGGTACACTAAGGTCTGGTCAAGGTCAAGCAGGTGCTCAATCCTTAATTGACCGCCATAGGTTTGTACCATCTTGCCAACTGGAAATGAGGTTTCAAGCTCATGACCACCGACCAACTGCCCTCCTTTTTCAAGGGCAACCTTGCGAATTTTCTCGTGTAGCTTACTTTCTCTTTTGAAGTTAAGGGCTGACCAGACCGTCGTTCTGTTCACTCCGAAAACCTCCATGAGAAATTCTCGCACTTCCTTGGTAACAATAATTTGCTTCATAATCGGTATATTTGTAGCAGTTAAACATTGTCTATCTATCTACAAAGATAATAGACTTTATTCTAATCTCCAAATATTTAGTGGACTATTTTCTATGAGCAAGAAAGAGAAAGCCATAAATAGGCTTTATGAATACATGAACTATAGGGGGTATACCCCAGCTGTTGCAGAGCGAAACTTCGCCCTGTCTAACGGCTATTTATCCAAGCAGAAGCGACGAGAAGGGGACTTGGGTGAATCTGTAGTAATGTCGATATTAGAAAATAGTCCAGATTTATCTCCTTTGTGGTTGATTACAGGGGAGGGCTCCATGCTCAGAGAGACTTTTGAGTTAAGGGATAGAATTTCTGAAGTTGTCAGTAAATTCAAGCTAGAGCCTGTGTCGAAGGTCTTTGGTATCACCATTCAACAGCTCATGCAATATACAAATGCCACTGAGGACGATGGTGTTAGTTTTGATCCGACACCGTATTTTCAAGACCTTCTTGACACATTTCCTACCATTAGTGCTGACTGGTTATACACAGGAAAAGGAGAAATGCTTCGTAAAGATATACCTACTTTTGAACACTCAGAGAATATAGCCACACCAGAGGTTACTACCTTTCCACAAAAGGCAAAAGAAAGCATCGTAGAGTACCAGACCATACCACTATACGCTGTAGAAGCCACCGCAAGTATTCTCGCCCAAGGTGATATCAGCGATTATATTATTGATAATATATCCATCCCTCGCATGCCGAAGTGTGATGGTGCCGTAATGGTTGCTGGCGATAGTATGTCGCCAGTCATCCACAGCGGAGACATAGTCTTATACAAGGTATTTGAGGACTTTAATAACATTATATATGGGCAAATGTACTTAGTCTCCATTATCCTAGAGGGAGACACGCTCATACTTATCAAGTACATTCGTAAGATCGAGAGCGACCCTTCCGCAGTACTCCTTTGCTCGGAAAACCCAGCACACTCACCAATGCAAATACCACTATCCAGCATCCGCTCAATAGCTCTCATTAAAGGATCTATCAGGTATCATATAATGTAGCAATCAAGGCACACGCACACTTTTTGCCCTAAAATTAAGGACTTCCCTTTGTTTATGCGGGTTCTTTGCATGTTTAATTGCTTTTAAGAAGGTAAAAGGGGGTATATATATACTGCTTTTAATACTAGTTCGCACTATTTTTGGCTATTAGTCGGGGGTCGTGCGACTTCTAAAAGACAAACAACTGCATAAGCTAACGCATAAGCTAAACTACATTTCGTTTTATTATGCATAAGCTAATGCATAAGCTAACGCATAAGCTAACTCCGAAAATTGCCAAAATTAACATTTGAGTGCCCACCAAAATAACTATAGAAAAACTCCTTTTTTCCAGCTCTTAAAACATTGCTCGAATGCCTATCGAGCGAAGCATATAAAAAGCCGTAAGACCGCCATTATAGCGACCTTACGGCTCCTTATAATTATATACTACCGCCTATCTATTCCCCTCCCTCAAACGATTAACATACATCACTCGAATGCACTCGAACGTTCAGCCAAAAATTAACCCAAAATTAAAGCAAATGAACATTTCGTTTTGCCCCCGCCCGTATATGCCGACCCCCTCAAAAGTCCGATGTATAAAAGCATTTCGCCCATTCGCCTTTCCATTTCCTCTTTTACCTATCGTTTTACCCCCCTTAGGGGTAGTGGCATTGCTACTTTTCGCTACTTGTCAGGCGCAAGAGGCGAAGTATTCAACGTATTATTATCAGAGAGCCACGCTATTTGAGGTGCTCCCTACCGATAGTATCGATATCATCTTTCTTAGGAATAGCATTACGGATGGTGGAGAGTGGATGGAGCTATTAAGGGATAGCCGCTGTAAAAATCGCGGTATCAGTGGCGATACAACAGAGGGAGTATACGATAGGTTAGATGTCATTATCAAGGGGCAACCAGCAAAACTCTTTTTACTGATTGGTATCAATGACCTAGGTCGGGGAAAGACTACCGATGAGGTATTCAATGGTATTGTACGGATTGTTGAGCACCTTCAGGCTCAGAGCCCTCGCACGCAGATTTACTTGCAGAGCATACTACCTGTAAATGATGCGGCTGGGAAGTTCGCTGGACATACGCGCCGGTGGTCCGAAATAAAGCCACTTAACTGCCGCCTATCGGCAATGGCGAGAGAGAAAGGTATAACTTTTATAGACCTTTACCACTATTTGGTATCCCCTGATGAGGAGAAACTGGATATGCAGTTCTCCAACGATGGATTGCATCTAATGGGCTCTGGATACGCCAAGTGGGCGGAGGTAATCCAGCCTTATATAGATTAAGTAAGAAAGTTTAGCCTTTTTTGAGAGGTTATTTGGAGAATTCTTACTACCTTGCTTGCGTTAACAGATCAGTGTTCAACTATTTAATTGAGAATTGAAATTATGAAACAGTTAAGACTAATGGCAGCATCTCTTTTATTGGTGCTAATGGCAGTAGGACTATCTTCGTGTAACCAGAATAAGCCTGAGGATGCGCTCCTCTTTACGGGTAAGTATACCGGACTTGTTACTTTCTCTAAGTTAGGAGATGGGGCGTTGCCTATCGTGGATAAGGATGTGGAGATAACCGTCATCAAAATAGGTGACAACTATTCCTTTAGGTTCTCCAACAAGGGTATTCCTGCTATTACAGGCGTGAAGATGAAGAAGGGAGACAATACCCTCGTTACTCTAGAGGATGATAAGGGTGGTCTTATCAAGATTACTGGCGACGAACTTCATATCGCTTATAAAAATGCTAATGGTTCCTGGTTGGTGCCTAGTGCAAAGCGTAAGTAATTACGTCTGAAGAATAAAGAACAAGTAAGGGTGACTCATACCATATGGGTCACCCTTACTTGTTGGTCAAAGGATTGCCGAAGTCGGAAATATCAGTTCCCCTGGGTCTACCATTGCATTGATCAGGTGTATCCTGTCGTAGGTAGACAGCTCTTCAGCGCCAAGATGAACTGCCTGAATGGATTTCTCCGTGAGGAGCTTGTGCCTCTTTGTCCCCTGTAATAGCGGCGTGTCGGAGGTATCCAATAGGCCATTACGCTCTACGATGATATTGGTAAATGAGGTGTCGGTAACCTTGCCATCGAGTACGAATATAGGCTCTATCCCTTGTGGAAGAGCGGCTTTATACTGGTCAAATCTGGTTCGATCTGCCCACTTCTTGGCGTAGAAGTTCTCTTGAATATCGATAAGCTGAAATCCAGTAATCTGCGGTAATTGGTATGGAATAAGCCGTATTCCCTCAATCCCGTCTCCAGAATACGTGACGGATGCACGCCATTTCCCATGAGTAGCACCAAGTCTTTTAGCCTCTCTGTAGACAGCTTCAATTACCGAAAGAAGGGAGTATTCCTCTCCCAGTGACCATTCTACCCTTGCCTTATGGAATGGAAGGTTTAGTAGCTCCCCATCGAGTAGGCAAAGGGTCTCTAGTAGTCGCTCCATTACTTTTGCCTTAGTGGGAGATAAATCTTCTCGATTACTTCTTTGTACTCTTGTTCCAATTTACTATTGATCGTAACCCCACCACCCGAGTGGTAGTACTTTTGCTGCTTCTCATCCTCACAGATGAAGCGAATAAGTACTGACGAGTCTAGGCTCTTGCCATCATAATATCCGAAAATACCGCAGTAGTAACCACGTGGTGTATCGCTCTCTGCCGAAGCTATAAGTTTGCGGGTGCTCTCGCGTGGCGCACCGAGAATAGAGCCTGCTGGGAGCATGCCACCGATGATTGTGCCAATGTTAGCGCTCCAGTCTTGAGAGAGATTCCCTTTGATTTCAGAACTTACTTGGTATATCGTCTTCTCTTGTGTCTCTATCTCAGTGAAGTACCTAAATCTACTTACCTCCACCTCGTCAGCTACCCGAGATAGATCACTACGGAGCAAATCCACTACAGAGCAGTGCTCCGAGGTCTCTTTGTAGTCATTAAGGATTACATTAGGAGCACCTGGGATATCGCTTGGGATGGTTCCTTTCATCGGGTCGGTAGAGATGATACCATCCTTATCAATCTTCACAAAACGCTCAGGAGAGAAACAGACAAAGTGAGCTTCGGGAAGGAATAGTCTGTATTTGGCATTGGTACTGAGAAGTATTTCTTTAAGACTAAGGGGTACTTCAATAGGGGTAGCGACAGTAAGATTGGCAAGGATAGAGCGCCCGTCTCGCATTCCCTCCTGTATGGTTTCAAAGCACTTAGCGTATTCTTCTAGTGGCTGAGGTCTCTTTATTAGTGGTATATCGTGGTCGTACTGGAGGTGATCTTCAGGATTGATGTTCGTAACCTCTCCAATAGCAAAGAGGACATCACTCTGCTGGAGAGGGTTCGGAATAAATACACCTTCGCTCTGCTCGTAGTCCAAAACGAATAAAAAAGGGTTACCCTCGCTGCCAGCTTGGTTCATCTGGTCAATAATTTTCTGGTACTTTTCTCTCATACGGTATGAAGACTAGTAAATAAAAAAAAGGATGACCTACTATTTCTAGTAATGTCATCCTCTATAACTATAACAACACCTCCTTGGTGAAAATGATTTTATCTTCCGTTTCTGACTTAGCCATATTTGCTCGTAACTGAGCAGGCTTAGTCTTCCATCTGACGTAGCTGCTGCACGTAGCGAGCCTTCTCCATCTTGCGGCGCTTCAGGGCAGAGGGCTTCTGGAACTCACGACGGGTGCGTAGCTGACGCATAGTACCAGTGCGGTCGAATTTCCTCTTAAACCTCTTGAGTGCTCTCTCGATGTTCTCGCCTTGCTTGATTTCTACAATAATCATAAACTCCTGAAATGTTGTATTATATGTTTAACTTAACTATGCATCTACTTATCGATGCGGTGGCAAATTTACGAAGAATATTCTAGGTGACCAAACCTTTTCCTATTAGCTTCTTAATACTGTGGACAGAGCTTGTCGCTTGAGTAACAGTTGTTCCGTTGTATACTGCTCCTCTTCTCTCGGTATATTACGCACAGTCCCTCCCGGGAGAGACTTTTCCCGCTCTCTAGAGTACAATCAATGAGAGTAGGGAAGACCTAGAGGGTAGATCCCTATATAATACCTATCCACTAATCTACTCTGTACTGTGCCATATTATCCTCATCTGGGTGGTTTTCGTACTACAGTCGAGAATAATTCTACCTGTGGATTGAGACTATATTAGAGCTTGCTGAATTAGGAGATGTGTTATTTTTGAAGAATTGAGACGCATGCAGGATATTGGCGAACGATTTGTAATTTTGGAGAAAAAAACGAAGGAAATAGGAGCGACAAAATAATGCGGATAAGTTCCCTGAGGAACGTTATCACATTTTTCGCTAAGAAAGACATAGCGACTGCTACCTCCGTTGTCTCTGGAAGTCGTGTCCTTATCCTAGCAGCTCCGTAGCGCATCTTCACGGTTCCGAAAGTCCCCTCTACCTCATTACGT
>NZ_KB904300.1:7459-14033 GCF_000379925.1 Porphyromonas levii DSM 23370 | reverse complement strand
ATAAAGATACCAATAATTTGCGACATAAACAAGGATATTACATCGAATTTCAAGGCTTTAAATGACATTTATGAAAGAATGTAGATACAGCATTTCAAATGCGATTGCCCTGAGTAAGTCGCCCATTAAATTCCGTGTCCAGCCAAAATCATGTATAACGAAAACCACTTTAGATTTTGGGTGGGATTCCCTAAGGGATAAAATAAAAACAGAACAAGGTGAATGGTTGATAAAGAACACATTGTCTGTAGAGTCTGGTATGTATAGCGAAAAGAATTTTTTCGTGATCTGAGGGAAATCTAAGAAGGCCCCATTTCCAAAAACAGGAAAGAGGTATCTAGTAACTTCATTTTGCTTTATGATGCAAAACTCATCTTCTTCTGTGTTGAAAGATATCAAGTTTATCTCAAACCAGTTCCCTTTTAGACAGTATAGTAGCTCATCTATATATGTACCTATTCCATTCTTTTGAGAGGATTTAAACTCATCAACTATATATATTCGTTTCATAAAATACTATTCTCTTCAAGTGAGTTCAATAAAATTCCACACAATCCATTATTTAGCCCGATTTGAGTTGAACACAATTCTATGTTATCATCTATTTTATGAACTGAAACAAGACTCATTAGGTCAGGCTGAACATTTGAAGCTAATTTGTTGTTAATTATTCTAAAGTAATATTTTATTAGTTCATGCAAAAAATTGTTTTCACTTTTACATTCATCAAGTACACATCTACATTTATGGCTTATATCAGATAAATAGCAAGCATCAAAGGGTGTTTTATTACCTTGTATTAAAGCACCCTGCAAATGATATGTCACATATCTTAATAAACCCACAAAGCCAGTCTCCAGAGATAGATCTGCAATTCTTTTAGGATCATAACTCATTATTTCATGATCTATTTCTTCACAAACGTAAGTACTATCTCCTTCGATAAACTTGTTCTGAATCAAATATTCTATACCCCAAGCTACTCCACATAGTCCGCTTGCAAAGTTGATTGGAGAATCCCTGTGAATATTTTTTAACATCTCATCCAATAAGTCATATGCAAAGTCTAAATAAACTCTTTTCCCCGTTTTATGGAAAGCATATGACATTGTCAACACAACCCCCATTTGACCATTATACAAACCGACTTCCGTACTAAAAAAAGATTTAAGCATAAGTATATGTGCAATTCGATCAACCAATAAAAAACTACTCTCTTTGAATGGGACATACTTATTCATATGTTAAAACTCATCTTAATTTTTGGTTTCTATTTCATCCTATTGTATCTTAAAGCGTATCCTAAGCATAATCTCAAAGGGGCGAAGTTGGTATTGAGAGTAATATCGACCAGCGTTGCTGTAAGACTGGGTGATGAATTGCTTTGTATTGAAGATATTGGTCCAATCCAACATTATATCCATACCCTTTAATTTGTATTGAGCCCCTATATTACCAAACCATGTAGTGCGTTCAGACTGTACTCTGCTACTATTATAGTAGTGGTTGAGCTCGGCACTTAGTATTAGCCCCTTTGCTGGAATAAATGATGTCTTCAAGCTCTGAGAGTAGTAGTGCATTGGCGCTAGCTTCATCTTCCCCAGGTTTGAACTTGTAATGACATAAGAGCCATTGTAGCGAATAACCATAAACCTTTTTACTATAGAATTTATCGAGCCGTCAAGCCCAATACTACTGAGATCAAATGGAGATACAGTGCCTTGGTTGAGGATAATAGAGTGACTTCTATTATATCTGCTAGTGAATGTCACTTCAGAGTTGATTGAGTCAATCCTTTTTGAGGCATAGAGCATGGCTCCATAGCTTGGCGAAGAGTGGGGGTGTACAATGTTCGTCACGCTACTCATTATGCCATTGTAGTGGGTGTCATACAGCCTATTCTTCCAAACATTGCTCCAATAAATACCACCAGATAGAAAAAGTGTGGTAAATGGATTTTTATAGCTGACATTGAGTCTGGCATCGGCTCTTGAACTGCTATTTTCTATACCCTCATTTCTATGGAGGTTGCGATATGAAGTCATAATATAACCTAAGAGGTCATCCCTCACCCCGCCTATTTGATTGCCATAGCTAAGATCTACCCTCATATCTATCCTCTTTGTGATGGGATATGACAGATAAAGGGATGGGTTGAATAACCAGTAACCGCTCTTGAAATTACCTTTATGCACCCTATCTTCTTTATTGACCATAAGGTAGGTAACAGTCAGTCTGAACTCAGGCTTTAGCTCTCTTGTAATCTCTAAAGCGAATGTTGGTGCAAGGCTAAAGCCAATTTCTCCTCTTCTCAGATTATTTCGGAGCGAGTCCGCCTCCAAAAAGGTAGAGGCAACCCCATCCTGTAGACTACTACTAATATTATAGTGATTGGTAAAGAAAGTAGCGCCAATCCAAGCATACCCTCTGTCCCAAGTCCATCCTCTGCGGTAATTGGTGTTAGTCGAGAGCTTGTTGTAGTCCACCGCCTGCATCAGTGAGGAGATGGATAGTGCATCAGTAGTAAGATCTGGGAAGATTGAAGGTGTGACGGATAACTGCTGTCTTTGCTGAGCGTAGAAGATATCTGATTTAAGCCTCTGACTATAAGACCCAACTCTCTTAGTGTATTCAAAGCTATTGGATAAATTCAGCGATGGCATATCCAACTGCTGAGCTACTAACTCACCCGATCGCACCTCGCCGTGTTCATCATTCCACCTACCGATGAAATTGAGTTTATTATTGAGATAATACTCATCCTTATTACCCTCAAATGTAATCGTACCCTCCAGCTCTCGCTTGCGAAGCACAGAGCTCATCTCCTCTACAATCTGAATATTCTCACCATTAGCTATGTAAATCTCTCGCTCAGCATAGTTGCTCTTGCGTTGCTGATCAAATAGATAATTGACATTGGTGGTAAGGGTATAATCCTTTCCAATCGTCCTCAGGTCATTTAGCGAGGCTAGGTGTGCATCATTAAATAGGTAGTGTTGTCTATTGATGGTAGGAGCAGAAGCTGAAACAACGCTCATAAACTGCTCTGGTCTATTGCTCATTATCCCATAAAAGTCTACAATCTCTTGAGCTATGTCTCTACCAGAGTTATCCCCTTTGTAGAGAAGCATATTTTGTTGTTTCCGTGTAAAGCGCATACCTACTAGTTCATTGCTAAGCAATAGGGGTGATACCCCAACTCCAACCTGTGCATTGAGGAAGAAGGCACCTAATGACGATTGCTTAAGCTTGAGATTAATCGCAGCTACATCTGGTGTCTCCATTCCCTTTAGAGCCTTGATGGGCTGGTAATTTTCCAGTACCTCTACCGACGCCACATCCTTTGCTTCTATATTCTTGGTAGCTAACCCATACTTGCCTTGGAGTAAATCTAACCCCTCAACATAAAACTTGCTGATCGGCTTATTCTGGTATAAGACCTCACCCGACGAGAGGACTTGTACCCCAGGGAGTTTCTTTAGTACATCTCCGATACTGCGATCTGTCGCATCTATAAAGCTACCCACATTGTAGGTAATCGTATCACCTAATTGCCTTACCTTTGGCATCTTTACCACTACCTCCTTGAGTTGGGTCACTTGCTCTTGGACTAAGAACTCCACAAATGTCATCTGGCTCGGCACCGTCTTAGTCGCAGTCTTAATGCTCATTGAACGTACATTGATGGTGACAGAGTCAGGAAGCTCTTCCTTCGGAGTAAGAGAAAAAGAGCCATCGGTTCCAGTAAGTGTATAGGCTAAAACACTCACAGAGCCTTTGGGGTGCAAGGTAACTGTTGCACCATCTACCGCTTCTTTCGAAGACTCCAATAGTACACGCCCTTTAAGAATAGACTGCCCAACTGCCCCTTTAACTGCTAATACTGACAGTAGTAGTAAAATAGCCCACTTATGTTTCATCGTAAAGATCGTAAAGTATGAACAATAATATCCACCTACTTAATCTCATGAGGGATCCTACTGTATCCTCTTGGTTTATCTGCATGATACATAATACCATTGTTCAAAAAATCAACCATCACAGTACTTGTATCTTTATCCACATAATCTTGAAACTGGGATAGGGTAGCCTTTTCATAGTCTACATCGTCAATGACAATATTACCACCTATCTTTTGTATGCCAATCGCTTCCCATTCAAATAGATCATCTTGGTCGATCACTCTTAAGATTAGCCCAGGTAGTCCCCATAGCTTCCACGGTCCATCATTGATGGGAATATCAAGGGTAAACCAAGCATTATAAACTCTGCCACCATAACGGACAATAGCTTTATGGCATAGATACCCAAGTATAGAGTCTATCTCCTCTGTTATCTTCCAGTCTTTTATCTCATCAATCACTTGGTCATGACGAATATTAGCAAGAAATGAACTATAAATGGATGTAACATCACCTGTACTACGATTCTTAAATATCTGGACAGGGTCTCCAGGGTCATCTTCTGTGTAGTTGCTATTCTCATTGATTAATTCAACTACACTATTAAAGTCATCTACAATCTCGTTAAATTTGACACCTCTTTGACGGGCCATTCTTCTATGTGCTTGACTCCATAGTAGGTCTCTATGTTTAGCATTCAAAAAGACAGAGTATGTATCACCTATCGCAAGTAGCAGAGTATCAGTAAGCAATCCAGCAGAGCCATCTTCTTTATTGATAGCAAAGGTATATTTGTAAGTAACCCCTACTTTAGCTTGGTCAAGTACTTTTTGATAGTTCTCATCAAGTGTAATACCGCCAAATTTTAGACTTTCAGCAACATCTTGAGCACCAGCCGTGATGCAAAACAACAATGAAACGATGCAAAATATTTTTTTCAACATATTCCAACTTCCTTATGAAAAATGAGAGGGTTTAAAGTGGCTAAATACCAGCCATTTGTTTTTTGCTTCTTATAATCCCACGACAAGAGAAAAAAGTAGCTAGTATTTAACCACATCTTAAGCATTAACTTCTAGTAGTCTTCACATTTAGCACCACTACCATAATGTCTTTCACACACTGCAACTCCGCCTGAAGCACAGGTGCCAAGAAAAAAATTCTGATGCCTGCCCCCTATAAGGACCACTCATTGGTATGCAACGATAGGCTTTATTGGAGGTACTTCCACTTCCTCCAAGAATCACCTTCATTTCGCTGTCTTTCAAAACGACAGCATTACATAGTTCGATTTTGTTTAATTTTTTTCATGTTAATTTTCTCTTGTGGTCATTATTATTCAGTTATATGAAAGGTTTTCTAAAATTTGGACCACACAAACATCAAAAGAACCTTCTATCGTTTCGCGATCTCATAATTTATTGTGCACTAAGACTTATGGTCTAATAGACGTTATATATCATCGGTGATTATTCATCCTTATTTGGTTATAAAGATACCCTCACTTAATCTCATGAGGGATCCTATTGTATCCTCTCTTCTTTTCTGAGTGATACAAAGTACCATTGTTAAAGAATTCGACAATGAAAGAACTAGTACTTTTATCCACAAAATTGGAGAATTGGGATAGGGTTGCCTCCTCGTAATCCCTGTCGTCAATGACAATCTCACCATCCAAATTTTGGATGCCAATAGCATCCCACTTAAAAAGACAATCTTTATCTGTCGCTTTCAGGATTATTCCAGGTAGCCCCCATAGCTTCCAAGGTCCGTCATTGATGGGCAGGTCAAGAGTAAACCAAACATCATATACTCTGCCTCCATATTCCAAGGTGGCCCTGTGGCAAAGATAACCCATAATCGAGTCGGTCTCCGCTGTTATCTCCCAATTATTCATCTCCTCAATCACTTGGTCGTGACGAACGTTTGCGATATATGAGTTATAGACTGATGATACCTCACCCGTGCTTCGATTCTTGAATACCTGAACTGGATCACCAGGGTCATCTTCTGAATAGTCGCTATTCTCTTTAATCAGTCCGACAATACTATTTAAATCATCCTCTATCGCATGCGCTGTAGCTTTTCTACTACGAGCGATTCTGCCCTGTCTCTGACTTTCCATCAATTCTCTATGCATAGGATTGAAAAAAACGGAGTAGGTATCACCAATAGCGAGTAGCAAGGTGTCTCTTAGAGAACTAATAGTGCCATCATCTTTACTGATAGCAAAGGTGTATTTGTAGGTAATCCCAACGTTTGCTTGATCAAGTACCTTTTGATACTTCTCATCAAAAGTGATACCACCGTACGTTGTTCTTTCTGTTGTATCTTGCGCACTAACTGTTGTAAAACAAATCATTGCAACTACAAGTAAGAATGTTCTTATATTCATGATGTTTTTATACTTTACTGTTTGTACTCAACAATAGTCGGAGCAGTAGAGGGAGTTACTTGTCATTATGACTACACAACAACAAATAACTCCTAAAATTATAATACTCCCCATTTTTCGACAACGGGCTAGTGTTTTTTTCTTTCACTGTCGCAAACGTACACATTTTCTTTCTCTTTACATAGTTATTGGTTATTGTTATGCAGCTACTACTATTCCATATTCCATGGCAGGGAGTAGCTTGGTGATACTCTGGTGGGGGCGCTCATAGTTATAG
>NZ_KB904300.1:0-5499 GCF_000379925.1 Porphyromonas levii DSM 23370 | reverse complement strand
AGAGTATCACCAAGCTACTCCCTGCCATGGAATATGGAATAGTAGTAGCTGCATAACAATAACCAATAACTATGTAAAGAGAAAGAAAATGTGTACGTTTGCGACAGTGAAAGAAAAAAACACTAGCCCGTTGTCTAAAAATGGGGAGTACTATACTATATTGTCGGGGGAATATTTGTAGATTGCAAAAAAACTATATTTGTGGCAACTATGATTAATTTAGGCTAAGTAAATAATTTATTATGGGGAGATTTTTAATCGGTTTCCTATTCTTATTGCTCAACCAGATGCTATTTGCTCAAAGCATCAAGGGCACCATTAAAGACGCAACAGACAGTTCTGCAATAAATCAGGTACGGGTTACCGCTTACAGTGAGTCTGACTCTCTTAGCGTTTATTCCGACCAGCAAGGAGTCTTTATTCTCCAGCTTCCGAGCGATATGCGGGTGGTACGACTCTCTTTTTCACACGTAGCATATGAATATATGGAGCTAAGTTCTTCTATTGATTCCTCAATGGAAGTTTACCTCAAGCCCAAAAACACTCTGCTTGACGAGGTCGTTATCGAGCAAAAATTCCTTTCGAGGCGTGACGGCAACACCATCGTCAATATTTCTCGAATCCCCAATGTAAATAACCTGCAGATTAATCAAGTATTGACGAGAATTCCCGGTGTAGTTAAAACCGGCGAAGGGGGATACTCTCTCAATGGTAAGTCTGCTGTCATCTATATCAATGGTATCAGACAGTCGATCTCAGCGACCTCACTAGCTGCTTTTCTTTCTAGCCTTCCAGCTAATGCTGTCTCATCCGTAGAGCTTGTCCCAATTAATTCTGGTCAATATTCAGCTACAACAGAAGCTGTCATCAATATTAAGACCAATCCGAACATACCACTTGGGTACTCATTCCAGCCTTCAGCCTACACTTCTTTCTTCAAGGAGGGGCTAAGGAATGTTGGAGCAAGTTTATTTTATATGACCAAAGTCAAACGACTGCTATTCCACAATACATTCTCTTACGACAACGAAGCCGTCTACTCTGATTATCTTGACAGCCTGATCATCCCCAATCGGGCTCCTATTATACAAGAAGGCAACAGGAAGGGCAGAATCAATGTGTTGACTTATAACGCATCTCTACAATATACTTTACCGAGTAGTCATCGCCTAACTTTCAATACATTTATATACTATGACTTTGCTAAGCCAACCTCGTATTGGGATAACCGTATCGAGAAGTCACTAGTCCAAAGAAAAGAGCGAAGCGACCTTTATAACTTTTCTCTCGTCTATCAAATACCCTCTACCAATCTTGTTTTTAATGGAGATATGGGATATAGCTTTTCGTATGGAGGTGTTTACGAAGAATCCGACTATTTCCATTCAAATGGAGAGCAATACAATCGGTCAGACGTAAGTATGGATGGCTTTCTCAATACACTTTATGCTAATTTGCACTCTGCCTTTGGAGACTGGAAACTGCACTATGGTCTACAAATAGATTACAATAGCGTCAAGGATAAGTCTATCTTTCAAGATGGACGACAGTCCGATTTTAATGGTTTTGAAGTCCTTCCTGCTCTTTACGCACAGGCACAATACCGCTTGAGTAACCGATTGGGGCTAAAGGGAAGTGTTCGAATGGAGACCACGCATTATGAGTACAACCTTGGTTCGGAGCATGTAACTAAAAATTATACCTCTTTTTTCCCTCTCTTTTACTTAATGGAGACTTTCCCAATTACAGCTTTATTACAGGGCTGATATCCAATATCATACGACCTAGATACCAGACAATGATCCCAGGGTTACGACAGAATAGCGATTATATGTATTACTCGGGCAATCCCGAACTACAACCAAGCAATGGTTACGGTCTGGTATTCAATAATACTTTCTTTGAGTACGCACAACTCAATCTCACTTATGCTGCTGTGCTCAATGCTTCAGGCAATGTGTACACAAGGGAGGGGGAATATTTAATAAGATCCACTGAAAACATTTCGGATCAAAGATATTTTACGATGAATGCGGTATTACCTTTTTCTTTTTGGGAAGACAAACTCATGGGACAGCTTCAGGCTAAAGCAACCTATCGTAAACTACATAACTTCAAAAATGGATTTGTGCCTCCAATTGGTAGATCAGCCTCTTATTGGTTACACAGCTATAACGCCAATGTAAGCTATTCCCCGACAGACCGATTTACTATCACGCTCTACGGCTCTTATGAACCACTATATTCTTCCACTATGTTGGAGACCTCTTGGAATACGAATTGGAATTTGGAGCTATACTACTCTTTCCTCAAAGAACGCAACCTTACACTCTCTCTGGGAGCATACAATCTCCTTGAACGAGACAATATCCGTACTTCATACTTCCTTGATTACGCTGAAAACTCTAAGACCTTTAGCATGGGACCTACTCTTAAGGTCTCCCTCAAGTATCGACTCAATAAAGGTCAGAAGGTCGTTGAAGAATACCAAGATTATACCCCTAATGCCTCCCGAATCCGATAGATGCGATTATGATAAAGAAATTCAATCTGATAAAAATATGACAAAAACTCTTGTAGACTGTTGTTAATAATAAAAAGTTATGATGGAGAAACGTAAATCTGAGATCAATATGAAAGCTCTTTCTGAATTCTCGAGTATTCTTGAGTCAGAAGTGTATAGTACTCCCCATTTTTCGACAACGGGCTAGTATTTTTTTCTTTCACTGTCGCAAACGTACACATTTTCTTTCTCTTTACATAGTTATTGGTTATTGTTATGCAGCTACTACTATTCCATATCCCATGGCAGGGAGTAGCTTGGTGATACTCTGGTGGGGGCGCTCATAGTTATAGAACTTTATCCACTTCCCTATTCCTTGCCGTAGTTCTGAGATTGTATCGGCTGGATTAAGATAGATATGTTCCTGTTTGATACTTCTCCAGAAGCGTTCTATAATACTTCCCATAAACTAGATAACACAAAAAGTGCTAACTTTTTGTGTTATCTAGTTTATGGGAAGTATTATACTTATGTTACGTCTGTAACGGAGGCAATGGGATTAGAGAATATATCAGAAGTTGGTTGCAGTTCGTTGGTTATCACGGGTTCTCTGAAAAAAGACGTATGCTGTAACCATAACGCTTCTCGCTATAGTGTGTTGCAGATCCAAATCTTCCAAAATTAACGTAATAGCCCGCATCACTTATATGTTCAGATGAACACCAATAACACCCAAATACACCTTGTCCAATAAGCCTGTTTGCATTGTATTTCCCACCTGCCATGGGGAATGAGCGAGTAACTGTATCCTTTGTACTTGCCCAGTATTCTTCATTTGCGATATCATCTAACGAAGGAAGGGCACTAACAGTTTGCATTTGAATCTGAAAAAGTTTGTCTTCATTCTGTAGGTTGTATTTTGCAACAACGAAAAGAGGATTTTCATTTGATGTTTGATAGGTCAGTGTTGCATATGCATTATTATTGTCAGAAATGAATGTGCCAGTCATTTTATACTTTTTTTTAGCGATAGAAACTTCTGTTTCTGTCAATTCTCTCTTTAAATTGTTTTCAAAGTCAACGTATTGATAATTGTCAGGAATAATAGCATTCCATTCCTCCTTAGATGCAAGATGGTATTTATTGCCATCGAGATCGGAAGGTGATCTAAAATAATTAACCGCATCATTCCATGTAAAGAGGTGCTTCCCAGTAATATCGTGTTCAGTTTCAAATGTTCCATTGAGGTCTGCAAGATTATATTCAGCGACGTATGCAAGTGGTGAGGGTCGATTTTCAGGTTGAGGTGTCGGTATTGGCTTCACTGAAGGGATGACAAAGGTCATCCCGTTAAAGATAATAGTAATAGTACCATCACCATTATCGGTGATCTTTAGGTCAGAAGCTGCATCAGTTCCCACAGCCTTAACAGGCTTGCCATTCACATCTTTGACTAGCTCCCACTTTACGCCTCCATCGAGACTCACCTCCCAATTTCCATCTGCATTCACACGCAGTTGTGGGGTGACACCAGCCTTTCCATCCTCGCCCTTAACTCGGATTGGGTTACCAGCGGCATCTCTCATCAGCTCTCCGTCCAAAGTCCAGTATAGCACACCATCGACCTCTTCGATTCCTACGCTAGGTGTTTTGCCATCCTTCCCATGTTTCAAAATAATTTCAGAACCATCTGACATCACAAGTTTGTAACCCTCATTTTTGGGCAAGGCAGTGTATGAAACAATGCTAATCTTTTGAGCCTGAGCATCAACTAGCTTCTGGAGAGATGCAATCGTTTTATTTGCATCAGCAGTCAATGTCTCCAGCTTCTTTATACGAGCATCGTGGTCATCCAAACGGCGGTACACATCATCTAAGTTAGTGCACGAAACGAGCAACAACAAGGTGATAAGTCCTAGAGAAAATTTTGTCTTCATGTTTTTAGTATGTTAAAGTTAACGAAACTGTGTAAGCAAGCCACGAAATATCTAAATCTATGTTATCACAATATCAACGAGGTAAATGTATCAATAATTATTATACTACACAACTTTTTTCGTTGTTTATTTGAGGATTTTTGTTTCATGAAGTCTAATAACCTTGTTTCAAAATCGAGATAATCTCAGATATTAAGCCGATTTCGATGCTTGAATATATCATCAAAGGCTGTCGTTTTTTTTCTTTTTGCTCTTAAGCGTAGAAGATGCAAATGAGATTTAACCTTCAAATAAAAAGGTGTGAGCCCGGTATTGTACCGAGCCCACACCGACTATAAGGTGATTAATAATTTAACGTGAGTTCGACCTAAGAAAAGAGACAAAAACCAGAGGTGAATATTTGCTCTAATGGACTAAAATAATAGGTGATTATATTAGGAAAAGTGGCGAATTATTTGTATCTTTATATTGTGATAAACAATAAGAAAACAAACAAAACACCACTTTTATGTTCACAAATATAGTCGAAGTTTTTTGCATTATAGATGATTTCTCCAAAATGTTTGATCAGGCAATGACAGCTCATTCGATTGAAAACGGGCAGGCAAAGACAAGGAGAAATAGAAAGTTCAAGATGTCAGACAGTGAGGTGATGACCATTCTCGTAATGTTTCACCACTCTCATTATCGTGATCTGATATAGTACTCCCCATTTTTCGACAACGGGCTAGTGTTTTTTTCTTTCACTGTCACAAACATACACATTTTCTTTCTCTTTACATAGTTATTGGTTATTGTTATGCAGCTACTACTATTCCATATTCCATGGCAGGGAGTAGCTTGGTGATACTCTGGTGGGGGCGCTCATAGTTATAGAACTTTATCCACTTCCCTATTCCTTGCCGTAGTTCTGAGACTGTATCGGCTGGATTAAGATAGATATGTTCCTGTTTGATACTTCTCCAGAAGCGTTCTATCCAAATATTGTCTTTGCAACGTCCTTTCCCATCCATACTTATCCTTATTCCTTTCTCCTCTAATAGCTCTACCCAGTTCTTG
>NZ_KB904299.1 GCF_000379925.1 Porphyromonas levii DSM 23370 | reverse complement strand
ATTAGAAACAGCTTCAAAACCTCTAATGTCATTAGCGAACACAATCAATGCAGCTAAAAAGGAAATACTCGCATGGTATTATGGACGGCTATCAACCGCCAAAGTGGAGGGAATAAACAATAAGATTAAAGTGATGAAGAGAAATGCTTACGGATATAGAGATGATGAATATTTCAAACTAAGGCTTTTTGCTCTACATGACTGCCGTATCACACGAAATGTCGGATGAACCAAAAATCAGATGCAGGAGAAAAATAGTATCTTTGCGCTACCTTTATTTTATATGTTTAGGAACCTCTGTCGCAAAAGGCTACCGAGCAAATATACAAACTAGAGGAGTTGAGTACGTAACAAATAAATTATCAATCGTGAAGCAATCATTGTGGCATCGTCTGGCTACTGTAGCTGTGATAGCTAGTAGCCTAGTATTGAATTGGAAAGAGGCAAAGGCAGAGCATGTAGATTCACTCACTTATTACAAGCTAGATGACTTGGTGGTAATGGGGGTAAAGGCACAAACGAAACTACAAGCGCAGCCCATTAGCTCTACTTCTATCGACCTGAATACGCTCAATAATAGAGGCGTGACAAACATAAAGGACTTTACTGGGATGGTGCCCAACTTCATAATGATAGACCGAGATACCCCGCACACTTCGTCGGTATTGGTACGTGGAGTAGGCTCTAAGCTGAGACCCGCTGTCGTGATGTATGTGGATGGTGTACCGCACTTCGAGAAGTCTACATTTGACTTTGCCCTCAATGATGTAGAGAAGATAGAATTTCTACGAGGACCTCAAGGCACGACCTTTGGAAGAAACGCCATGGGTGGCATTATCTTGGTTCAGACTCGCTCACCATTTAAGCACCAAGGCACCACATTCCGCCTCAATGGCAATAGTCTTGGTGAGGTCGATGCGCGTATTTCTCACCTCAATAGACTCAGCGATCACTGGGCCTATTCGCTTTCGGGAAATTATCGTTTTTTCAGGGGATACATACCCAAT
This sequence comes from Porphyromonas levii DSM 23370, assembly GCF_000379925.1. Classification (GTDB taxonomy): domain Bacteria; phylum Bacteroidota; class Bacteroidia; order Bacteroidales; family Porphyromonadaceae; genus Porphyromonas_A; species Porphyromonas_A levii. The sequence goes on along the minus strand of NZ_KB904299.1, from coordinate 8,429 downwards.
GCTTTTGATGGCAGTATGGCAGATAGAGCACAGCAAGGGGCTATCAATGCTAAATTGGAGTGGTCTCCCAATGCCAACACACTAGTAAGATGGACCAATAATTTTGACATAACTCGTCAAGGAGCATTTACGTATGGGGCTGTAGATACAGAGAATATGACAGTAGCACCAGCCAATCTCGACCATAAAAGCCAATACGACCGCAAGATGTATGATGGTGGATTGCTCATGACCCATCATTCTGATAAGTATATTCTGCGTGGACAAATATCTACCCACCTTGTGGATGCAGTCTATGATGTAGACCAGGACGGTACTCCTGTAAATGCTTTATTTGTAGTCCAAGGTGAAAAACAGAAGCTTTTTTCTCAAGAGCTAACCCTACAGGGCAAAAACGAAGGGTGGTACAACTGGAGCTTTGGAGCATTTGGATTTCAGCAAAAAATTGACCGTACTGTAGATGTCACAATGATTCTTCCTCGGGCTGTACAAATAGATAGGCTCAATGATGAATTCACATGGGGTGCTTCGCTCTACCACCAGTCCTCTTTTAGATTTTGGGAGCGATTGAGGTTAGAGGCTGGAGTGAGATTGGATTATGAAAAAGCTCGTCTCAAGTACTTTGAGGACAAGAATGGCAAAAAGACAGACGAGGACAATTCGATGCCCTTCTTCCACATTGCCCCGAAGGCATCACTTCAATACTTCTTTACCCCTGATATTCAGCTATACACCACAGTTGCTCAGGGCTATATCACCGGTGGATTCAATACCGTCTATGTAGGAGATGACGACAGAAGCTATGGTGCAGAAAGTAGCTGGAATTATGAGATTGGAGCAAAGGGTTGGCTCGTACCAAGCCGTTTGTATGCAGAAGTCATCCTTTTTGCGATAGACACCAAGGACAAACAGCTGAATAAGACCATTCCTGGACTTGGTCAAGCGACCTACAATGCTGGGTCTACTCTAAGCAAGGGAATAGAAGCAGCTATTGAAGCACGAATCACTGACAAATGGAATCTCTCTGCAGCTTATGGCTTTACGCACGCTACATTTATTGATACGGATCAATTCAAGGGACAATTCCTTCCCTTCGTACCACGACATACTGTAGCAGCCAATACAGAGTACAGAATCCCTCTTAAGAGTCCAGTGAATGAAAGTATTACCTTACACTTAGGCTACAAGGGAATTGGGGATATGTTTTGGCACGAAGACAACGAAGTAAAGCAAGACTATTACCACCTCCTCGATGCCTCTGTAGCTGTCCAAAGTGGACGCATCAACTGGTCTGTATGGGGAAATAATCTTTTGAATAGCGATTATCTCGGCTATTTTTACACCGCAGAGACTAAAAAGATGGGCAAACCTGGTCGTCCTCGCGCTATAGGTATGAGCCTTACCTTCGACTTTTAACCAACTCAATGGGCAGCAATAAGGCATACAACTTAGGGACTTTCTTTACTCTCTACATCGCTCAATCGGTGCCGATGGCTTTCTTTGCTGCGGTGCTACCGATATTGATGCGCCAAGGAGATTATACCCTCACGGCCATCTCGCTTATCAAGTTGATAAAGTTGCCTTGGATTGTTAAGTTCCTATGGTCGCCACTTGTAGATAGGCACACCAAGGAGGTGGTGGATTATAAGCGGTGGATTGTGATTTCGGAACTATTGTATGCCCTTATCATACTAGGTGTAGCGCTCCTAAAGCTAGAGACACAGCCGGTGCTCGTTATCGGATTCATACTACTCGCCTTCGTGATGTCTGCGACCCAAGACATTGCTACAGACGCTCTTGCTGCACGTGCTTTTGCCCCGAGCGATCGAGGGTTGCTCAATAGCATGCAATCTATGGGCTCATTTGCCGGTAGTATGGTGGGGAGTGGCGTATTGCTTGTGCTCTTCTACAAGTTTGGATGGAATCATATCCTGCCTCTCGTAGCACTTTTCGTGCTGGTGGCTCTTATTCCCCTGCTACAGAATAGGCATATATTGTTGCAGCCTTCGCGAATGTCGAACCGTCCGAAGGCAACTCCACGGGATATGTTTACCTTCTTCGCTCAGAAAGGGATATACAAGCACCTTCTCTTCTTGGTGCTTTTCTATACAGGTATCATAGGTCTGCTCTCCAACCTCCGCCCCATGATGGTCGACTTTGGCTATGACATGAAGTCTATCGGCTTTATGGTAGGGATATTTGGCACATCTATGGGAATGATTGGTTCGTTCGCCTCTGGACTGGGGGTAAAGCACATTGGGCGGAAATGGATGCGTCGGTTAGTAGCCCTAATGATTGTATGCACGTCGGTCTTCTTTCTCCTCACCTACACTCGTGGTCTCCTCCCCCATAGCACCTACCTTATATATATAGGTATCGGCATGGTATGGCTCAGCTATGGCATGGCTGCTACTCTGGTCTATACTACCAGCATGGATCTAGTGCGGGAGGGGCGCGAGGGCACCGACTTCACAGTCCAGATAGTGGTGACCCATCTCAGCTCGATGGCTTTCTCTATCGGGCTCTCTCGTATTGCCGATGTTAGCACCTACGCAGGTCTATTTACCACGTCACTAATACTAGGGCTACTTACGGCTATCTATATATGGTTCTACAACCCCAAGACGATTATGGTCAGATGAATGATATACAATCCAAGTACAATGTGCCTGTACCTAGGTACACGAGCTATCCTCCGGCGAACTTCTTCCACGAGGGCGTGGGCGAGCGCGAGTTCGTCACTGCCATAGAGTGCTCCAATAATGAGCAACCAAGTCAGCTCTCTTTCTATATCCACTTCCCCTACTGTGAACAGCTCTGTCACTACTGTGGGTGCAATTCATATGTGCGTAGTAAGGGGGCGGATGACCAAGCGTATTTCGAAGCGCTCCTAAAGGAGATAGACCTAATAACTGAGCGCATAGATCCTAGTCGAAAGATTGCACAGATTCACTTCGGCGGAGGTAGTCCAAGTATTGCTGCACCTCAATTTCTAGGGAGGGTGATAGATAAGCTCACAAGTCGCTTCGACCTTATTGAGCGCCCCGAGATAGCGATAGAGGGACACCCAGGACATCTAGACCGAAAAGGGTACGAGGAGCTATTGGCACTTGGCTTTACCCGCATGAGCTTGGGAGTACAGGACTTCTCGCCAAGTGTGCTCCAGGCTGTGCATCGTATTCCCCCTATGATGCCCATAGAGGAAGTACGCGAACTCCTCTCCGACCGAGGGGTACCGCTCAATCTAGACTTTATTTATGGGCTTCCCCTACAGACACCCGATAGTTTTGAGGCGACGATACAACGGGCAATAGACTTACGCCCAAGCCGATTAGTGACCTTCTCCTACGCCCACGTGCCAAGTATGTTCCCTGCCCAAAAGCTACTAGAAAGGCATGGATTACCCACCGATGATGCGAAGGCAGAGATGTACCGCAGAGCTCGCCATCGTCTATTGGATAGCGGATACCGACAGATAGGGTTGGATCACTTTGTATTGCCTAGCGATGAACTCTTTCAGGCAGCTCAAGAGCATACCCTACACCGCAACTTCCAAGGCTATTGCTCACGCCGAACTACTGGGCAGGTGTATGCATTTGGCGTATCGGCTATCTCACAACTCAACTCGGCTTACACACAAAATACAAAGCACATACCTTCTTACCTCCGAAATATCTCGGAGGGCAAGCTACCTATACTCCGTGGCTATCTGCTCACGGAAGAGGAACAGATTACAAGAGAGGTTATCACAGCCCTGATGTGCAATGAACGCCTATCATGGAGTGATATAGCAAGTATCGTGGGACGGACACCTGAGGAGGTACGCAAGGCTACAGCATACGATGCTATAGAGATGAAACAGCTAGAGGTAGATGGACTTATTCGCCTAACGGACGATGGTTTTGAACTGGCTACACCTGGCTCGCCATTCCTCCGCTATGTAGCTTCGCGCCTGGACCCTCTCCTACGTAACACCCGAAACACCTACTCCAAGCCCATATAGACGAGTAGGTATTGAAAGTAATTATGTATACATTTGCAATACGATAAGGATTGTAGAGATAAATAATACATTAATATATAGGTATAATTATCATGAAAAAGGTTTTGGCGCTCTTATCTGTGTTCGCACTGATAACGGCAATGGCAAGTTCTTGTGACGAGAAACAGTCTTCTTCGGAATCAACAGACCCACACACCGCGATGAATGCTCTGGACTGGGAGGGAAGCTATTATGGCACACTTCCTTGCGCTGACTGTGAAGGTATCGATACGGAGTTGAGGCTTAACGAAGACAATACTTACAGGCTTACGACAAGTTACTTAGGCAAGGAGGATACTCAGAAGGAGACCATAGAGGGAGCCTTCGAGTGGCTTGAGGATGGCAATACGATTAAACTACTAGGCATTGAGGAGGGGACTAGATCACCATTCGTGAAGATAGAGGAAAATAGGGTGCGCTACCTGGACTTAGAGGGTAATGTGATTGAAGGCGAACTAGAGAACTACTACCTCTTGACCAAAGGAGGAAATCCGCTGGTGGAAGATATGAAGTGGCAACTAGTAGAATTCGATGGCAAGGAAGTGAAGGAGAGTGATCCTGACCACTACTATATCATGTTCGACTCTAAAGTAGGATTGGCACACGCTGAAGTAGGTTGCAACGTATTGAACTTCGCCTACAGGCTTAAGAATGATGTGGAGGTACAATTCACTCAGGATATGATGACTATGATGGCATGCCCAGAGGATAGCATTGAGGATGAATTCCTAGCTGCGATGAAGGGTGTAGACCGCCTTTCGATAGATGGGGAGACACTATTGCTGATGAAGGGTGAGACAACTCCAGTGGCAAGATATATCTTGGTGAAAGAAAAGAGTAACGAGGACTTGTAAGCCATAGGACTACAGCTAACAATAATGACAATGCAGCTGTAGTAGGTTCGGCACTAAATCATTCTAACACTCTAATGGATATAGCACTTATGCCATGCCCCCTCTACGGGTTTCTACACAGTAAATTATTTGGGAATGTGGAATATTGTGTGTACCTTTGCAGTCCAATTTGGAGAGTTTAGAAGCAAACCAATAAAGAATATAAGATAATGAAGAAGGGTATTCATCCTGAGAGCTACCGCGAGGTGGTGTTTAAGGACATGTCAAATGAAGAGATTTTCATCACTCGTTCTTGCGTTAACGCACGTGAGGAGATTGAAGTTGATGGTGTTACCTATCCACTAGTAAAGGTGGAGGTTTCAAGTAGTTCACACCCATTCTATACAGGTGTAGCTACCCTCGTGGATACCGCTGGACGTGTGGATAAGTTCCGCAGCCGCTACGGTAACCGTAAGAAGTAATTTCCCTCGGGGAGGTGTCTAGAGCTGGGCTCTAGGAGATATAAGGATTCTAGAATTCATCCTGAGCGTTTTGGGGTGCCCCGCAAGGGGAAAGGTGGACGCTCGGGGTGGATTCTTCGTACCGTATAATGACGTAAAGGAGGGCAATAATCAGGAGATGGAGGAAACGAGCAAGTTTGCAGATACCATTTGTGCTATTGCTACGCCTCATGGCGTAGGAGCACAGAGCACTATCAAACTTTCAGGAAAGGATGCTATTGAGGTCGTGGGGCGTCTCTTTCGCCCAGCAAAGAAGGGAGTAACACTCTTCAAAGCGACTCCCTACTCTGCCATATACGGGTGGTTGCATGACCCTACAGATGGCAGCTCTATAGACGACTGTATCGTCCTTATCATGAGAGCCCCCCACTCTTACACTGGCGAGGATCAAGTAGAGATAACCTACCATGGCAACCCTTTTATTTCTAAGCTTATACTAGATGCACTCATCTCCTTGGGCGCAAGGTTGGCAGATCCAGGAGAGTTTACTCGTCGTGCCTTTGCCAATGGGAAGCTAGACCTCAGCCAGACGGAGGCAGTGGCAGATGTGATTGCTTCGACCAATAGAGCGGCACTACGCCTTTCTATCACACAGATGAAAGGGGTATTCCATAAGAAGATAAGCGAACTGAGGGCGCAGCTAATACGCATTGCCTCGCTCATAGAAGTAGAGTTGGATTTCTCTGAAGAGGATATAGAATTTGTACCTAGAGCGGAGCTTCTGAAAGACTGCCAGAGAATGAAGCAGGAGGTAAAGCGACTAGCAGATAGCTACTCAAAAAGCGAGGTCATAAAGAATGGTATTCCAATTGCCATTGTAGGAGCCACGAATGCGGGTAAGTCCACACTCCTAAATGGTCTACTGAGGGAAGAGAAAGCTATAGTATCTGATATCCACGGCACTACGAGAGATACTATAGAGGATACCCTGTATATTGAAGGGCAGCAATTCAGACTAATTGATACGGCTGGTCTTAGAGAAACTGAAGACACCATTGAGAATATAGGCATTGGAAGAGCACTTCAGAAAGCGGCTTCAGCCGAACTAGCCCTATGGCTTTTGGATGCTACAGACACGGCTGAGCGATGGGATGAGACGCGAGCAGCGCTTAATAGCGAAGTGGAAATAGGGCGCATCCAACCAATTATCAATAAGATAGACATTGCGCAACCAGCGCAAGTAGCCAAGATAAATACTTGGTTGCAAGAGAAAGGATACTCCCACCCCCTAGAAATTTCGGCACACAGCGAAGAAGGGATAGAGACTGTACAGCAGTATCTACACAACCATTTTAACGACCTTGAGGTAGCCGACAACCAACTCATGGTTATCAATATCCGTCAGGCTACCGCACTTAACAGCGCAGCTGAAGCACTTAGCTCAGTAGAGAATGGCATCCAACTAGGGTTAAGTGGCGACCTCCTTTCCCAAGACCTAAGAGCAGCTACAGCCCACCTAGGCTCTGTTATCGGCGAAGTCACCACTGACGACCTCCTCACCTCCATCTTCGCCAACTTCTGCATCGGCAAGTAAGGACTACTTACCATCCATCACAAACCATCACTAAGGCACTCTATTTGAGTGCCTTTTGTTTTATCCGAAACTCTCGTTCGTTATCGATTTTAGTCGTTTTTACGCCCATTTTTGTACCGCTATTGTACCGCACACCTACTCACCCACTTTTGTCCTCCCGAGGTGCTGGACAAAGTTGAATATGGTTGAATATGGAGTATGATGAGATAACAAAAAAAGGCGAAATAACGATTAATTATGGCAGGAAGTAAGATACCTATCAAGAAAATCTGTGAGCACTGCGGAGCAGAGTTCACAGCACAGAAAGTCTCCACGAGATTCTATTCTCACACTTGTGCGAGTAGAGCATACAAGGCAAGAAAAAGAGTAGAACGAGTAAAAAAGACCGAAGTGGAGACACAGAGAGTAATCCAAGAACAACCAGTAGCTCATCTAAAAGACCGTCCCTACCTTTCGGTTGCCGAGACAGCAGCTCTTTTGGGACTAACAGTCCAAGGAGTTTACAAACAGATTTACTCTGGGCGCTTACGAGCTTCAAAGCTATCCAGTCGCTTAACTTTAATTAGGCGAGAGGACATCGATTGGATGTTGGCTGAACGACCTTATGTCAAACGACTTCCAACTGAGAGAACAAATATCACGGAGCTTTATAGTTCGGAAGAGGTCTGTGAGCTTTTCAAGATTTCACGCTCCTCTCTCTTTGCCATCGGGAAGCGGGAGAATATCCCTAAGACCTACAATAGAGGGCGAACCTATTGGAGCAAAAAACACATCGACGCCTACTTTGCTCAGTATGCTGCTGACCCAGATATTACTGAATGGTGTACGGCAGATGAGATCACAGAGAGATTTGGGATGACCCTTTCGGCTGTTTACAATCTTGTTTACGACCACAACATCCCCAAGAAGAAGGAAGGCAATAAGACCTTTTACTCCAAAAGGCATGTACAAGAAGCCAAAGGAGTGATTGAGAAGGAGGAAGTCAAGTACTACACGGTTCCTGAGATAATGGAAAAGTACAACTTCACTCGCGACCAAGTTTATCACCACCTGAAGCAATATAAGGTGTCAAGGGTTAAGAAAGGACGGATTGTTCTTGTTCCTCAGAAAGAGCTTGATCAAATATTCGAACCACCTATGATTATCCAATAGTTACTTCTCGGTTATCGCAATCACCGACTGATAACTGATTTACTTTGCTTGCAAATGATATGTATAACCCATTAAATAGAGCTTGCTGAATTAGGGGATGTGTTTTTTTTGAAGAATTGAGACGCATGCAGGATATTGGCGAACGATTTGTAATTTTGGAGAAAAAAAACGAAGGAAATAGGAGCGACAAAATAATGCGGATAAGTTCCCTGAGGAACGTTATCACATTTTTCGCTAAGAAAGACATAGCGACTGCTACCTCCGTTGTCTCTGGAAGTCGTGTCCTTATCCTAGCAGCTCCGTAGCGCATCTTCACGGTTCCGAAAGTCCCCTCTACCTCATTACGT
>NZ_KB904298.1 GCF_000379925.1 Porphyromonas levii DSM 23370 | reverse complement strand
AAAGACAATATTTGGATAGAACGCTTCTGGAGAAGTATCAAACAGGAACATATCTATCTTAATCCAGCCGATACAGTCTCAGAACTACGGCAAGGAATAGGGAAGTGGATAAAGTTCTATAACTATGAGCGCCCCCACCAGAGTATCACCAAGCTACTCCCTGCCATGGAATATGGAATAGTAGTAGCTGCATAACAATAACCAATAACTATGTAAAGAGAAAGAAAATGTGTACGTTTGCGACAGTGATAGAAAAAACACTAGCCCGTTGTCGAAAAATGGGGAGTACTATAACTTTCAGATAGAACGATACTGCTGAAATGTATATAGGAAAAAATATCTACAGAGCTCGTAGAGTAGAGGTTGGTACGGCTCGAAAGCGGAGGACGTGTCCTCCAACTTATTGCAAAGATCAAACTTTACTGATCATAGAGTATAAATCACAGCAGCATAGATGACAACTATGGTACAAATATTGTCCAGACCAACCTGTAAAGGCACAAAACTCACCTGAGTGTAAAAATGGTGTATAATTTTTGATATTAACTAATATGAACGAGAAGCTTAATAAAGAAGCCCTTCAATCAATAAAAGGAGGAGAGAGAGCAGAAGGCAACATGTGTGGTGAACTACAAGAAAGTGCTAGCCGTCATGGGCGTACTTGGACTGAAGAACAATGGGACAAGTGGTGTGAAGCGTTCTACCGTGAGTGCTAATATATGCACTTAATCTAAGAAAAGAGGGAGTTCTCTAAGACAACTTGCTCCTAGAGAACTCTCTCGATTAATCCATAATGTTGCTAACCGCCTCTTCTTATGAATACAAAGAATATATCAGTGTTTATTGTTTCTTTACTATCTATATTTCTACTATCTTCTTTTAAGATTGAAAATAATAAGCATAGTTCTATAATAGACCAAGCCAACCTGAAGATACTATACCGTTTTGAAATGAAGAAGAATCCTTTTGGCGGTATTAGCATTATGAAGGACACAACCGTTTTTCTTCACGGAGACGTTTTTTCTTTATCTTATACTCAAAGTGCTTACTATTCTGACTCATTGATAAATACCCCAAATGGAGGTAAAATAAAAATCCGAATGATGGAAAGAGGCCTTAATGAGAATAATCCTTATTTATTTCTCGAGCCACACACTTTGCCTGATTACACCTACGTGGATCACGACCAAAAACTTATAATTAACTACGACTCAGAAAGATTTTATGTGCCTGTGTTATATAGGGAGCCGATTGAGGATGTAAAATGGACTTTAAGGAATTATGACTCACGTGTGATTGCTGGATATCAGGTTTATAAGGCTATTTGTGATTTTAGAGGTAGGCGATATGAAGCTTGGTATACGCCTGAAATCCCAGTCGAAGTAGGGCCATGGAAGTTTCATGGATTACCCGGCGTCATACTTGAAGTATATGATGAAGACAAGAACTTTTTTTGGACAGCATTTAGTGTGGAGTATTCACCAAAGAAGCCAATTGAATCTATTAGGTGGATTAAGTTTTCAGAGACCCCATTTACTATTGTGGATCGCAAAGATTATCTGAGAGATGTAAGATTATACGTTAGTGGAGAAGATATAAATAATAATAATACACTGCAGCAGATAATTTCTTCAGGTGTTCGGACTCGTTATCGTCAAAGACCACAGAAAGAAATGAAAAATGATTTTATAGAGCTAGACTATAAACAGGGAAATAATATAGAGACTGAAAGTGCAGCAGAAAGCACTGCATTATTGGATGATAATTATAGTTTTGACTCTATCAAAGGAGTCCGGAAGAAGGACTATTTATTGCTGCAGTATGAATATTCCAGCTTGAAAGATACGATAGATCTAATCTACTATAGGCCTGATATTCAATTGGTTGAAATACATGATAATCAATCTGTCACTTACAGTATGCGTACATACCAAATGAAAGATGAATTTGGATCGGAAGAGGGCAAAAAAAAATGGCAAGGTCTTTTTGATCAGGGCGTCGAGTCGGTGAAAGCAGGAGTATTACCTATGAAAGATTTTATGAATAGGTTGCCAAGGCTTGGACAACAAGATATTATCAAGATAAATCTCGAGACAGGAGCGATGCTTGTATATGATAATATCGGAACAGAGCAGTATAAATATGATGATTTGATAAACATTAAGTGGCATTTGTTAGATAAACAAAAAACAATACTTGGATATGACTGCCAATTAGCCATTACTAATTTCAGAGGTAGAAAATGGTTTGCATGGTATTCAATTGACCTTCCTATTGGTGCTGGTCCATGGAAGCTTTTTGGACTACCTGGGGTCATATTTGAAGCTTACGATGAAAAAAAACATTATCATTATACTTTAAAGGGGTTAGAACAAAAACAACCATTACTAGACTATACGATACTGCTCTCCCCAAATGCAACACAGATAGATAGGATTAAATTCATAAATAGCCATCAAGTATATGCAAACACTGGAGGAGAATTATTAATTTTTAGTACTCCTTCTAAGATAGATAATTACCCAAAGCCAAAGGAACTAGAGTGAAAATGATATGAAAAGAATATTTTTTTTGCTGTTATTGACTTGTATATTCGATAGTCTGCTTGTATTCGGGCAGACTGAGGGAAGAGTAATTAGCAAAGAGGATAGTGACATACTATCAGGTGTGATTGTTGTGGCAAAAAGAGCTGGAGAGAAAAAAGTATTGAGCTATTCAAAAACCAATAATGATGGGAATTTTAAATTGAATATAAACCCTACGTCTGGCGTATGGCTATACTTCTCTATGTTGGGATATGCCAAGGATAGTTTAGAACTCACTGAGGGACAGAGCTATTATGAAATAAAATTGCGAGAGCAAGTCACAGAACTCCAAGAGGTCAAAGTAACAGCTAAGGCAATTACGGCTCGAGGGGACACAATCAGATATTTGGTCTCTAACTTTAGTGAAATACAGGATAAAAACTTAGCTGATGTACTGAAGAAGATGCCTGGAATAGAGGTGTCGGAGAGCGGTCAGATTAAGTACCAAGGTCAGGCGATTAATAAGTTTTATATCGAGGGGCGTGATATGCTTGGAGGTCGCTATGGTATTGCGACGAATACGATTAATCCTGATGATGTCGGGTCTGTAGAGGTGATGGAAAATCATCAGCCGATTAAGGCCTTGGAGGATATCTCTTTCTCTCAAAATCCTGCTATTAATATTCGTCTCAAAGAGGATGCTAAAAGTCGCTGGGTAGGTACAGCTACATTGGGCGGTGGCTATATGGATACTAAGCCTGCTCTCCTGTGGGATGGTCAGGCAACTCTAATGAGATTTAAGAAGGAGAATCAGGTGCTCATCACGGGGCGAAGCACCAATGCTGGTAAGAGTGCGAGTGCATTTAGCTCTAATCTCATATTTGATAATGATGGTTCGCCATTTGGCGGTGAGTATTCGCTCTCTAACCCTATAGGGGTCTCGCCATCAGTGCCGTCTCAGTTGGCTCTCAACCGAACTCGCAAAGGTCCGTCGCATATGGTGAGTACCAATAACTTGTGGGGGCTGGGTAAGCATATAGATTTGACGATCAAGGTCAATTATAGTCACCAAACAGACCTCTCTAGTAGTCGCTCGGAGATGATTTACTTCCTCAATGATGGCAATAGAGTGATTGAGAGCCAGGAGGAGTCGGAGGCTCGTGACAAGAATCTCTCTGTAGATGTCAATCTGCTGGTTAATCGTCCTAAGCTCTATCTGAGTAATAAGCTGTCGGGAAACTTTGAGTGGAACAATGTGGAGCTACTCACAGCTGGAACGTATCCCAATGTTCAAGCAGTAAAAGGGGAACGACAAGGTGTGGAAAATAGGCTCAACTTCCTAGTGCGTAGAGGCAGAGGTGGTTTCTCACTCAATTCGTTTGTGAAGTGGGAGAGGCGACCAAATGTCTTGGAAGTGGAAAGTGAAACACAGCATCCAACTTTACGACAAACTCTAGCTTCGCAATTGCTATTTACCAACACTTCTACGAGTCTTAGTTATATTTTGGGCCGTGTGGTACTCTCCACTAAGCTGGGCTTGGCGACTATGCACAGAAGTATGGAGAGTCATCTAAGTGGTTTGGAACTTTCGCTCTCTCCGCTGGAAAATGATGTAAGAGCCAATTATTATCAGCTCTATGCGACACCACAACTGAGCTATAGCTATAAAAACTTTAAGAGTGAGATAGAAGCACCGATTGCTTGGACACCGTATAGCATTGAAAGTGGCAAGACGACCCGACTTCATCGATTTCCTCTATCGCCACGTATCAGATTGGAACTGCAGGCAACGACACGATTGAAGCTCTCTGCTTCAGTACGCTATCGCAATGAAATCCTCGATGACCAAGAGTGGTACGATGGATATATCCTCAATAACTATCGCACGCTTTCGCTGGGTCTGGAGGAACTGGGAAATCGTGAAAGTGGCTATGCGAGCTTTTCGGCAAACTATCGTAATGCACTAGAGGCACTATTTGCAAGTGCATCGGTCTCTTATAATCGTTTTCGCACCAGTCATCTGAGTAGTCGTGACTTCGTGGATCGCTATATGGTTTTGCAGCCCATAGCTCGGGAGAGTAGAGGCGATAGATGGACGCTCAATGGTCGTGTGAGTAAGGGCTTTATGTGGCTGAGAAGTGTGCTGACATTCAATGCTCTTTATTCGTTGGGCAATCAGGAGCTGTTGCTACAAAAAGAGCTGACTCCGTATCGCTACGATATGCTGATATTGAGTGGTCAAATCTCTATGCGTCCTGCGACTTGGGCGACTCTGCTCTATGAGATTTCGTACAATCAGAGCGGTCAGGAAGGGGAAGGTCAGGGATTTGAGCGGAGAAATAATTACGCTCAGAGGCTAGATCTCACTTTTGTCCCGAGTAAATCGTGGCGAGTAGAACTAACAGGTAACCACTATTACAATGAGATTACTGAAAATGTGCGGAAGCACTATCTTCTGGCGGATGCTTCGTTGGTGTACTCTGCTCCAGCAGGGTGGGAGGTCAATTTGACTGCACGTAATCTATTTAACAACCGAACATATGGCTATACATCGCTTAGTGCACTGACAAGCTACACATTGGAGTACCAAATTCGTCCACTGGAACTTTTACTCGGTTTTTACTTCAGATTCTAAAACTCATATATAAACTTTGTAAGGGCAATTATTGAGAATGTTTCATAATAAACTCATTCTCGACGATTTGAATATCGCTACACAACGCAGAGGCTCGCCACCGTGCAACAACTTTTTATATGAGATTTGTCTTTTCTGTATCACCATTTGTAGTAGTATGAAAAAAGGGGGGGGGCCAACCCTCATCAGCCTATGAGAGTGTGTCAAAAGTCCAAAATTGCGAGGGTACCACGCCAGCGGTAGAGGCGTAGCATGCTGCGTCTCCACATGGGGGGGGCACTTAATGTGTTGGTACAGAACAGGTTGGAAACATGCCATGGCTTGACTCTACATACCGTACGGTAATATGATTTGGTGTAAAATACACCAATTGCCCCTTTTGTACACACCCCCATTGCTGTGCCACCCCTTTTTCAGACTATTGACACACCGCAGGTGTGTGATCACAAACCTCAAAATGGGAATTAGCCCCTCTGGGAGACCTTCCACTTTTGTGAATAAGTAAATTATAGCTACCTTTGGGCGAGGTATCACTTTCAAATGTATATTGCTATGAAGAGGACTTATCTATCTATCAGGTCATTATTGTCTGCCGGAGTGGCAACGCTCATCGGCTGGCTAGGATTATCAGGGTGCGACCGCTCGGATATAAACAATGGCATGTGCATGTACGGCACGCCCACAGTGAAGTACCAGTTCAAGGTCAAGGTTACCGACCAAGTAGGCAGACCAGTGGAAGGTCTCCTCGTGGGCATCCTCCAAGACGACGAGAGAGAGCACACCGATAGCGATGGACGTGCGACTATCGATGGGCGCTACAATGGTATGTACAAAGACCACGAAGTAACCTTCGTAGTCAAGGATGTCGATGGGCCAAAGAACGGCTTCGTCACCGACCTCACTCAGAAAGAGAAGATAACCACTGCCGATTTCACAAAGAGGAACATAGACTCTTGGGACAACGGCACTGTGCAGAAGAGCATCCACCTAAAAGTGGAGCGCAAGTAACGTGAAGAAGAAACGCTTCAAACGGAACCTCCTCACGATAGGGGCACTAGGCGTACTTAGTCTTACCGGCTGCAAGACAGTGCAGAAGACCAAGACCCCTCCGCCCGAGCAACCAGTGCTACCGGAGCAAGATTCCATCCGTCCGCCCTATGGCGAAATTATCCTCATGTACGGCACGCCCTACCGTGAGTATGAGACAAAAGATGCCGTCCCTCACGAACCTACGACCACTCCTAAACCAGATAAGTAAATGTCTCTGCTCTTCCGTCGCAATAAACCCTCCCTTACCCCCTCCCTCAGACAAAGGCTCGCACTAGAAGCTCATCGTATCCTGAGGGACGATAACATCCGCACCCACCAGATGACTACCCTCTTCTGGGAGTGCACCCTCAGGTGCAATCTTCACTGCGCCCACTGTGGAAGCGATTGCAGGGTACAGAGCGGAGTAGAGGAGCTATCGGCAGACCAATTTATCCAGATCATAGACGACCTCACCCCACATGTACAGCCCCACCAATTGCTCATCATCTTCACAGGTGGCGAAGCACTTGTGCGGAAAGATATTGAGGAAGTAGGGCTTGCGCTCTATCGCCGGGGCTACCCTTGGGGCATAGTGACCAATGGAATGTTGCTCGACGAAAAGAGGCTCGAGAGCTTACGACAAGCCGGCATCCATACTGCCACTATTAGTCTGGACGGACTAGAAGAGGCGCACAACGCCATGCGGGGGCACCCCCTCAGCTACGCAAGAGCATGGCATGCCATACAGCTCCTGAGCCAAGTGGATGATATTCTATGGGATGTCGTTACCTGTGTAAACCCCATGAACTTCGACTCCCTCCCTACCCTTCGTCAGCAATTGATAGACCAAGGGGTGAAGCGCTGGCGACTCTTCTCCATCTTCCCTGTAGGCAGAGCTGCGGAGCACAGAGAGCTTCAGCTATCCGACCGACAGCACTACGACCTCATGAACTTTATCTGCGAGACCAACGAAGAGGGCAAGATACAAGCCCAGTATGGTTGCGAAGGCTACCTCGGCAGCTTCGAAGGGCGAGTGAGGCAACAGTTTTACCACTGCCGCGCAGGTATCAATGTCGCCTCTATCCTCTGCGATGGCTCTATCAGTGCCTGCCCCAGCATACGCTACGACTACAAGCAGGGCAATATCCACCACGACAACCTTTGGGAGGTGTGGGAAAATAGATTCGAGAAGTACCGCAATCGCTCTTGGGCAAAGATAGGCGCCTGTGCCCAGTGCAAAGACTGGAAGTACTGCCTAGGCAATGGCATGCACCTCCACGACGACGAAGGCAAACTCCTTGTATGCCATCTTGAGCGTCTCAAGGCAGGGGCACATTACTGAAGCACGATCATCTATAAGCATAAGTAAGGGGCGACACCGTTTTGGTATCGCCCTTGCTATTATGTATAACCCTTCGAATTACTTGCGAGCACCTAGCTCCCTATCCATAATCATATAGCCAGCATTGCTACTCACTAGCTTGAGTCGGTCGAGGATACCAGAAGTAGTTGCCTCCTCCTCTACTTGCTCATTGACATACTTACGGAAGAAGTTCTCGGTAGCGTAGTCCTTCTGCTCGATAGCCATAGCTACAATATCATTGATACGCTCCGATACCTTGCACTCGTGCTTGTAAGCGAGGTCGAAGTAATCCACTAGCGTCTCCAGCTTAACATCATTCATCTTGATATCCTTAAGCTCTGGCCTCTCACCGCGCTCTAGCACATAGCGTAGCATCTCCTCGGCGTGTGCCATCTCCTCGTGGAACTGAGCTGCAAACCAGTGTGCGAAGCCAGTCCAAGCCTGAGTCTCCAGCTCAATCGCCATCTTCCTATAGATAAATGCAGACTCGTACTCAAAATTGATCTGCTCGTTGATTGCCTTCAATAATTCCTTCTTAATCATATCATTCAAACTCTAAATCGTTAAACTTTTTCTATTCTCAAAGGTACGATTCTTTTACGAATTCCGCCAGAGAACAACGGCTAAATAAACATAAAATCTAACAATACCAACACACTGCGAGGACAAAGTCCAAAGCCTACAACCATTCAGACCACATCTGCCACGTCCTTACCATATATATCCACAACCATTCGCTCACCCCCCACATCACGACTAACCTGCGGAGGAAAATTTATTCCAAGAGAATCTATTTCCCGACAAAAGACCCTCTCCCCACAAGGGGAAAACAAATCACTCCAGAGTCGTGCTTAAAACTGAGATAAGGTGACCAAGCAAATTGCCGTTATTCTCTATGATGGTAAAGTCAAAGGTGCTATTTTGGAGCTTGGGTAACCATACTTTTTGCTCAGGTGGAAGTGTTACAATTGATGGATAGCGATTAAGCGTATCTCGCCTGTTCTCTATGCTTTTCAATTGAACGTCCAAGTCTTCTGTCTCAAGATGGAGAGTCAAAGGAATAGGCTCTTCAATATTGGTCAATACCTTGCCGTTGGCATAGCTTATATAAGCAGTTGTGCTAGGCTCTGAAAGATCGTAAAAGGTAATGGTGCCTGAATAGACCTGCTTGTAGGGCATAAAGTAGGCGATACCAAATAAGACCATCAAGACTGCAAATAGGATGATGGTGCCGTATCTGACAAGTGCGGGAGGGATTTGTCCCACAATGCTCCGCATCTTTTCGCTTCTCAGTTCGTAGCTCTTTTCTTGTTTCTCCATATCAGTTACCCAGCTCTAGTTGGTTCTTCACGAGTTCATAGTACTTGCCTCGGCTGGCAGTAAGACTCTCATGGTTGCCTACTTCTACAATCTTTCCTTTGTCAAGTACGACGATTTGGTCGGCATTTCTGACAGTAGATAGACGGTGAGCCACCACCACTACAGTTTTACCCTTGTAGAAGTCTTCTAGCTTCTCTGTGATAGCTCGCTCGTTATTGGCATCAAGAGCATTGGTGGCTTCATCTAAGAATACAAATGTAGGGTCTTTATAAACCATTCTGGCAATCAATATTCGCTGTCTTTGCCCTTGGCTAATACCCTGACCATCTTGCCCAATCATTGTATTGTAAGCCAGCGGAAGACTTTCTATATGGTCTGCAATGTTAGCCGTACGAGCAGCAGCCCGTATCCGCTCTATGTCTGGAGTGTCGTCACTTATGGCGATATTCCGAGCGATGGTGTCACTAAAGAGATATCCCTCTTGCATCACGGCTCCGCCACCAGCTAAGATTGTACTCCTCGAGGTCTCTTCCTGACACCTTTATACTGCCCTCTAACGGCGAATAATACCCAAGCAGTAGCTTTATCAAAGTGGTCTTTCCGCTTCCACTGGCACCCACTATAGCCGTTACCTTGCCATTGGGGATAGTAAGATTGAGATGGTCTAGGATAGGAGTTGGGCTATAGATGTCGTACTTAAATGAGAGGTTCTCCACCTTGATGTCTAAGTTATCTA